>PKTU01000088.1 GCA_002869005.1 Deltaproteobacteria bacterium
CCAGGGTAACTTGGTGGGAGAGTAGGTCGCCGCCGAAATTTATCACAAACGCCCCTGTTGGAGCCTCGCTCCTCCAGGGGCGTTCCTTTTTTATCCCTTTATATTGACTCCGGTTGACTGCCGGCGTTCCTCACCTTAGACTGTTCTCTCGTTGAACATTAAAAAAATTTGGAGGGGGGGATGCGCAAGAAATTCATTTTACCGCTGGCTATCTTTTTACTAATGGGTTGCGCTACGACCTATGATGAATATTCCGATAGTTTGGATTGGTATGTAGGTGAGGATATTCAGATTGTTCTTGATGATAAGGGTTATCCTACTCAAATTATGGAGATCCCAAATGGCAACAAGGTCTACTTGTACGTAAAGGCATATTCCGGAACTGCGTCGAGGCAAGTCAGCGACCCATCTTTAATTGAATACAAATATGACCCTTCTACCGGAAAATTGGTTAATGCCGACCCTCTTGGAAGGACTCCAAAGCGCACTGAATATTACGACGTTACAAAGAGTTGTAAAACCTGGTTCGAGGTGGATGAGAGTAGTCGGGTGGTTAGATACAGATTTGAGGGCAGCGGATGCCCTGAAGATTTCAACCTCTGGTAATTACGGCGGGGAAATACCCTCTTTGAAAGGATAATGGCTTTATGGCTGATGTAAGACCCTTCCGCGGGATCAGATACAACCCTGAAAAATTCAATGATTATAAGAGTTTGATAACACCTCCTTACGATGTGATAGACGGTAAATATCAAGAAGAGCTTTATGAGAGAAGCCCGCACAATATAGTCAGGATAGATTTTGGTAAGGTGCAGCCGGGTGACGACGATAACAACAACCGTTACACGAGGGCGGCTAAAACTTTTAATGCCTGGCTTGGCGAAGATGTTTTCGTAAGGGATTCAGAGGCAACCCTCTATTATGTGGAAGAGGATTATAAGGGTGAATTTGACAAGCCCTGTACCCGCCGAGGCTTTTTAGCGGCTGTCCGGGTGGAGGATGCCGATTCCGGAGTTTATAGGCCTCACGAGAAGACCCTTGCCGGTCCTAAAGCCGATCGTCTTAATTTGACCAAAGCTACTAAGGCAAATCTGAGCCCTGTTTTCTCACTCTATGACGATTCCAGGTATGAAATAGAAGTTGCTTTCGACAACCGCTTATCAAAAAGGGAGACTCCCGTTATTGACCTTGTCAGTGATGAGGGGACGCGAATTAGAATGTGGCCGGTCACAGATAAGGCCGTTGCTGAAACTGTATCTAAAGTTATGGAGTCGAAGTCTTTTTTCATTGCTGACGGACATCATAGATATGAGACTGCCTTAAACTACCGCAACTTCATGGCGGCAAAAAATCCGGCGCACACGGGCAATGAGAGTTGGAACTACGTTTTGATGTATCTTGTCAACCTCTGGTCCGAGGGGCTCTCCGTTTTGCCAACGCACAGGGCGGTATTCGGCCTTTCAGGCTTTGAGAAAAGCACTTTCATCAATACCTTGGGTGAATATTTCGATGTAGAAATTTTTAGCGAGGGGTTACCCGCCATGCTCGAAACGCTCCGTGAGCTGCGCGGCAAGAAGCAGACGTTTGGCGTAGCGGCTGAAGGTGGTGAGCTTTACTTGATATCTTTGAAATCCGGGGTCGATACCTCCCTTATCTTTGCCCATAAACCACCAGCTCTTCAGACGTTGGACGTTACTCTTCTGCATGGACTTATTATAGAAAAAATTCTTGGCATCGATGAAAAGGCGCAAGAAGATCAGCTGAACCTAAAATATGTGAAAAACGCCGACGAACTTTTAAAGCGCGTTGAGAGTGGGGAGGCGCAATTAGGCTTTTTTATGAATCCCACTCCAGTTAAGCAAGTTAAAGAGGCTGCTGAAACTGGTGAGCGTATGCCTCAGAAATCAACTTACTTCTTTCCAAAGATTGTTACTGGATTAGTTCTCAATCCATTGTTTGACGAGGAGTAGCATGTGGCGTTAATGGGCGAACCCTCTCTCATGGAGGGGGAGTCTGCTGACACTGCTCTGGGCGGAACGCTTGGCATAATTCAGCCTGTTAAGGGGTATCGATTTTCCATAGACCCCCTACTTTTGGCTGATTTTGCTAGCCGCGGAGGTAATGCCCGGCAAGCAGTTGATCTGGGTTGTGGTAGCGGCGTCGCCGGATTGGCACTTTTACACCTTGGGGCTGCCAACCGTTTGACTGGAATCGATATACAACCCGAAGCCGTCGACCGCGCCATTAGATCCGCCAACTGGAACGGTTATGGGTCGCGAACAAAATTTCTCATCGGTGACATAAGAGATATCGAACCAGTTGAAGCGGACCTTGTTATCGCAAACCCTCCCTATATGCCGTTGGGCCGTGGCCGCTTAAACTCCGATAAATCAGTTGCCATTTCGCGCCATGAAATAACGCTTACCGTTGAGAAGTGTTGCAGCTTCGCCTGTGCTTCTTTAACTGTTGGCGGCAGATTTTGTATAGTTTTTCCAGCGAATCAGGAAAAACGTTTAATTGGAGCAATAGAATATGCGGGGCTTAATTTATCCCGGTTCCGTAGAGTTTACGGTAGAGAGGGCGAAGAGCCTTTTCTGCTTTTGGGAGAGGGCTTAAAGGGAGAAGGGGGAGAAGCAATAGAGGAGGCGCCATTAATATTGCACCCACTGCTGAGCGCTACCGGGGAAAAATATACAAAAGAAACAATGGCTATCCTTGGCGCTCCTCGAAACGTGCTCTCCTGAGCGCTTGTGCGATCAGCTTTTTAATTGCCTTTGAAAGCTCCTCGTCCTTCAAGCCACGACTTGCATCCTCTATGTATTTAATTTCTTCGCTGGCAAGGGGGGCATCTTCCCAGCCCTCCGGAAGTTGTTTTTCTTGTAAAGCCGGTGGTCTGATATCGGCTTGTTTAAAAACAACCTTTTTGACGTATCCTCCATCTAGAAGGCGGTTTATATTTTCAATTAGAATCGCTGAAAATAGAGAAAGTTGTTGTAGCCATATGGGTGATTCCACAGCAACCGTCAACTTACCGTTTGACAGTGCGAGCGGCGAACATCGAGTTGCCAGGTCATGCCCTACAGCTTCAGCCCAGATATCCCAGATTTTGTGAGCGTTATCGGGGTATTTCGACTCGGTATCTTTGAGTATATTCTCTACAATGGAGTTTAACTTTACAGGTCTTGCCATCGTGTAGCTCTCGATGAAATTTGAAAGGTATATTTATTTAATGGTACGGGATGGACTGATAATTTTCAACAGCGTCCATAAGGTCATGAGCGCTGAGAAGTACCTTAAATCATGCGGTGTCAATGCCAAGGTAATGCCTGTACCAAGGCAACTCTCTTCCGATTGCGGGCTGGCGCTTGTTTTCCCCTTGGATGAGCTTGAGGTCACGAGGACGGTTCTGGCTGAACCGGAGTATGCCGAGCATTCACTTTACGCATTGGAGGCCGGTGGAGAGTATCGCTTGATGAGGTGAGGGTTAAGAGGAAATTGAGTGTGGTAAAAAAAGCCCCGGCGGTTAACCCGCCGGGGCTTTTTAGTCTAACTCTTCAACACTGCCTTAGAAAGGAGTGATGATGGAGAACGCTACGCGGTGAGCGTCTTCGTAGTCGGCATCTGCGCCGGCATAGCCGTCACCGAAGGTGGCAACGTTAGCCATGAGGGCGGTGATGACCTTGCCGTCGAGGAAGGCGCGCTTGACGAGGAGGCCGAACTCGCTGCCGACTTCGGACTCGCCGTACATGTGGTCGTCAACAGCCTGGAAGTAGCCACCGGAGAGAGCGACGGTGTAGTCGCCAGCCATGAAA
>PKTU01000090.1 GCA_002869005.1 Deltaproteobacteria bacterium
GAACGAGCCCGAAACTCCGCGGTTGGCTGGGCCGTGCTGACACAATGGTTAAAGTAAAAGGAATGTTCGTGCACCCGGGGCTAGTGCAAAAGGTGATGGCCGACTTCCCCGGCTATTCGGCTTACCGCGCAGTGGTAGAGCGGAAAAACAACCGGGATGCCCTTACGCTATTCATATCAGGGGGAGATCAGAGCGCCGATGCCAAGAGCGCTATCGAAGACAACATAAGAAAGGTTTTACGCATCGGAGGCAACGTTTCCTTCGTTCCCGAAGGAAATCTCCCCGCCGATGGTCAGGTGCTGGAAGACAAGCGCACCTGGGAGTAAAAAACACTCCTCATACCCCATCAATGTACAATGCGCCCCCCGGCACCTATTCGGGGGGCGTATTTTATTGCCGCCTGAAGCCAACACTCTGTTTATACTGGCTTTTTTCTATTTATCCTCCCTTAATTCGTTTCAGCCTAATTAAAATAAAGTAAACTAAATTTGACTAGGCCCATGCTGATCCGTCAAAATTCACTCTTGCTTTGCTGCGCTTTTAAGCATGCCATCGGGAGGTGGATAATGTTAGGTAGACTGGCCGCCGTGGATAAAATAATCGAAGCCCACGGCTCCGATAGAGAGGGGCTTATACAGATACTTCTCGACATCCAGAGAGAGTTCCGCTGGCTCCCGAAGGAGATCCTTGAGCATGTCTCCAAGCGCCTCGACGTGCCTATAAATTACATTTACAACCTAACGACTTTTTACGCTCATTTCAGCCTGGTCCCAAAGGGCCGCCACTCAATGCATGTCTGCATGGGAACCGCCTGCCACGTTAGGGGCGCCGAGAGACTGCTTGATCGAACCTCGCAGGTTCTCGGCATTAAGCCGGGGCAAACCAGCCGTGATGAAAAATTCAGCCTTGATACGGTCAACTGCCTTGGCGCTTGCGCCCTCGGCCCCGTAATGATCGCGGACGACGAATACCTCTCCAACCCGACTCTGGAGGATATTCGGAGAAAGGCTGACTCCTGTGAGTGAAATCATCAAGCTTTCAAGTCCCTCCGATTTTGAATCCCTGCGCGAAAAGATCATTAAGGGTCGTGATCCCAACCGTACAGCGGTCGCCGTTTGTTCAGGGCCTGGTTGCCTCGCCTACGCCAGCGGTAAAGTCTTCAAACGATTCGAAGAGGCGCTTTCCGCGGCGGGGCTCGAAGGTGAGGTCACTTTGGCGCAAACCGGTTGTCATGGTTTTTGCGAGCGAGGCCCCTCCGTTGTCATCCTGCCAGATGAGATCTGCTATCTCAGGGTTAGCCCCGAAGATGTAAATGAGATAGTTGAAACAACCTTAAAAAATGGCGCTGTAGTGGAACGGCTCCTATACAAAGGCGAGGATGGGCTGCCGATTCAGAAGGAATCGGATATTCCCTTTTACAAGTACCAGCAAAAAGTGGTCTTCGGCGACAACAAGCGTATAGACCCCCGCTCGATTGAAGACTACATCGCCAGAGGCGGCTATACGGCGCTGGTAAAGGCGATAACCACAATGACGCCGGAAGCCGTAATAGCTGAAGTCAAAGATTCAGGCCTCAGAGGCCGTGGCGGCGGTGGTTTCCCGGCCGGAGCGAAGTGGGAGGCGACGGCAAAGCCACCGGCGGATACTCGATATGTCATAGTTAACGCCGACGAGGGCGATCCGGGCGCATACATGGACCGCGGCATCCTTGAGGGCAACCCCCATTCGGTTATAGAGGGGCTGATGATCGGCGGCTACGCAATAGGGGCGAATGAGGGCTACATTTATGTCAGGCAGGAGTACCCCCTGGCAATCGATAACGTCCTATATGCCCTTGATGTACTCCGCGAGCTGGGCCTGCTTGGCGAGAATATCCTTGGGACGGGCTTTAGCTTCGACATAATCGTCCACAAAGGGGCAGGAGCATTTGTCTCCGGAGAATCCAGCGCGCTCATGTCCGCAATCGAGGGCCGGGTAGGAGAGCCAAGGCCAAAATATATCCGCACCTCTATCTCCGGCTTGAGGGGAAAACCCAGCTGTCTCAACAATGTTGAGACCTGGGCCAACGTTCCCTTGATAATCAACAAGGGCGCCAACTGGTTTAAGTCAATCGGCACCGAAGGTTCAAAGGGTACAAAGATCTTCTCTCTGGTCGGAAATGTTAAAAACACGGGGCTTGTCGAAGTTCCCATGGGGATGACACTTCGCCAGATAATTTTCGATATCGGCGGAGGCATACGTGACGACAAAGAGTTCAAGGCGGTTCAGACAGGGGGGCCTTCCGGCGGAGTGATCCCCGAGGAGATGCTGGACCTCCACGTAGATTACGATGAACTCTACTCTGCCGGTTCAATGATGGGATCAGGCGGCATGATCGTAATGGATAAAGACACCTGCATGGTCAATGTCGCCAAATACTTCTTGGAATTTCTCTCCGATGAATCTTGCGGGAAGTGCGTTCCTTGCAGGGATGGTATTGACCAGCTTCTGGAGGTGTTGCGCCGCATGACAGCTGGAACGGCGCGCCCGGACGACCTTGATTTAATTGAGGATATATCGGTGATGATGAAGGAGTGCGCGCTATGCGGGCTCGGTCAATCCGCGCCGAACCCCGTACTTAGCTCCATCAAATATTTCAAGGATGAATACGTAGCGCATATAAATGACAAAAGCTGTCCGGGCGGAGTCTGCAAAGCGCTCATAGCGTACACCATTGACGTTGAAAAGTGCATCGGCTGCGGTAAATGCATGAAGGTCTGCCCTGTAAACGCTATATCAGGAGATAAGAAGAAGCCCCACAAGGTTAACAACGCCCTCTGCGTCAAATGTGACAGCTGCTACCAGGAATGCCCCTCAAAGGTGCAGGCCGTGACCAAGATTCGCCAGGCGGATGTTATAACCGCCTTCGCCACTTCCGAGGAGGCGGCAAATGAGTGATATAACTTTAAAAATAAATGGCACAGAGGTAACGGTCGAGGCAGGAACGATGGTACTCGACGCCGCTCGAAAAGCAGGTGCCGAGATCCCAACCCTGTGCAATCTTGAGGGGTTGGAGCCCTTTGGGGCATGCCGCCTCTGCGTCGTCGAAATCGTACGCGGAGGAAGAAGCCGCATAGTCGCTTCCTGCCTATACCCTGTAGAGAATGGAATTGACGTACTTACGGAATCGGAGAAAGTCGTCAGATACCGCCGCACTATACTTGAGCTACTTAAAGCAAGGTGGCCCCTTATAGATAAAAAGCTTCTTGAAAAGTATGGGGTGCCCGCAGATAGAATGGTTCCAAGAGACAACTTCTGCATAATGTGCGGAATATGCGTCCGCCACTGCTCGGAACGCAGAAAAGAAAATGTGCTAGGCTTTGTTGGGCGGGGAATTGAGCGCCAAGTAGTCAGCTACACTGTTCGGGCAAAGAAAGTTTGCCCCGAATGTTTCGACAAAGAGCTAAGTTGCCTGAGATTCTGCCCCACCGGCGTTATCGTAAACGACTGCGCAACCGTTTGTCCCGCCTCGCGGGATGAGGAGGCCTTCGCCAAACCCGTTAGGGTGCGTGACGACGATAACGCGGCAGCGGTAAAGAAGAGCCTGGGAGACGCTTAAAAATCCTTCCCTATAAACGGAAAAAGCCGCGCTAATAGCGCGGCTTTTTTTTCGCAGACCATTACAGCTTAAATGGAGCCAGCGTTTCAAGGACCTCTTTGGTCTTTTCATTCAGGAGTTCTGAATCGCCCCTTGCTTCAACGTTTAACCGTATAACCGGCTCGGTATTTGACGAGCGCAGGTTAAAACGCCACCTCGCAAAGTATATGGAGA
>PKTU01000122.1 GCA_002869005.1 Deltaproteobacteria bacterium
AGAAGGCGCGGGTATATAACTAGAATTGTTCATCAAATAAATACCTGCTATGCAGAAGCATGTTATGACGCATGCGCTGTTATGATCCGTAGGCTAGTTGAGGTTTTGATCATCGAAGCATTTGAAGCTAATGGTGATGGCGATAAAATTAAAGACAGTGATGACAACTATTTAATGCTTGACGCGCTTGCATCGAAGGCACTCGCGACGTACAGCAGTAAACTTGGGCGAGTAACTAAAGCCGCTCTCAATAAGAAAAAATTCAAAGAGCTTGGCGACCAATCTGCACACAGTTGGAAATATAATGCACACCGTCAAGACATTGATGACGTCAAGACTTCACTGAGACACTTTTGCACCGAGTTTCTGTATTTGTGCGGACTTAAGGACTAACCCCTTTCGCCCCGACCCCAGTTCTGCTATCGAAGCCCTCTGTGGAACAACCTGACCGCAGGGGGTTTTTGTGTGACGGTTATAGTCAGACGTAAAAGCGGGGTGTGGTACTACCGGGTGCGCATAACGGCTGACCTTGTAGGTGCAGCGGACTC
This sequence comes from Deltaproteobacteria bacterium, assembly GCA_002869005.1. Classification (GTDB taxonomy): domain Bacteria; phylum Desulfobacterota; class Deferrisomatia; order Deferrisomatales; family BM512; genus BM512. The sequence continues at coordinate 549 of PKTU01000122.1, forward strand.
TGGGACTGCTACGCGCGGGGGTGTTGCAAGCAGATCAAGCCGCCTGTTTGTCACCCATTAGCTAACTGTTACAGTGTTTCATCAAGGAAAGAAATGAACCTTTTCCACGATTCTTTATCTGCTTTTTCCCTATAGCTCCCAGCGCCGAAAACGGTGAATGCATGCGGCGCTCCCCCATATGTGATCATCTCATGTGGGATATTGTTTTTCTCAAGTATGGTTGCAAGTTTTGAAAAATCACCCATGGTAATTGCTGTATCTGCCGACCCATGGAAAACAAGGATTTCACTTTTTACCTTCGTGTAGTCCTGTCCTTCGGGTGTGGAGAGACCTCCGTGAAAAGTCACGTAGCCCTTTAGTCCGGCACCAGCTCTTGCGAACTCCAAGACAGCCGCACCCCCGAAACAGTAACCTATTGCTACAGCGTTACTGGTATTTGCACCCTGCGTCCTCGCGGCTTCCATTGCGCCATAGAGAAGCGCCCTCATCTTCTCTCTATCTTTGTAAAGCTCTCCTGTGTGCTGGCGCTTGTCCTTGACTTCAGTCGGGCGGACTCCTTTGCCGAAGAGGTCCACAGCGAAGACGGCATAACCCTTTTCAGATAGCATTTCAGCGCGTTTGATCTCATATTCAGTCAGCCCGTCCCAATCGTGGATTAAGAGCACGAGCGGCGCATCGGGGGAAGGGCTGATGTAATGACCTTCGTAAGCTTCTCCCCTAACTTCATAGTTGATAGTTTTGCCTCCGGCGTTGGCATTTGTAGTGAAAATTAGCGACAAGGAAAGAAGGACTAAAAGGGGCCTTACCATCTGAATACTCCTTTGGCAGAATTTAACGCATATCTTTCAAAAAGATACCAGCAGTTGTGAGTAAGGCAATTTGGGTGGGTGGGATCAAGTGGAAACAAATTGAGCAGCTAGTTTAGCCGGGTGCCGACAAATTTCCAGAAGCTACCAATCAAGTAGGAGCGAGGATAGGAGAACAGAAAGATTGTCTGGAGAGTGGACCTTAAGGGTAAGGCGGCTAAACAGTGGTATGCTTCCTTTATAATTGGACCTTAAGAGGTGTTTTCTCCCATGAATACAAAGAATTTGTGCGCGCTAGCGTTTCTGCTCTTTATTCCTCTGACTTTAGGTGCAACTGCATCTTGCGCCGGGAGCTCGTCGGCAGGAGACAAAGCTCCTCTTTTTGCAACTGAGGTGGTAACAGAAGGCCTTGGGGTGGTATGGGGCATCTCATTTGTAAACGAGTACACTCTGATATTTACAGAACAATCAGGTGAAATGGGGCTTCTGGACCTGAGGTCGGGTAAGATTACTGGAGTTGGGGGGCTCCCAAAGGTTTTTTTTGAGGGGCAGGGCGGACTTCTTGACGTTGCAATACCGCCAGAATATTTGTCTGATAGCTGGATTTACATTACCTATTCCAAGGAGAATGAAGGCCAAGGTGTAACTACACTCGCCCGTGCCAAGCTTTCAGGGGCAAGTCTTGTAGAATTCCAGGACCTGCTTGTCACAAATTCTGCCACTGGTAAAAACATCCACTACGGTAGCCGTATTGCCTTTGATCGTAATGGGCATATTTTTTTCTCAACAGGTGATAGGGGAGTTCGAGACAACGCTCAGGATTTATCAAACCACGCTGGTTCGATTCTACGGATAAATGTCGACGGCACAGTGCCGGAGGACAATCCATTTGTCGGCAAGTCAGGTGCAATGCCTGAGATATGGAGCTACGGGCATCGAAATCCTCAAGGGCTGTTTTTCGACCATTATAACGGTAGGCTATGGGCGATTGAGCACGGGCCCAGAGGCGGCGATGAATTAAACTTGATCTTGCCCGGCCGCAACTACGGTTGGCCTGTCATATCATATGGTAAAGAGTATTGGGGCCCTTTCAGCGTGGGGGAGGGTACGCAAAAGGAGGGGATGGAGCAGCCGGTTAAATACTACGACCCATCAATCGCGCCAAGTAGCCTTCTACTTTATTCCGGGGATGTATTTCCCAGCTGGAAGGGCAATCTCTTCGCGGGTGCGCTCGCCCTCAAGCATCTTAATATGATTGTGCTTGATGAGGATGGCTCTGCAATTGGAGAAGAGCGCCTACTTGTATCTTTAAAAGAAAGAATAAGGGCCCTAGCTGAAAGCCCCGAAGGTTTCATCTTTTTCTCGACGGATAGCGGCAAAATAATGCGTATCCGCCCGAACCAATAATCCAGATAATCGGACCGGGGTAAACACTATGGAGATAGCCCCCTTCGTGGAACTAAAAGGGAGAGGACGCCTTTTTGTCTTCCGGAGGCTTTAACCGGTACTGACCCGCCTCCTCCATGGCGCTATCGCTTCCGCTGCACTCCGGTCCCGGTTTAAGCCGGCGGGCTTGTAGCAAAGGCTTAAATTTAGCCCCAGCGTATTTTATTCCCGCCGCCTGTTTTCGAGTTTTATTTTCCCCTCTGCGCTGGCACCTTATTGAAGCGGATCCTCCGCTTCTGGTCCCTCGTCGCTGACGCGTGTTTTCATCTTTGCCTCAATGAGCTTTGCGATAAATTTTTTCTTCTCCCTGCCCGCCCGGAGCTTGAATATTCTCTCTTTCAGCTTAGGTGTCGCTTCAGCCAGCGTTGGTATATTGGCAGGGTTTATCTCCTCGCAGCGGATGAGGTGGTAGCCCATATCAGTGCGGGCTATCGGGCTCACCTCGCCTAGATCCATCGAGAAAAGCAGCTTGTCCAGAATTGGGAAGAGGCGTCCTGCTGGTACCGGGCCGATAAGCCCATCCTTTATGCTGGAAGGGCACTCGGAGTTAATTTTAGCCAACTCCCCGAAGCGCTCCGGACTCTTTACGATTTCCCGCCGGAGATTTTTAATTCGACCTTCCGAGCGTTCTTCCGTGTTTTCAGGGTACTCTGGATTGACCGTTATAAGGATGTGGCGGGCTAGCCTCGTCTCGGGAGTCTTAAGTTTATCGATGTTTTCTTCATAGAGCTTTGAAATCTCCTCCACAGTAACTTCCTTTGCCCGGTTACCCACCCAATCCAGAATTGCATGAACTTTCAGCTCTCTAGCGATTGCGTGTTTGTAAAGCTCCTCGGTAAGGCCACGTGTGTTAAGTTCCTTTTCAAATTCTTCCCGGTTGCCGAAAGATGCTACAGAAGCATCAAGGGCCTCCTCAACCGTAGCATCGTAAACGGTGACAATCTCCGCCTCTTTGGATGCTAAGAGAAGGTCATGGAGCATTAGCTCATCCTTTGA
>PKTU01000020.1 GCA_002869005.1 Deltaproteobacteria bacterium
AAGATCATTCATGCCGGTGTCGCTGATTAGGAATCGCTTCTCCTCACCATCCTTGGTATAGAGCACTTTGCCCACCAACACACCGGCGTTGCCCGCGATGGAGCGGCCCGGCTCAAGGATAAGGGTACAGCCAAGGTCCCCGACAACTCCAAGGATAGTTTCCCCATACTGAGAGGGCGTGGGCGGCACTTCATCATCATAGGGGATGCCTAAGCCACCTCCTATATCCAGATATTTGATTTCAAGCCCCTCCTCACGCAGGGTACGGATAAGGTTTTTCACCTTTACAAGAGCATCTGCAAAAGGTTCCAACTCCGTTATCTGGCTACCAATATGGCAATCCACGCCTACAACTTCTATGTTACCCAACTCTCTTGCAGCGCGATATTCGACGAGCGCACGCTCTATCGCTATGCCGAATTTATTTTTCTTCATACCCGTAGAGATGTAGGCATGGGTTCTCGGATCCACGTCTGGATTCACGCGGATCGCAACCGGCGCCTTTAAGCCAACCTCGCCGGCAATATGATTTATCGTAATCATCTCCATAGGCGATTCGACATTGAACATTAAAATACCAACTTCAAGCGCATACTTTATCTCTTCAGCGGACTTTCCGACGCCTGAGTACACAATCTTCTTCGGGTCGACGCCCGCTTTAACAGCCCTGAAGAGTTCGCCCCCGGAGACTATATCCGCGCCCGCTCCCGCCTTGGATAGGGTATTAAGAACCGCCAGATTCCCGTTACATTTGACCGAGTAGCAGATGATGCTATCTACGCCGGAAAAGGCTTTCTTATAAGCTTCAAGGTGCTGCAAAAAGGTTGCAGTGCTATAGCAGTAATATGGTGTCCCAACCTCCTCGGCAATCCTGGCTAAGGAAACACCCTCGCAGGAGAGCTCCCCCTCCCTGTACTCAAAGTGATGCATTATCTCTCTCCCATCCGCTTGTTGCGGAATTATCATCATAAGTTACGACAATAAAAGGTAACACGGGCGTAAAGTAGCTGCCACCCCCATGTTGGCTCAGCTCTTTGGAAATTTAAGGACAAAAACGCCACCCCCACCTCGGTCCTCGGCCATAAGGCTACCCCCCTCCTCCTCCATAATACGGCGAGAGACGGAGAGCCCCAATCCGGCGCCCGCGCTATTTTCTCCCTTTGGCGAAGTTGTAAAGAGCGGCTCAAAGACCCTCTCAAGAGCTTCCTTTGGAACACCGAGCCCGCTGTCAACCACCTCAATTGTTGGAACACCGGAATCAAGGGAGGCATTAATGGAGATCTCACCCTTTCCTTCCATTGCGCGAGCAGCGTTTATCAGCAAATTCAAGAAAACCTGTTTCAATCCGTCAGGATCAATGGAGAGCCTTGGAAAATCATCCCCCCAGGCAAGAGAAATATTTATATTGCGAAATTGTGGGTGGTGGGAGATGCCCCTTAGCACCAGCGTTATAACATCCTTTAAGTCGACCTCTTCGCGAGTATTGGCGGCTGGCCGCGTCAAGTCGAGGAGGTCGCGGACGATTCGCCGTACGCGCTTACACTCCTCCTCTATCAGGGCGAGGTCGGCAAATAGCTCTTTATCACCGGCGATCTCCTCCTTGACCATTTGAGCGGTGCCTAGAATTATACCGATTGGATTATCAATTTCATGTGAGACCGCAGCCGCCGTCCGCCCGACAGCCGCCACCCGCTCAAGGGCCAGGAGCTCCTGCTGAAGAGATTGCAAATCGTCGTAGGCTCTCTCCAGATCCAGGTTTCGTTCCTCAAGCTGATCGCGGTGGTGCTCGACCTCGTGGGCCATGAGGTTAAAGGTGTGAGCAAGGTCATTGATCTCCCCTGAACCATATTCCTCAACCCTAGCCCACAGCTCTCCCCCGCCTAATCGCTCAGCGGCCGCCTTTAAAGAGGCGATTGGTTTTAACATCGAGTCAGCTACTCTGAATGCCAGGTAGGCCCCAAGCGCCAAAAGTATCAGGAGGCTCCCGGCGTAAATTTGCATAAGTGCGTATAGGCGTTCGCCAAGCTCTTCCTCGGATATAATAAGTTGAACAATCGTAGGCGGTATCCCCTCGCTGCCCTCGGTGGGTATGATAAGCTCCACCTCCCCTACGCCGGCTACCTCATTGCGCCTCTCTCTACCCTCTTTGCCCCAAAGCTCAATGTCTTTAAAATCAACTTTTGGCAGCGCATCAGCAGATGGGTAAGCAGCCAAAAGACGGCCTCGCTCGCTGAATATGGCAAAACCCTTCAGTGAGGGCAGCCCCTCCCCTATGGTACGGAGCTTTTCAAGCAAGTGTCCCGCGCCGCCAGGATACCATTCACTTTCGCCATACGCCCGAAGCGCCTGCGGTGCCGCCAGATGCGCAAAGGTACGCCCCTCCCGCAGCAGGCTACGTCTCAACTCTCCCCGTTCAATTGCTATTATGAAGACCCCATTGCCAAGGAGGACCAAGGCAACGATCGCGGTAACTGAAAGCCATAACTTTTTTCTAATACTCAAAGGCTTTTCTCTTCTTTGCTAAAGGAACACCGGAGGTTTTCAATCAGACTCCGGGAGCCTTTGACTTTGAGTTCCCCATCTGCCCATCTCGCCCAACCACCTTTGAAAAATATGAGCACAAATATCCCGATAAGGAGAAAAATTGAACCGATCCAAACCAACCTCTCGCCCGGATCGCGGGTGACCTGGAAGCCCACATAAGGAGCGCCCTCTTCATCTTCCCCCCATGCGGTTAAAAAGATCCTGTAAGGACCATAATCGAGGGGAGCGTTCACCGATATTTCCGCGCTTGTCACATCTTCTTTTCCCTCAGAAGGATATAAATCCACCAAGGCCACTACCTGCCTGACTTCAAACCCTTTATAGGCTAGGGGCCTTATAAGTAGCGGGGCATCCTTCTCAATACCCTTTGAATAAGGGCCTTTTGTGGATGCACCATCTTTTATGAAATACCTCATGTCGTTGGTTTCGGGGTTATACTCCTCTACCAGAAGCGAATAGGGAGTATCTGGAATCGGCGTTATGCGGCCGACTTCGGCGGTAAACTCAGCGCCCGTACTACCGTCGTTTTTTAACCCTGAAAGCCGCAGCTTTCCCTGGTAGAAGGTCGTCACCCTATCCTTGACGTGAACAACGAAGGGAAGCTCCCTCTCCTCCTCAACTGACCAGTCAAGAAAAGTCAACGCAATGTCACCGACTGTAATTATTTTTGTTCCGATATACCCAGCTTCACTGCCGATAAGGGCACCTAAAATAATCAATACAGGGGCAATATGAACAAGTGGGAAACCTAAGAATCCCCAGCGTCGGCGAAAGACCGCCGAATCGCTGCCAACGCTTACCGAAAAACCTGTAGCTCTTAAAGCTCTAACTGCATCTTCCCGCTCTAATACGCCTAGCGAAAAGTTAGCCTTACCATTAGCAAAATAATCCAGAAAGCCCACCTTGGTGCGGCTGGCACCACAGAGTACGAGGTTTACCAGTAGCAATAAGAAGAGACCCCTGAAAGGTATGGAGCGGTAGTAATTGTCGAGACCAAGAGCGATAATCAGATCCCCTACTTTGCCCAACCGCTCGGAGTACTGCGCGGCTGCTCCACCTTGCGGGATCACCCCGGAAGTGCCTAGCGCGCCTAACAGCGCAAGCAAGAAGAGTAGCCAAACCGCCAATTTCACAGAGGACGCAAGCTTGTAAATTTTCTTGAGCAACTTAACTCCCTTTTCTTTAAAACCCGCTTTATGATTGCTCAGCCCACAGCATTGGGCAAGAAAAAAG
>PKTU01000017.1 GCA_002869005.1 Deltaproteobacteria bacterium
AGGACGTCGACCTGCTTAAGGGTTGACCCAGAGAGCCCAAGGGGACTTATAGATGCTTGAGTATATCTGGCTCATACCATTCCTTCCCATGGTGGGAGCGATAATAAACGGTCTTTTGAACCGTAGGCTCTCCCACGCTGTGGTGAACACGATCGCGTGCGGATCGATCTTCCTCTCCTTCCTCCTCTCGGTGGGCGCCTTCTTCGCCCTGACGGGGTTGGAGCCGGCGGCACGTTTCCACGAGGTCAACCTCTTTACCTGGATCGCGGCGGGGTCTACCAAGATAAGCCTTGGTTACCTGATGGATCCCCTAAGCGCGGTGATGTGTCTCGTGGTCACCGGCGTAGGGTTTCTCATTCACGTATACTCCGTGGGCTACATGCACCACGATGAGGGCTACGCGCGCTTCTTCACCTACCTAAACCTCTTTTGCTTCGCGATGCTCACCCTGGTCCTTGGCAACTCATTCCTCGTCCTCTTCGTGGGATGGGAGGGCGTCGGCCTCTGCTCCTACCTGCTCATTGGGTTCTGGTTCTCCGATATGGAGAAGGCCACTGCCGGGATGAAGGCGTTCGTAGTCAACCGTATCGGTGACTTTGGCTTCCTGATCGCCATGTTCCTCATCTTCCAGAACTTCGGCTCGCTGAACTTCAGAGAGGTGATGAACGCTGCGCCGGAGGTGCTAATTTACGGCGGCTTCACGGTGACCGCGATCTGCCTGCTGCTCTTCGTCGGCGCGACAGGTAAATCGGCGCAGATTCCGCTTTATGTATGGCTGCCCGATGCGATGGCCGGTCCCACACCTGTTTCAGCGCTTATCCATGCCGCAACGATGGTCACCGCGGGCGTCTACATGATTGGCCGCTGCAACATCATCTTCTCCATGGCACCGACCGCGATGGCTACAGTTGCCACTGTGGGCGCGCTTACGGCGCTCTTCGCGGGCTCCATCGCGGTGACTCAGAATGATATCAAGAAGGTCCTCGCCTACTCGACGGTCAGCCAGCTCGGCTACATGTTCATATCGATGGGCGTCGGCGCGTATGTCGCGGGTATCTTCCACCTCATGACCCACGCGTTTTTCAAGGCTTGCCTCTTCCTCGGCTCCGGCTCCGTTATCCACGGCATGCATGATGAGCAGGATATGCGCTACATGGGCAACCTTAGAAAGTACATGCCCCATACCTTTATAACGTTCCTCGTCGCGACTATAGCGATTTCTGGGCTGCCCCCGCTGGCGGGTTTTTTCTCCAAGGACGAGATCCTCTGGATGGCGTGGTCCAACGGCTTTAAGTTCCAGTGGGCACTCGGCTTCATAGCCGCCGGAATCACCGCTTTTTACATGTTCCGTCTTGTCTTTATGACCTTCTACGGTAAAGAGCGGATCAACCCGGAGGTCCACCCCCACGAGTCTCCAGCCACGATGACTGTGCCGCTTTATATACTCGCGGCGCTCTCCATTGTAGGCGGTTTCGTGGGAATTCCGGCTGCGCTTGGCGGGCTAAACCACTTCCACCATTGGCTTGCGCCGGTCCTCGATGCGTCCTCGGCCCATGAGGCTGTGAAACACGCGGCGATGATGGTGGGCGACGGTGGGCTCGCGCTTTCCTCAGCGCTGGCTAGCGGCACCGAGCACGCCGCGGCCGCGGGTCACGCCGCAGCGGCTGGACACCATGACCTTACGGAGTACGTACTCATGGCCGCTTCGGTGGGCTACGCTATCTTCGGAATAGCGGTTGCGTTCTTTCTTTACAACCGCCGCCCGGAGATTCCCGCCAAGGTCGCAGCTTCGGCCAAGGGGCTCTACAACCTTCTTTACAATAAATACTATGTCGATGAAATCTACGGCGCCGTCTTCGTTCAGGGTTGCGTCAACCTCGCCGTCTACCTCTGGAAGTTCTGGGATGTGGTAATCGTAGACGGTTTCGTCAACGGCCTCGCCAAGGTTGTCGCAATGGCGGGCAGCGTTCTGGCCCGGTTTCAGTCCGGCAACGTACAGGCTTACGCGGTCTCCATCATGGTAGGCGCGGTGGCCCTCATCTTCCTCGTTGCCGCATTCTAGCCGTCTGGAGACCCGACTATGAGTGAAAGCTACATTCTTTCGATACTCGCCTTCCTGCCTTTGGCGGGAGCCTTGCTCCTCCTCTTCATGAAGAGCGAGAACGTGGGGCTAATACGCTTCTGGACCCTGGGGGTCGCGCTGGTTAATTTCATAATTAGCCTTCCGCTGCTCTGGCTCTTTGACCCTGCCAACCCCGGCATGCAGCTTCAGCAGAAGTATGCGTGGATCTCTTCGCTGGGGGTAAGCTACCACGTCGGCATAGACGGCATCAGCTTCTGGCTGGTGCTCTTAACCACCTTCCTCTCAGTTATATGTATTCTCAGCTCATGGAGCGTGGATAAGAGGGTTAGGGAGTACATGTTCTTCTTCCTCCTCCTTGAGACGGGGATGATAGGCGCGCTGATAAGCCTGGACGTCTTTCTCTTCTACATATTCTGGGAGGCGATGCTCATCCCGATGTACTTCCTCATCGGCGTTTGGGGTGGCAAGGAGCGTATCTACGCGGCGGTGAAGTTCTTCATCTTCACGATGGTGGGCTCGCTGCTCATGCTTGTCGCTATAATGGCGCTTTACTACATGAACATAAGCGCCGGCGGAGAAGCGACCTTCTCGATCCTCGAGTGGTACAAACTCCCCTTGGCCCCCTCGGTGCAGATGATAATGTTCGCGGCGTTTGCGCTGGCTTTTGCTATCAAGGTGCCGATGTGGCCTGTCCACACATGGCTCCCCGACGCACATACGCAGGCTCCGACGGCGGGGTCGGTCATCCTGGCAGGCGTTCTCCTCAAGATGGGCACTTACGGCTACCTTCGCTTCGCCATGCCGCTCTTTCCCAATGCGGTAGAGTCCGCCGCGCCCTTTATGATGACGCTTGCTGTAATCGGCATCATCTACGGCGCGTTAGTCGCGATGGTTCAAAAGGACGTCAAGAAACTCGTCGCTTACTCCTCCGTATCGCACCTTGGCTACGTGATGCTCGGCATCTTCGCGCTAAACCCCCAGGGCGTAGTCGGTGGTATATACCAGTCGCTTAACCACGGCATCTCCACGGGCGCGCTCTTCCTCCTCGTAGGTGTAATTTACGAGCGCCGCCACACGAGGATGATTGAGGATTTCGGCGGGCTCTCCAAGTCGATGCCCTGGTATGCCACCGTTTTTATGATAGTCACGATGAGCTCCATCGGTCTGCCGGGTTTAAACGGCTTTGTCGGTGAGTTCCTTATAATGCTGGGCGCTTTCCTCACCTCCCCGGTTGCCGCAATATTCGCGGCCTCGGGCGTTATCCTCGCTGCGGGATACATGCTCTGGATGTACAGGCGTGTCTTCTTTGGTGAGTGTGACAAGGAGGAAAACCAGAACCTTAAAGATCTCACAAAGCTGGAGTGGGGATATCTGCTTCCGATGCTGCTCTTTGTCTTTTGGATGGGAATCTACCCTGGTTTTTTCACCGCCAAGATGGAGCCCACGGTGGACGCTTGGCTACAGCAGGTTGAAGATAAACGAGTGGCTTGCAGCGAGCTTGTTGACGAAAACCCCATCGCAATGTTCTTTACGGAAGATGTTTCGCCCTCCGAGTAGGAGTGGCGTGGAATTTAGCTGGAGGAATACCAGATGACCTTCCAGATGTCCGATCTGTCACTTATAGCGCCGCACATGGTTGTGACGGGCACTGCGCTAATCGTGCTCCTGGTCGAGGCCTTCCGCCCCGGCAAGGGTCGCAGTGACGCGACGTACCTCTCAATTCTCGGCCTTTTGGTAGCGGCGTGGCTGACGCTCAGGCAGTTTGGCGCTCCCGCGACGACAGGCTTTTCCGGGATGCTTATAGCTGACGGCTATGCAGCGTTCTTCAACATGGTGGCTTATGTGGTGGGGATTCTTACCCTCCTGGTCTCCGACAGCTACTTTCGCAGCGAAGAGTATGAGCACGGCGAATTCCACGCCCTGATGCTCATGTCGCTCGTCGGTATGATGCTGATGAGCGGCTCAAACCATCTGATGCTGATGTTCCTCGCCCTTGAGACGATGTCCATCTCCATCTACGCGATGGCCGGTTATATGCGCACGAAAGAGGGGACGGAATCATCCTTTAAATACTTCCTCCTCGGCGGCGCTTCGTCGGCGTTCATGCTTTACGGCATCGCGCTACTCTACGCATCCTGCGGCACCACCTCGCTTTCCGGCATGGTCGAGTACTTCTCGACACTTCCCTCACTCGGTGATTCGCCGATGGCCCTTGCCGGAATCGCCCTTGTGGCCGCTGGTTTTTGTTTTAAGATTGCCGCGTTCCCCTTCCACGTCTGGACTCCCGACGTGTACCAGGGCGCGCCGACCTCCGTTACCGCTTTTATGGCTACGGGCGTTAAAGCCGCAGCTTTTGCCGCTTTCTTTCGCATCTTCGTCGTAGCGTTCCCAATCGCCTCCGGTGCGTGGACAAGCGCTTTCTGGGTGCTTGCGGTTGCTACAATGACTATGGGTAACTTCGCCGCCCTTGCGCAGCGCGATGTCAAGCGTATGCTCGCCTACTCATCCATCGCCCATGCGGGGTACCTCCTGATAGGCATGGTAACCGCGACGAGCGAGGCGGGGACCGGTATGCTTTTTTACCTGATCTCCTACGTCTTCATGAACATCGGCGCATTCGGCATTGTCATAATGCTTGGCAAAAAGGGTGAGGACCGGACAACCCTTGAGGACTATGCCGGAGTCGGCTTCAAAAAGCCGCTTCTCGGCGCGGCGCTTACCATCTTCATGTTTTCGATGGCCGGGATACCTCCCACCGCCGGTTTTATCGGCAAGTTCCTCATCTTCAAAGCGGCGGTGCATGAGGGGTATATCTGGTTGGCCGTGTTGGGCGTGTTGAACTCCGCCGCTTCCGTTTACTACTATCTGCGCGTACTCGTTTACATGTACTTTAGGGAGTCGGAGTCAGAATCCGGAGACGTTATCAGAACCTCCCCGCTTTCAATTCTGGCAGCTGCAATCTCTGTCATTGCCGTGCTTATACTGGGAATTGTGCCGGGTTATCTGGTTCAGATAGCGGAGGCCGCAACAGCGGCTTTCTAAATAGAAATATTACCTTGATATAAAAAAAGGCTCCCTACGCGGGAGCCTTTTTTATATTTGCCAATCATTCTTCATCGCTTCCGCTGGAGAGAAGGATGAGGCCAAAAGCGAATCCCACCGCGCCCGTGAACCACGGGTTGGAGGATAGCACTCAGGTGCTTCCTATGCACCTTACCAGGTAGGAGGCGCCGGTGCCCATGGCGGTAGTAGCAATAAGCAGCGCCGCCTTTCCAGTCAAATTACCCATCAGAACCTCTGAGTGTTATCATTTCAAAATATTATAAAAGAAAAATACAAGCAGCTGGAGTTAATGACAATGGAAGATATCTCCCTCTTTGGCAATAGCGCAAGTGAACTTGGCTCATTTGCCCTCGTAGTCGCAATATCCGTGGTCACCGCCTTTATAGTTAGGCGGTTTGTCAAAAAACACCTTGAGGCAATGGCGAAAAGTACATCCACCAAGCTCGATGACCTGCTTGTCGAAGGACTCCTCGGACCAGCCGCGTGGCTGATAATTGTTATAGGCGTTAAGGTCGGCAAGGATGGATTGGTACTTTCGGAGGTCGCAGCGTTATGGTTTGAGCGCATCCTGACAATACTTTCGATAACCATACTTTTCATTGTGGTTATCCGCTTTTTCAAGGGTGTTCTCGCCATAATAGCTGAAAACTATTTAAAACGTCTTGGCGCGGAGCTTACGGAAGAGGAGCTTCGTGAGAGGGTACGTAGCGTGGAGCGGGTCACCCGCCAGATAACGGAGATAGGGAACATGCTACTCTTTATCCTTGCCGCGCTCACTTTGCTTACCAATATGGGTGTGGATGTAAAAGCTATCTGGGCGTCCCTTGGAATCGGCGGTATCGCTATTGTCGTCGCGGTTAAAGACCCCCTCACGAACGTTGTCGGGAGGCTATATATATTCTCAACCGGGATATTCGATGAGGGGCACTTTATCGAGTTCGATAAATGGTCGGGAACAGTTCAACGCATAGGTGTTTTCCGTACATCTCTGGAGCTTTTTACCGATATGACGACCCTTACCATTCCAAATGCCGCCTTTATTCAAAAGCCTGTGAAAAACTACTTTGGGCGCACAAAATTCATGTTCAAGTGGGACCTCGACCTGCCCTATGAAGTTGAAGCTGGCAAGGTTGCGGAGCTAGTCAAAGCGCTAAAGGAGCATATTCTAGGTAAAGCGGAGGTCAACGGCGCATCCACATGGATTTATCTGGCAAAACTTGGAGACCACTCAAAAGTCGTGCGCGTGTGGTTTCAGGCCAATCTGCCTGATTGGGCAACTTCGCTTCATTACGGGTCTGACACCTTGGGTGAGATACAGGGTGTCTTTGCCGAGCAGGGTGTCGAATTTGCCTTTCCCACTCAGACGGTTCATCTGGATGGGCTACGCGAAACCGGCGAAAAATAAAAAAAGCCGCCCTTAGGCGGCTTTTCTCTCATTTTATCAAAGCTTGCTCAGTCGTCATCGACGGGCTCTAGTATGCCCTTCTCCTCAAGATAGATTATGTGCTCGTCGAGAACCTCCTCAATAGCTGAGGGGTCTGCGCCAGTCATTCTTGTTATGAAGGTTACCAAGCGATCCTCGATATCGTCGTAATCATCGATCTTCTCGTCGATAGAGGGGATTACGTCTGTATGCGCTTCACGGAGTTTTCTCAGGTCCTCCATGAAGGCTTCTCCCTCCTCGTCATCGGGAATCTCATAGAAGCCCATAGCGGCGTTAAAGAGGAACTCGGCTTCGAGTATCTCCTCGACGACCTCCAGCTCCTGCCCTGTGCGGCGCGCCACTTCGGCGGCGGCCTCCTCGACGTCATATTCGATCAATTCATTGTTGTCAGCCATGGGTCGCCTCCGCGAAATGGTTTTAAAGCCCGAAAAATTTACGCATGACGGTCATCGCTGCGTATGTACCTTTAATGTGCCACAAGTCTCCCTGGTTTACCACCAACCCGGCTACGGCAATCTTTGAGCCCTCTTCGGGAGCAAAGCCGATGAACCACTCGTAATTGCCGGGCGGTGAGTCGCCACGAAGGCTCCCTGTCTTACCAGAGATGGCTATTTTACGCACCAGCTTTTTTGCGTACTTGTAAAATATTTTCGTGGAGGTACCGGTTGTGATGGTCTTACGCATCATGGCAGCAAGTTGTGAAGCGGTCTTTTTTTGCGCAACCCTTAACATAGGCTGTGGAGCGCCTGAGTAGATTACCCCTGCCACGGGGTCCTCTACGCTCTCCACAATCCAGGGCCGCATCATAACGCCCCCGTTGGAGACTGCCGCGGCTATTAGCGCTGCGTGGAGAGGGCTTATCTTTACGTCTCCGAAACCCGCGGAAGTTCGGGCAAGCTGGTACTCATCGTCAGGAACTTCAGCGGTCGAGGAGGCTAGGGGGAAGTCGAAATCAAGCCCCTGGTTAAAGCCGAATTCTCCAAGGGCATCGCGAAGGCGCTCGGGGCCCACGGTGTTTACCCCTACTTTGCCGAAGACCACGTTGTTTGAGCGCCCAAGCGCGCCGGCGAAGGTGTCCTTATTGTTCTCCCGGCGCTTGTTTTTTGGGTTTAACTTTCGCTTCCACAGCTTGTAGGGGTTGCCCTCATAGCGAAAGATCGTATCCGGGGTTACCTCGCCGGTTTTTAGTGCGGCTGCCCCGGTAACTATCTTGACGAGGCTGGCTGCGGGGTAGTCCGCCTTCAAGGTGAAGCCTTTAACCTCCTCGCGGCTGGAATATTCAGCCATCGCAAGCACTTTGCCCGTTTCAGGTTCAATTGCGACGAAGGCCCCGTAGGGTACTGAATATCGGGCTAAAACGCTCTCGGCGGCTTCCTGAAGCTCACGATCGAGGGTGTAGACAACCCTCTTTTTGTCTATCGTTTCGATATACTTTCCCAACTCTTCGTCATAGGTGGGCGAGGGGCAGGAGAGCCCCTTAAAGAGCTCCGTCACGTGAATTTCAGGTAGCCTGAGCTCATCTTCAGGGGTTGCAATATTGGAGGTGGCCGAATCCGGAGCGAGGGTATAGATGAGGAGCGCCAATCCAATCAGCGCCGATGCCAAAAGGTAAAGCCCTCTCTTGGGGCGTCGCCTGCCTCTTCGTTTGAATGCGGGTGAATCAAATGTATATTTCATGGGTTTCGGTTGGGTCTGTCAATGGTACGTAGGCGGTTGTTCGTCGTTCTCTCTCGCCTCACGCTCCTTCATTTGTCGATACATACGGTTGATCTCGGCGCGTTTTTTTACCCTGTTCAGCCAAAGGGTCAACAAGACAGCGATTAGAATTGCCGTCGGCGCAAAAAAAGAGGAGGTAATATAGGCGGGCACGACTATGGCGACAAGTATCAAAAGGGCAAAGAGGGTCGCGAGGAAGGTCCACATAGTGCCGCGTGGGCCGTAAAATGGTGCGAGCCAGGAGGTTTTAGCCTTTTCTTTGCTCCGTTTGCGGTGTTTTTCCCAGTCGATTATCTTGCCGGACATCTCTTCGCCACCCACTTTATTTATGGAAAATAATTCAGGTCACAATATTACCACATCGGAGGAAGATAGGACAGAGAGGGTGGAGGCGGGGGGAGCCTCCTTTAGGACTACCTCTCGGTGAACTTTTTAATTGTGCCCACGACCAGCTGAAAGACCGAGTTGGACTTAAGCGGCGTAAGCGCAAGCACTTCGGAGAGGGCGAGCAGCGCCCCCAGCACGAGGTTAACTGTGTTAAAAGCGGTGACGGGTTCCATGGTTATCCTTTCTCTAGTAGGTCCATAATCTGGGGGTCGGTAGCCGTGAGGCTGTATCGACGTGAATGAAGTTTTTACCCACGCCAATTCGTGTAGCCCCTGCATTTATTGCCGCGCTGAGGATACGGTAACGGCCAAGCCCGCCTAGCGCGGAGAGGTCGGCGGCGTGGCCGGTAAGGTGCGCGGAGCGTTCGCTGCCTCCCACGCCTTTGTTATGTTTGCGGCAGCGCGAACCGCTGGTTATGAGAAGTGGGTGGCCCAGGTGGCTACGTATCTCTTCCAAGAGCGCTAGTATTGAGGGTGATGCCTTAATAGTTCCGCAGCCGCAATGGCAGGCGAATTCGCTGCTGGAGAAGTGTTCGCTTAAATCGCCCATCAGCCCCTCCAAACTGCCCAGATAAGAGCGGATAGCGGAGTCGCCACTCCTGCGCCCACTGCGAAGAGTTTGCCCAGATTGGAAAGTCCCCGGTCACCTGCGTAGCTGGTGATCAGGAGCTTCATGTCGCGTTTGATCTCAGATACGTCGGCGGCGACATTTGAAATTTTCTCCTCAAGACCGGAGTGCAGGATGCAGATCCCATCAATGCCGCCCTCCGCGCGGGGCCTCATGGCATTTCCCGTCATCTGCCCCGCTGCTCCTTTTCCAGTGAATCTGTGACCCCGCGAAGGATGCCTGCCGCGAAGCCGATATCGTCGAAGGATTTTGGATCGGTGTAATAGCCGAGAGTTGTAAACATTTGTCGTGCGAGGAGGTCATCGCTTTTAAGCGCCGCGCCAAGTGTTGACGATGCTCTGCCAAGCGCCTCTGCGGAATCACTGATATTTTTATTTCTCACCCCGACAGCGCTTTCGCGCGATGAGTGGAGGCGGCCCTGGCTCTCAAGGAGCTCCGCTTCTTTTGCCGCCTCCTCATATCCTCCGGAGGACAAGGCCACCCTGATAAAGCCTCCCGGCGCCAGCCCTGCCATGTACTCCTCTTTAAGAGGCGAGAGGAAACCTCCGATAAGGCGCGCACGCTCTTCAAGGTCACGGCGTTTCTGGCGAAGGTCCCTCGTTTGGCCCATCGAGCTTATGCCGGAGAGTGTCCTCGCCCCCAGATCGAGTGCAACGAGTGACATCTTTTAACCCTTTCCGCCGCTTAGAAAGCCGACCGTGAACGCCTGCGCGTCGCTCATTTCGCCGATTCCGGCAGCTGCTTTGTTGAACTGTTGGTATAGTGATTGGAGGCTTCCAACAAGGTCTGATTCGCTACGCGCCAGAGAGAGGAAGCCCTTGTTTGCAAGGCGGGCGGCGGCAGCCTGGGCGGCGGCTTCATTCATTCCCGCAGTGGTCAGCCGTGAAACGGCTTTATCCCTGAGGTTTTCTATCTCATCGGGGGTAAGCCGGCCCAGCGCTTCAACCGACCGGGGGTCTGGGTCCTCGAAATAGAGCCCGTCGCCCTTAGGTATTTCAAGGCCTAAAGCCTTTAAGGATTCGTTGGTGTAATACTCAACTCCCTCACCAAGTTCCTCAATGCCATCTTTAAAAGAACCGACGGGGTCTTTGAGCGCTGAAGACAAACTAAAGCCCATTACTTCCTCCTTACGTTTGTGGCCCTCGTAACCTCGGATAGGAGGGCGATGATTTCATTGACTTTTCTGCGCACGCTATCAATGTCGCTTGGATCATTCAGCTGGCTTATGCGCTGGAATGATTTCATTGACTTGTACAGGTTCCTGAGCTGGTCCAGCGTTTCCCCTTCAGTGGAGGGCGGAGTAAATGGTCTATTCATCCTCTCGGCTCCATCTCACGTATTTCAAGTTCCCCGGGCGCGGCGGTACCGGATAATTTGATCTGGTAGTGTCGACCCCTTTTAAGGGGTAGCGGGTAGCGGCCGCTCTCGTCGAGAGTGAAGGATGAAGCCTCAACACCATCTACGAGTAATGACATTGTCAGCTCCCCTTCAATTTCAGCTCTCACCTCGCAGGGGGTCTTTCTCAGCTTCCCGTCGCCCTCCTCCCCAAACGCCAAAGACCAGTCGGTATCCCCGGAGCCTCCGCCCACAGCGAGGTAGGTGAGCGGGTCGGTTGGCAATATCGCGATTAGGCTTCTCGCGTTGTCGGAGTAGCGGAACGCAACGGGTTTTTCGCTGAAACTACGTGTGAACCATTCATCCGCTTCCCAGTCGTAGGCGAGGCACGAACCGTCTGCATCGACCAGGTAGTAGATGCCATGTGACGCGCCGCCGATAGAGTTCGCCGGGTCGGACATGGCGTTGATCCAGCCTCCGTTCGTCCCCCGCGTAAGATTTTTTCTCCCGCGGCTCGTTACGAGGTAGATGCCGTCATCGAATAGCGCGAAGGTGCCGGGGTCGGCCTTTACTATTGAATCACGGGATACCGGTCCCTCAGTGATGCCGGTCTCTCGTATCTCAAAGTAGGGAGGGTTTCCGACGATGTACTTAACCGCTGTCGGCGTGTATACCTCCAGAATCTCGTCCCTTGAGATCATCTTCATGACCTCCCCAAAGGCCGACAATTTGGTCCACTTCCTGAAGTATGGAGGTTGCTCGGCTTCGCTATAGCGTATCGTCGACTCCGAAGCGACGAATAGACAGCCTTTATGACTCTCAATTGCCTGGGCATTTGGAATGTCACTCAGAAGGGTCTCCGGGAGGTAATCGTTATCCAGCGGGCCGCTCCAGCTTTTTAGTAGTTTCAAGCCGTCGTAATTGTAGGGGAAGGGGTTGCTGTCTATTTCGGCTGTTAAAGTATATGAAAAGTCTTTGATGTCTCTGTATATACCGGTTGAATCTTCAAGCCGATAAATTTCGAGGTAAGCTCCGCTTGGTATGCTCTCGTACGTGGTGAATTGTGGGGTTATGCAGCCGGTGGATTCATCGGCGGAGAGGTTGCATGTTGAGACCCCGTAAGTAACCGTGTCGCCACTTTGCCAGTCCGTCGCCCCGGTTCTATCATCGTTATGGATTACAAATCCGTAAATCGAATCAGTGTAAAAGATGTCTCTTATTATTGCGGTGGCGCCACCCCTTGTCGTGTTGGTAATAACCGTTCCTTCCGAGGCGTAATTCTTTGCATTTGTTTTTATGAACCTGTAGCCGGTGTTTTCAATCTCAACTACCGGGCTGAAGCCGAAGTGTGCACCCATGGCTCCCCGCCATGCTGCGGCATAGCGACCAGTTTCGCCGACTTTTATTCCGAATTCGTTTTTAGTGGGGTCGAAATCTGCTATCGCCGGTATAATCCCGCGCAACCCGATTGGGCGGTCCATCACCGGCGCCGAACTTGGCGGAGAGAGAAGAATAGTCTTTTGATCGGTGCCGTATAGAAGTTCTCCGCCGCTCTTGGAGACAGAAACCAGGTAGTCGTTTTCATCCAAAGCGTTGTAGACGTCTACAATCTCGTAATCGCCGCTTTTTTCCATGTAAAACGTCTCCGCTCCTGCGCTTGGAGTGAAGAAGGTGTCTGAGGGCCTGGGAGTAATCACCCCGCTTTTTGCCGTGAGCTGGGTGAACTCTGGGAACATCCCTTTCGGCACGCGCCGTGGGTCCGCTTCGCTGTTGAATCCCCTGGTCATTTAATTAGCCTCCAAGGGTGAGAAGTTGTTGGCTGCGGAGAAACCTTCCGAGGTGCTCTCCGTGAATAGCTCTCTCTTTAGATTGTGCCAGCGCGCCAAGGCAATTTCGGCGCGGGCAACCTCTTCCGGTACCTCGGAGATAGATAGCGCACGCCAAAGAGCGTAGGCTGATAGTGCGTCCTCGAAGCGGCTTGGCATCAGGTCTGTTTGCTCAAACGGCCGCGGAAAATAGGAGTATTCAACTCTCAAAACGCGGCGAGCGGCTTCAGAGTTTGTTACGTTGCCGTCTCCGGGGGTGAAGTGGACCAAAAGTGTGGTGGCCGGGTCTTTTGCGCACTCAAGGCCATCGCCTGCGACCTTTCCCCCCTCCACCTCGCTTACCGCTCCAGCCCCTTCGAATATAAATGCGTCACCGGAGGTTCCGGGTGATGGGCATATTCGCACGCCGCCTCGCTCAGGTATGAAGTGAGTTGGAGTGCCGGCTCTCTCCCTCCAGCCATCACCCAGAGCGCCTTGGATAGTTGACCTGCTGGCGCCGATTAGCGCCTTGGAGTCATACTCCACCCTAATAATCTGGTTGGCTTCGGCGTGCGTTGAAAAGTAGCGCTCGCCGGCCGCGGGGGTGAAGAGGTCGACTCTGCTAAAGACTCCGTCTCGCGCAAGATCGCGTATCCCTTCATTGAAAAAAGTTATTAGCAGGGAGGTTGCCCACCTTCGCTCTTCAGGGTCTCCGAGGTCGATAGCGCACCTCGCTGCGAGGTCTACTAGTGACAGCCCCTTTGGTAAAGTCATTTATCTCTCCTTTCGGGCGCGCTGACCCGGTTTATCTTCCAATCAGCACCTTAACGCGGTCTGCCGCGACGAGCCCCTTTGGTGAAGTGGGGGTGTAAAGAACTAGCCGTCCCAGGTAACTGCCGCTGGGGAATGGGAGGGAGGTTAAATCAATTTTTATGGTCCCCTCCGCCACCGCGCTTAAGTCGAAGCGCTTTGGGGTTGATGAGGAGTCCAGCGTTATGCCGGCGAGGCAGAAGCGCGCTCTGGAGATCCCGGCTTTTAATAGGTCCCGCTTTATAAGCTCCGTGGCCGGTAACGAGATGGAGAGCGCCGCCTCATATCCCAGAATGATATCGTTTACTAAAAACGCTGAGTGGGACACTAAACCCCCAGCCCACAACCTGTAGACAATCGATGAGGGGAGGCTCCGGTTTTAATCTCCGCGCCCTCGATGGCGGTTAAATAACTTGATGAGATAATGGACGAGTTGAGCCCCAACACGTCAGCTACCGAGGAGGGCATCGGATCCGGGTCGTATGTTCCTGAGTTGAAATTGCCCATCATCGGAGCCGTTGTGCCGTTGTCGCTCCTTATGTTTACAGAGTTGTTTTTGGCCCTTGCCGCGAACAGGTAACAGGGTCCCCCAGGAATCACCGGCCTGTTGGTGGTGGGGTAGGAGAAGTCATGCCAGTACCCGTTACCTTCACTTCTTACAGCATCCGCCATGCCCACGTAGCCGGAATTGGATAGGATGGTGATATTGTGTATCCCTGCCTCCTTGACGCTATTCCAGTCGTAAATGCCAAACCCTACGTTGATGCCCATCGAGTTTAGGTCAAGCGTATATCCAGCATGGAAGGTTTGGACCGTATATGTGTCGGCGATATCATCAGAGTAACCGTAAATCCTCCCCGTATAGCCGTTCTGGTAGGAAACGCCCATGGTTGAATAACCCAGGGTTGCGTCGACGTGGACCTCGCTTGTGCCGACCGGTATCTCGTCTAAAGGTATAAGCTTTGTGTAGTCATTGCCTCCGCGCGGCTCCCACCTCCCATATATGAGCGCGAGCACGACTCCGCCCTCATCCTTGCAGAGGGCAAAGGGGCGCAATATGTGCCCCACCTTTCCAGAGCCCGCGCGTAGCTTCCATGCGCCGTTGGACGCATACATTACGTCATTTCTCTTGGATGCGGAGTAGACGGCGAAGGAGTGGTCGAAGCAGCTCTCCCTGTTGAATCCATCTAGAATCTCTGCCTCGCCATAGGGTAACTGTTCGTAAAGCAGGGCATCTCCGCCTAGTGAGAAATGGTAATCTCCCGCCCGCCAATACCTCACTCCTTCAAGCGTGACGTCATGCTGTACGGATAGCACATCGAACTCCTCCGTCATGCAGAGCGCTCCCTCGTCCGGTGTGAAGGGGATAGCTTCGGGCAGGGCAAAGTTTGCATCCTCAACACGCAGGTATCGGGGTTTTCCCCCCTCTGAGACGACGAAGCGTAACCCTGACGGAATTTCAGGTTCAGCGGTGTAGTGTTGAGCCAGGTTTATGCGTGATACGCGGACCCCTTCCGGGTGCCCCGCGCCGAGGGCGTCCTCAATGCCCATCTGCGGATGCCAACCATCGCCGTCTCCAAAAAGGTTGCCGACTGTAAGGGCGCCGGGCCTTGTGGGGTTGGATACGGTCAGCTTTGCCGTCGAAGCTGCTTTCTGGGGGAGGACCTTAAAGGGTGATGGCATAAGACGCTCCTATCTACCAGCGTTCTTCAGCTCTACGATTGAGATGATCGGCGTAGCTGTGGCATGGGCAAAAGCGATCTTATCCCCCGCATTGACCTGTATCTCTGCTGGGAAGAAGGCTGCGGGGAGCGTTATTTTGCCGCTGGCGGTGGCATCCGGTTCTTCGCCAAGGGCCATATCCACTAAGTCATCGGCGTAAAACCAGATAGCGGTGGTCTCTGCGCCGAAAGGGTCAGATTGCTGGTTGCCGGAATTTACGAATATGTTGCTCTGGCTCTTGTTTGGCACCATCAAAGGCATCGCGGTGTTGCCCAATTCGGCTGGTCCTTGTGCATGCTTCATGCTTTTAACTCCTTATTTCAGGCCGGCCCGGAAATGGCGGACTCTCTTTACAAGCTCGCCTTTTCGCCATTTTGCCGGGGGCACGAAGTTGTGAACCTCTTTTAGCTCGGCTATGAGTTCTTCTTTGAGCATCTTTTCGAGGCTCAAAGGTGTTTTTGCGCGCTCGGAAGCGGAGATCAGTTCAGCAAGCTCCTTTACTATATTCGTTCGCAATGCGCTTTTCGGGTATACGATGCCAAAGCTTTTCTCGGCTATTTTCATAAGCTCGCTGATTGGCAACTTGTTAAGTTCATTTAAGCTCATCTTTTTTTCCTTTGAAAAAGGTGGCGGGGCGCAATGCGCCCCGCCTTGGGATGAGGGAGGAGCTAGCCGAGCTCTGCGAAGATCTCCACGCCCGCGTATTTATTGCGGTCGAAGATGGTTCCGCCGTAGACCATTAGGCCGCGGACGCCGGTGGCGAACTCGTTTTCGAGGCGCACCGCCTCTGTTTCGGTTATCTGCTCTGCGAAGGTGATGGTCTCTTTGTTGCCGCAGAGTATGCGGAAGGGGCTAGCCGAGCTGCCCGCGCCGGAGACGTTGTTGGAGCAGTAGAGCTTAAATCCCGCGAGCTTGCCCATGAGGCCCTGCTCAAGAAGCTGATCCCCTCGCTCCGTGGCGTGGGTGAGCTCAGAGTATGTGAGGATCAGCTCCTCGATTTCAGGCGGTATGACCGCCCACATATCACCCTCAATCCAGGTGTTGGCTTTGCGGAACGCCTTTTTAGCGGATACGAGGGTCTTGTATAGGTTGGTATTAGTCACCTTGCCGTGGCCGATGTAACCCCAGTTGGTCCATACGACAGTGCCGTCGGTGACGGTAGCGCCGAGAATCGTGGGGAAGGTGGGCGCGCTCCCCGCGCTCGTGCCCGCCGTTGTACATTTGTATACGTAGCCGTTGGCGGTAGAGGGCTGGACGAAATCGCCAAGGGAGTAGGCGGTTGAGTTCGCGCGTGCCTGAGCTCCGGCTGTGCCGGTGGCGTCGACGATCTGCCCGATTGAGTCGCAAAAATCGCTACCGAGAAGCCACTCCTCCACTTCATCCTTCATGGCTACCGCGGCGCGTTTGGTGTACTCCTCGCGCACTTCGACGGTGGACTGGGCTTTTTCAACATCTTCGACCTTGAAGGCCCAGTATTTGCGCTGGTCTATTGAGAGGGTGCTGGTGAGGTCATCGACGTCCTGGTAGGAGATCGGGCTGTCATTTGAGTTGTCGTAATCCGCGACAGAGATATTGCCGAGGTATGGCACGTGGACCGTGTCGCCGAATGCTGTTATCTCACCCTCGTAACGGGTGTTGACGAGCTTTCTCATTATGAACTCGTCGTCCCAGTTCCTTAAAAGCTGCTTAGACCATATTTCGGGAATGAAATTTTCGAGAGTTTTGGTATAGGCCATTATTATTTTCTCCTTTTAGGTGGATTAGCCGATTTCGCCACGCTCTAGCGCTGCGTTGATGTTGGCTTCGTTTGCTTTGAATTCATCGAGGGACATCATGGCGATATCATCCCTGGTAAAGCGCGCGCCCCTTGGCGGTGCGGAAGTTCGAGGGGAAGGCGCCGCCCCCGCTTTCATCCTCTTTTCGCGGTTTGCCAGCGCCTTGGCCCTGGAGGCGTCGCCCTCGGCTTTGGCAACTTCATCTTTATAGAGTCCGATGGCCCATATGGCGTCCTCCGGGTTGGGGGAGTCTTTAAGGCAGCGTTGGACGAGAGGGGGCTGCTTTTGAACCCAACCAAGGAACTCCTCATCTTCTCGTAGACCTAGAGCGTCGGGATGTTTGCCGAGGACCGACTGAAGAAAGGATTGCTCCAGTGCAAGCAGCTGGTGGGTGGCTATCGTATCTATCAGATGCTCCAACAGCTCAAGCAGTGGTGAGAACTGCCTGTATCCGCCAAGCTCCGAACGGGTACGGTGCATGCACTCTCCGATGTTCTGCTTGGGGGCTTTCAGCGGAGTTTTGGTAGCTGCTGCAATATCCGCGGGTGGGGTCCCGGAGGCGCGGGCGGCGGAGGAACTCTCTGCCCCCTTCGTTTCCGCCTCTTCGGGTAATGAGTTGGAATTGTTTGTCGTCTCTGACACTTCTCTTCCTCCTTGGGCCGCTCGATGAGTAGCCCCCTTGGGTTTATCCGGAACCGCTGCCGGGTTGCCGGTCTTTTACCTTGAAGAGGAGTGTATTTGCCGCACGGGGTCATCGAAGCGAAAAAAAACCACTAAAATATCTAGTGATTGTAGTGAGTTACAAAAAAATAGGGCCATGGTGAATAAGGTGGGGAAGAAACTTGCCGCAAGTAAGCTATATGGATAGACTATTCGTTGATCTCATGGAACGATGCTTTTAGGTAAACTCCTTATTGGTAAAGGTTGGATGCAAAAGAGAGCCCTCATTGCCGATGTGGACCCCGCTGCCCGCGAGTGTCTTGAAAATGTGCTTACCGACCTCGGATATAAGACGGCAATCGCGCTTGAGGACGATTCCGCCTTCAAGCGCTTCATAGATTTTGGTCCTGACCTCGTCTTTATCGACACTCTCATCCCGAGAAAAGGCGCCTTTGAGCTGATCAGGAAAATCAGGCAGACCGAAGGGGGAGACAGCGCCTCAATCTTTGTCGTCAGCGCTCTTGGTGGAGGCTCCCTGAGAGAAGAGGCTATGGACGTTTGGGGGGCGTTGGCCTTTTTATCAAAACCTTTTTCAGAAAAATCTCTCAAGAGCAGGATTGAAGACGCCCTAGGCTTCATTAAAGAGGTAGCCGGTGATGATGCCGCTAAATTAATCTCTGGCATCCCTGAACAGGGTGATTTTACAAAAACCACATTCCCTAAAATTTTCGCAAATCTTTTGAAGTCCAAAACTCCACTGCGCTTGGCCGTGGGGCAGGGTAAAGTGCGCAAAGTAATACACCTCGACACGGGAGAGGTGACATTCGCCCGCGCAAACCTGATCGCTGAAACGCTCGCCCGTTATCTGCTCGAAGCTGGGAAGTTGACGGAGGCGCAGTACCGCCAGGGCGTGGAGATCGCCGTCAGTGAACAAAAACTTATCGGAGATGCCTTTGTTTCAATAGGCGCGGTGACTCGAAATGATGTGGACCTGGCGGTGCGCGCCAATATGCTTGAAAAGGTATGCTCGGTCTTTTTGTGGGATGATGGCTGGTATAAAGTTCTCGCCCACGCGGAACCTACGGCGAATATTCCTGGCGGCTCCGCCGATGGGTGGCAGCTACTTTACAGGTGTATTAAAAATTCCCTTTCGCCCACCCAAATCGGCGAAATACTGGTCCCCATTGCAGAGCAGGTAATTACTGTAGACGACGGGCTTCCCATCTTGGCTCTCGGAGGGGTAAAGGAGCGGGCGCTCAGGAAGATAATCGCAAATGCGGATGGCAAGGAAGTTTTAGAGGTTGCGGAGGACCTCGGAGCAAAACACCTCCCGCTCTTTTACTTCCTTTTGCTGAGAGGGGTCCTAAAGGTAGCCAACGAAGGGTTGCCCGTGGAGGATGAAGAGACGCCCCTTCAGAGGGTAAATTCAAAACTTTCATGGATGAGGGGGAGAAACTACTTCCAGGTTCTCGGCGTCAAGGTGGATACGACCGACGGGGAGGTGGCGGAAGCATATGAGCGCACGGTCAGGGAGGTGCATTTCGGCGATTCCTTTGATGAAGCGCTAAGACCTTTGGTGGATGACCTTTGCGGCATAGCAAAAAAAGCGGCGGAAGTTTTGGGAGACTCCAAGGGTAGGGAGGATTATCTGGAGTCCTTGAAGCAGGGGGGAGACATGCCGGTAGCCGGTGAAGATCGCGCGAGGCGGGCGGAGATATCTTACCGTGAAGGGCTGGCGGCGATGAGGCGTAACAGGTGGGATGAGGCTATCGACAGGATGGGGTGGGCTTCGGACCTGGATCCGGAGAACGTAGAGTACCGAATAAGAAGAGCTGAAGCGATGATAGTAAGGGATTTTGCCGCTGAAGGTGGGCATCTCGATAAAGCTGAGAGGGTTTTGAAAACAGCAATAGAGATGAACCCGGATAACTTTGAGGGGTACTACCTTATGGGCCTGCTAAATGTTAAGCGCAAAAAAGCGGGCCCGGCGAAAGAAAATCTCAATAAAGCCTTGTTGCTAAAGCCCGGTGATGAAAAAACTCTTCAAGCGCTAAAGGAGCTTGGGCAGCAAAAGAGCGGTAAGTTTTCGCTATTCGGAAAACGTTAACGTTAGCGCGTTAAAACAAAAAAAGCCGCCTTAAAATGGCGGCTTTTTTTTGCTATGAAGATATCAGTGTACCGTCGCTACTTTTGTCGATTCGCCGAAGGTAGGGGAGTTGTTAAGAACGTAGAGCTTGACTGACTCCTGATCCGCCGGCTCCAGATAGAGGAACTCCATGCCGTAGCTGAAACCGGAGAGCGTTTTGGAGCCGTGTACCACTTTCACAAGCGTTCTTATTACGCGTGAGTTTAGAACTAGGTCGGCTTGGAGGACCCTGCCTATGCCAAGGGGTCTTTTTGCCAAAACCCTGCATCCGCCGATTCCTATATCAGCAGAGTTAAGGAGTAGCCTGCCACCATCAGGTTCAGGGGAATCAATTGTGATCACGGATTCCAAGTCTGCTCTCGGATATCGACGAACTTTGCCTGTGTACAAGAATTCACCCTTTAATTTAAAAATTACTTCAAAAAATACACTCTTTCGATTGGTAAATATATCCTAAGAGGCGGCAGCGTTCAAAGGGGTTTTTGTAAAAGCTCTCTAATAACATACCCAGCCATAACGGCGCCGAATATAGGGGGGAGATAAGAGATAGACCCCACAGGAGTCCTTGCCCTTCCTCGTCCCAACTCCTCAGGTTCCAGGGGCGCTGATGGTTCCAGGGGCGGTGCTTGGGTGTTGACGGTTGGTATCGGGCCGCTTACCCCTCTTGAACGCAGGCGTTTTCTCATCACCCTCGCCAGGGGGCAGTTGCGTGTTTCGAAGAGGTCGCTAACCCGCACACCCTCCGGGTCGAGCCGTCCCCCAGCTCCCGCCGAAGTGATAATCCTTGCTCCAACCCCCATCGCGCGGGAAATGAGTTCGACCTTGGGGTTAAGCGAGTCGATGCAATCCAAGACGAAATCGTAGGAGGCCAAGTCAAAGCGATCCGCGCTCTCAGCGGAGTAGAACTCGACAATTGGGAGTACAGTGCACTTCGGGTCCACATCGGCAAGCCGTTCAGCAAGTACAAGGGCTTTAGCCCTCTTGATGGTTGACCTGAGCGCTATTATCTGACGGTTAAGGTTGGATTCTTTCACTACGTCCGAGTCGACGATGGTTAGCCGCCCCACACCTGCGCGGCATAGGTGTTCCGCCGCCGCGCCGCCTACGCCGCCGAGGCCGAAGATGATTGCCGAGGCCCCTCTTAATTTCGACAGGCCATCTTCGCCAATTAAAATCTTGGTCCTTTGGTGCGCGTCCATATTAACCCTTACAGCCGAAGAAGCTCTTCGCGTTCTCCTCTGTCAACTTGGCGGTCTCCTCGGGAGTGAGCCCGATTACCTCTGAAAGAGCTGCGATTATATCCAAAAGATCGGTCGGGCGGTGAGGCTCGCCGCGCCGTTTGAAAATAGGTATGTCCGGCGCGTCGGTTTCAACTAAAAGCCGCTCTTTGGGTACGGTAGAAAAGAGCTCCCGGAGTTTATCCCGCTCGGGATAAGTTATCTTTCCTCCGACAGAGAGGTAATGCCCTCTTTCAAGAGCCTTTTCGGCCATATCCGCAGAGCCGGAAAAGGCGTGATGGAGGGCGGGGCCTTTAAAGCCGGTGGAGTCCAGAAGGGAGAGGGTTTCATAGAAACTCTTTCGTATGTGAAGGACGATGGGGAGCGCCCGCTCTTTGGCTATAATTGCCTGCGTCTCAAAAAACTTTCTCTGACGCGCTTCATCATCGCGCCCCCCCCAGAAATCCAGGCCGATCTCGCCGATAGCTGCTATTTCTGCGGTCTCCAAAAAGAGCGCGAACTCATCCGACAGCTCATCTCCTTCTAAAAAAAGTGGGTGAAAACCAGCTGTCGCGAGCATCTTTGGATAACGCTCGTTGACCATGACCGCTCGCCTTGACGAGCTTTCATTGTAGCCGCCAATAGCCGCCCCTGTAACTCCTGCGAGAGTCATCTTTTCAACCACGGCGTCGAGGTCGTTGAAGAAAATATCTGAGTTCAGATGGATATGAGAGTCGAACATGATTGTAATTTACGGTTAGTTTACGCGCTTGGCAAGGAGGTAGCAGAGAGGGGCGCTAAAAGTAGCGCCCCTCAACACTATATTACCAGCCCTCTTCAGGTAAGGCCTCTGAAAGAGCGACCTTTTCTTTTAGCTCGGCGGGATAACCGCGCCATCTGTCAAGCTCCCGGGCCGCTCCCTGAATACGGGCTATCGACAAGGGGTCGGTTTCGGTTAGAAGTTTGTCGCGGAGGATTTCATAGCGCTGCCCTATCAAGGTAAGCAACGCGGCGACAGGCTCCGAGGCGCCACCCGCCACACCTTCGCGCCAAAGAAGCCGCTCCTCGGTGGAGAGGGTGTTATCAGCCATTTATAAACTTCTCCGTTTTTATGAGTTCGCGGACCTCAAGGGTCTCAGCCAGCTCCTCAAGGAGGCGTTCCATATCCACCCGCTCTATTAGCGTTGTATCTTCGCCGGCGGAGGGTACTTTACCCAGTGAAGAGGTCACCACTCCCATGAAGTCGAGCAGCCGCTGCGAGCGCAGCTCTCTTGCCTGTGTGGCCGTGGAGGATACGGCGCGCACCTTTGCGGGGCTTTTAGGAATATTTGGGTCGCCGAACTCCATCACCCACCGGTAGAAGCGTTCAAGCAGCGGCTCGATAACCTCGTCGTCAAGCCGTCGAATTGTGCCCCTGTAAGCGTCCAGCGCGGCGGAGTTCGCTATAGAGAGTCCGGTGGCGGTGCGTGCCGCCGGGCCGCCGGGCTGCGCTGCGGCTACTCCGCTGGTCTCGTCGGCGTAGTCGGTGAAAAGCTGTATCATCTCAAGGAGTATGCCGCTTACGTCAGGTACGTGCACCGGCCTGAGCGCGGGGCCCTGCGCTCCCGGACGCAGCACCCATTTCTTGCCGGGGTAGATATTGGTCACGTCCTGCCCCGGCAAGAGGGCTTCCATGTCGATCTCGAACATGCAGTTGCCTGCCAGCGCTTTGTTGTCGACGAGCAGCCTTGTCGCGCCATTTATCATCTTCTGGGCGTCACGTATGTTCTCTGCTATGCCGACCCCCCAGAAGTCGTGTGGAACAGGCTCCCACCTAAAGCGCAGATAGGGCCTGCTTGCGGGAGCCCAGGGATTTGGCGCCGCTTTTAAAAGCTGGTCGCCGCCAATAATTACTACCCCTTCCACATCCTCAACCGCGTTATGCGGAAGTTCAACTCCTGCGGCTCTCATCAGCCCGGCAGGGATTGTACCCCAGTATTCGAGGAGCTTGATGCGCGTGGTTTCAGCGGCGCCCTTTGAGCCCCTTATAGAGCTCTCCCAGGGCTCTTCGTCGGAGGCCTCGCCCTCCTCGATAAGCGCGTTTACCCCCTCCTCTAACCATCCCGCCAGCTCAACCATTTTGCGCAACCTGTGTGGGTGGAGCCGGTGGAGCTCTATGACCCCCTCCGCTTCTTCGATGGATGGTGACTCCGGGTCGGGGTAAAAGTTCCATAACGATACGTTTTCGACGCCGGGATAGTTTGAGGGAACGGCTTCGGGGGACCACAAACCGCTGACCTCGTCATAGGTGTAGTTCGGCTCCTCCACCTCACCCAGGATCGGTACGCGAAGTATCCCCGTGCCGGACCATGCAGCATCCCAGACCAGGTCTACCAGCTGGTCCGATACTCTGGTGAGGGATAGCGCGCGTTCAATCTCTCTTTTGAGGGCCGAGAGCGCTTCCCGGTCGCCTTCATCACCGACAAGGCTGAATTTAATTGAGCGAAGCGCAGGTTCCAGGTGGCGGCAAGCCTGTCTAACCTTTTGGCGCGTTATTCTGACAAAAATTCTGGAGCCGGAGGTTTCGCGCCGCCGCCACTGCCCCTGCACCTGAGGGGAGTACTCACCCAGAGTGTTGTAGTAAGCCTCCTCCCAGCGCTTCTCATGTGGCGCGCGGCCCTCTCTGTATCTTCTGAAACGTTCCTTTACAAATTCAACAAGCCGGTGTTTTTCGTTTTTCATCAGTATCCGAGC
>PKTU01000069.1 GCA_002869005.1 Deltaproteobacteria bacterium
AAGCGCCCCGGTAAGCTCCGGTGCGACAGGAACATTTACCCGTTGCCTTAATCTTTCTCCAAGGAGGTCGACAAGGAGTTGATTTCTTGCCACACCGCCAGTGAAAACGACCTCTCCCTCGATGCCGAGGCGCTCAACCATATTTGACAGCCTCTCCGCTATCGATAGATGGATGGCTCTTGAGATCTCCTCTGGCGGAGTGCCCCTGTTCCTCAGCGATACGACTTCTGATTCGGCAAATACTGCGCACATGCTGTTTATCGGAACATCTTTTTGCGCCTTCTTACCCACTGCGGCAAACTCTTCCAACGTATAGCCAAGCGAAGCGGCCATTATCTCAAGAAAACGGCCCGTACCTGCGGCGCATTTGTCGTTCATCTGGAATTTGGATACAGAGCCGTCAACGCCTAAGGAGATAACCTTTGAATCCTGTCCGCCCACATCTATTATCGTCCTGCACTCAGGATAGTGGTAGCGGCTGCCCTTAGCGTGTGCTTTTATCTCCGTTATCGCCTTATCGGCAAAATGTTTGGTGGCAAGGTGGCGTCCGTAACCTGTTGCAACAACCTTCGCCCCATTATATTTTTCCACCATACCCAGAGCCTGCCGATGAGGCTCGTAGGAGCTCTCGACAACCTCGCTTCCCACGATCTCTCCGCAACTAAAGGCGACTACCTTGATTGCCCTTGAGCCTAGATCTATACCTACCGTCGTCATCCCTCAATCTGCTCCAAAAACGCCTCAACCCTGGTTTGCAGCTGGCCTACATCTTCAGGCGAGTAATCAGATTCTATGGAGAGGAAGGGTATCCCCTCCCGCTCGCAGGCCTCACGAAGTTTTACCGCTTCTATATTATATGTATGGCAAAACTGAAGGCAGTAATCGATAAGTCCCTCTGCGCCGGATTCGCGGTACTCTTTGAGGACTTGGTCAATGCGCTCATCATTGGGCGTAAAGCAGGAGCAGTCGACCTTCATGTAGCGCTTCGTGAGCTCTTCCAGCATCTCCTCCTCATTAGCTCCGCCGGTTTCAATTGTGTCCTTGTAATAGCGAGTGCCAATGCAGCTCTCTTCATTTACGACCACGGCTCCGAGCGATTCTATTATGTTGTGCAGCTTCCAATTTGGCAGCGCCATGGGGGTACCAGAAACCATCACGCGCGGGGCCTCTTCCGGTGCTGAATACTCTCCGCTTGCAATCCGTTCCTCAAGCTCATCGCAAAGCTCGCCTACTTTCTCGGTGAAGCGCTCAGGTATATCGTAAAATGCTATCTGCTGAATTAGCAGCATATCCCTCCCGCTGATTGGCGCAGGGTTATGGTGACGGAGTGAGTTCAACCGCTGCATGGCGAGCCTCTTCGCGTTCATCGTCTCGATTGAGGCTCTAAGCTCATCTTCGGCGACCTCTCTTCCCATCAACTTCTCAATTGCAGCCTTGAAATCCTTTACCTCCTCGACCCAAAGTTTTTTGTCCCGCTCGCGCTTCATCTGCGGGATCTCCATCACATGGGTCGGCACATACCTGTCCAGTATCTCCCATGTCTTCTTTTTTGCGTCGCAGGTGGTCTCTCCATAGACAAAATCGACCACCTGGAAGAAGGGGCAGATACGCCCTACCTTGAAGCCGAAAGCGGACTTCACCATCGGGCAGATGTTCCTCGGCAGTATCTTCTCCGCATCGGCTATGGAACCTTGGGAACCTCCGCAGAGGCCAACGCAGACGCCTCCGGCCGCGTGGATGATCTCCTCGGGCACGTAGACGCAGAATGTACCGATAACGGGACGGCCCTCCCCTTTTGCGTCAACCATTTCGCGGATGCGGCCTGTGAAGATGTTTTTCACCATGTCGTCGAAATACGCCATAGTCTTCGGTCTGTTCGTTTGGCTCAGAAAGATGTTTTTGAATGCCTCTGTTAAAACCGGAGGTATATTTTTGAACCGCTCCACATCCATATCGAGTTCAGCCCAAAGTTCGGGGTCTGACTTGATAGCGAAAGTCTCTTCCATCGTAAACTCCATCCCATGAAATTAGGAGGCCGTTAAAGAAATCCGGCGTCAAATGTCGCATAAAATACGTTGGAATGAGAATATCTCCTCCCCAACAAAATTAGGCAAATTGGCATTTCTGATTTTCAGGGATGGAGCCATCATCCAAATTTATATGTGATTCGGTTAGCGGCAAAAAAACGCCCATCGCCACTTGGGTCGATAGACGTGTTTAAAAAAGATGTTATCTGCATATAAAAGGGGCCGCACATTAAGCACGGCCCCTTGGTTTCCCTCCCTAGATTCGCGTCAACTTACCATGTGTAATTCTCATGGTACTTGGATTCGGTCCCTGCGTGGCAGGTACCCAGGCAAACCGTAGGATCGCCACCGTTGAATTGTATACTCTCACCAGCTGGGCGCTGAACATCCGCGGGTGCGGAAAAGTCAAAGTGCTCCGCAGTTCCGTAGCCTCCATTTGCATGGCACACGCTGCAATCGTTACCGAGCCTGCTCGAATGTTCACTTCTTGTATGGTCACGATTTCTGTTGGGATATGTATTTCCAGCCGGCCCGCCACCGTTAGGGGGCAGGTTGTGGCATGATTCGCACCCCGAAGGGTAGGTGATGGGCGAGGCATTGTGACATTCCAGGCAACCAGTGAGCGTCGAACCATGACATAGAGCGCAAGCGTCAGCCATGTTACCGGCGTCAGCGTGTGTCCGGCCAACATCGTACCATGCGTTATCGCTGATGCCGTCGCCTCCTACCGGATGCGCCGTTCCGATGGCATGGCAACCTTCACAGCCTTGCCCACCTTGAGAGTTTATGCCGACGTTAAAGCGGGGATTAGTGCCCTCGCCTCCGCTCTCACCATGGCAACCTTGGCAGAAGGTAAGATCCGCTCTGGCTTCCGGCCCGTGATTTGACGCAAGGAGGTATGAGCCGTCAAGTGGGTGCGGCGCGCTGACGCTACCGCCGCCTCCATAAGCGCCTAACACAACCAAAAGCCCTGAATTCCCAAGCGTGTGACCATCCAGGAGGTGGCATACGGCTGTGCCGCAGCCAAAAGCGTCAGCGTTATAACCGGTGTCCGAGTTCATCTGGATATTGCCGTCCCAATGCTCTCCCGGTATATCGTTAACCTTATCCAGGAGTCTATAGTTGGTATTTGCGTTAAAAGTTCCGGCTTGTTCCCCTTCCGTTACGCCGTGGCAGATAAGACAACCGCTATGTGATGTGAGCGGGACGCTTGAGTGGTCCACCATGCCTTCGGCGGCTGTGGGCGGCTGGCCGTGGCAATAGGTGCAATCCAGCGTCATCGGCGCGACGGCTGCGTGGCAGGTCATACAATCAATGCCGATACCGCCATCCGCGCCGCCCCCAAGGTTGGCTCCGTGACAAAGGGTGCAGGCACCGTCAATGTTACCGGCTGCATAGTGGTTCTTTACGCTTAGAGGGCCCATCCACTGGGCGGGGTGAGCTTCAGCGGCCCCACCCTGTCCGTGGCACCCTGCGGCAACACAGCCTGTCCCTCCGGCGCTCGCTATTCCAAAGGTAAAAGATGGATTGCTGCCGGGGCCGCCCGGCTCTGCGTGGCAACCCTGGCAAAAGGTCAAGTCAGCTTTCGCGTCCGGGCCATGGTTGGTTGAAAGCAGGTATGAGCCGTCAAGAGGATGAGGCGCTTCTCCCGGCCC
>PKTU01000126.1 GCA_002869005.1 Deltaproteobacteria bacterium
AAGCGGGACCTTATAATCTCTGCGCTCCAATCCCTCCTCTTCAACGAGGTGTTGGCGAGGCGAATCGAGTCCGGCGAATTTACACGCGTAATCACCGGCGACCTGCTCAAAAAACATGAGTCCGGGGGCATCTTCATCACGGAGGAGGTAGAGGTGGATCAGCCGCGGCTCGACTCCTTCGAGCTGAGCCCGACGGGGCCAATCTTCGGCAAGAAGATGAAGGGGCCGGAGGGTAAGGCCGCCGAAGAGGAGCTCTCGGTGCTGGAGGCTTACGGCCTTTCGGAGGAGCTCTTTAGTAGGGAGACGGGGAGTCGAAAGGAGCTCCGCGCACCCCTAGCGGGGGCTTCGGCGCGTGAGTGGGAGGAGGGGATTGAGCTGACCTTTACGCTTATGCCCGGCGTTTATGCGACCTCGCTCATACGCGAGATAGCCAGAAGCGGAGTTTTCAGGGTTTGAGGCTCTTTAATCCGTAGGGGCATGCAGCGCCGCAGATGTTGCAGTTGTGGCCCTGATGAAATTCATAAAAATGGCGCTTTTTGTACTCGTCGCAGACACGCGCGTCAAGGAGCGCCTCACGTCCGACACCCGCCGACCACTCTGCTCCGTTGATAGCCTCCGCAGGGCAAGCGTCCACGCACTCCCTACAGCTTCCGCAAAAGGAGCGAACAACGGGTTTAGCCACAATCAAAGGCGCGTCGGTAAATACGCTTCCAAGCCTGACCCATGGGCCGTGGCGGCGCGTTACCAGCTGGCAGCACTTTCCGACCCAGCCGAGCCCCGCCCGCGTCGCCACCGTCTTGTGAGGGAACGCTCCGGCGATCTTAAGAGGGTCCGTGCGCTTGGAGGCGGCGAGGTGTAGGGCATTGTGACCGCGCCCCTCAAGTGCCCCGGCAAGCTCCTCGCCAATCGCGTCGATGAGGTCGTTGACCCGCACATACTCATCGGCGTAGGGGCGGTTCGGACCCTTTTTTATAGCTGCCATTACCCCTTTGTCCATGGGAACCGCGAAGGCTACGCCGTGCCGGTATGGTGGTACGGTCTCATCGCCAGTGAATTCCGAAAGATCGGCGACTCCCCAGAGCGCAACATCGCGCGCTTTAAACCAATTGTTCAGCCAATTATCTGTCATGGGCATCCTTTAATGGAGCTCGGCGGCTGGGAGAGGCTCCGCCGTTTTTGATGCCGCCCCTCTCTGGCTCAGGATGACCCCAAGGAGGACCAGCGCGGAGGCCAGATATTGTATCGCGGCAAAACTCTCGCCCAGGATTAGCCAACCCAGGATCAGGGTGAAGACCGGTATGAGGTTTATGAAGGCGGTCGCCTGCGCGGCGGGTACCATCGAGACGCCGACGTTATATAACCCATAAGCCCCGACCGTCACGAAGGAGCCAAGGTAGAGCACCGCGAGGGTGTCGTCAATTGGTGGGTTGACCGGCAGTGTGCTCCCCGGCAAGAGGAGGAAGGGGAAGAAGAATAACGCCCCCGCGAACGCCTGTATGCCAGTCATTACAAGCGGTGAATATCTCGCGGAAAGGCGCTTTAGCGTTATGACGTACCCGGTGGCGCAGAGCATTGCCATGAATTCGTAGAAGTTGCCGAGCAGGGGGTTTGGCGCGTGCTCGGAGACCTCCGCGCCAATGCTGAGGAGCGCCGCTCCCGCTATGGCGAGAAGAAAGCCCGCCGCGGTTCTTATTGTTAATCGTTCACCCAAAAGAGCCGCCGCCGCCACCGCCACCATAAGCGGCAGCATGGCGCAGATCATTCCCGCCTGTGAGGCGGTGGTGTTCTGTATCGCCTTTGCCTCGAAGATGAAATAGAGGCAGGGTTCGCAAAACGCCATGAACAGCACCGCCGGTATGTCGACTCTTCGCCATGGAGCCTCTATGAATTTCTTTATGAATATAAGGAAGATGAGGCTGGCTATAAACATTCGCGCGAAGATAACGAACATCGGGTCGAAGGAGCGAAAGGCCAGCTTAAGCGCTATGAAGGAGCTTCCCCATAGGAAGGTTGCCGTAATGAGGCAAGCTAACGCCGCGAATTTTGGAGTCGATTTTAACAAGTGTTCTTTCTTTAGGAGGAGCGTTTTATTGTGGCCGCCAAAACTCCGGCCCCGACCAGCGCCGTGCCGCCGCATCTGTTGAAAAATTTCTGAGAGGCGGGGGTGGATATTGCCTTTAATTTTGAGGCGAAAATTGCATACAGGGCGGCGTTAAAAGTCGCCATCACAAGAAAGGTGGCGCCAAGAATCAATAGCTGTGGAAGCGCCGCTCTCTCCGGATTTATGAACTGTGGGAGAAAAGCTACGAAGAAAGCTATTGATTTAGGATTAAGCGCCGTGACCAGCCAAGCGTCACGAAGGTGTGGAATGCGCGCTCCTCCTTTGGCGGTAGCGAGCGCTTTTAAAGGGCGCTGGCGCCACATCTTCACTCCGAGATAGATAAGGTACGCCGAGCCCACAAACTTGAATAGAGAGAAAAGGGCCGCGGATGCGCTGAGGATTGCCCCCAGGCCGACCATGGAGAGGGTCATCGCGGTGAAGTCGCCGAGTAGAACGCCCGCCGTGAGTGGCAACACCGAGCGGCGGCCGTTAGCCATGGCTTGCCCCACTACCAGGATAATCGTCGGCCCGGGTATGACAAGGATCACCGCAGAGGCGACAATAAAGGAGATATAGTGCTCTATGCCCATCTCACCCTCTCTACTCCTGGGGTTTATGGCACATGTAGCATTTTTGGTGGTCGAGGACCAGCTCTCCCGCTTTATTTAAATGGTCCGCCTGAACTTCAGGTGCTTCTCCGCCGGGCAGGTGGCAAGAGGGGCACCTGGCGTACTCCTTGGGGTTGACGTGTATCTCGTCATTGGGAGTTTTGGGGGTCGTCTCGGGAGGTGCATTGAGGAGCACAACGAGGACGGTTCCACAGACGGCGGCGAAGGCGAGGTTCTGCCAAATCTTCATATCAAGCCTCTCAACTTTTAGTAATTGAATAACCCTATTCAGAGTGTAACTGTTTCCAGCCTTGGACGATACGCTCCATTTTTGCGATTACCATGCCGTTGACTGAATCGCTGGGATATTCTCCCACGGAGTTCCGCTCACCGGCAGGAATCCCGGTGAGGAGTTCAAGGCCTTCGTCTATAGTGGAGATGGGGTAAATGTTGAAATTACCGGACTTAACTGCATCCACGACCTCGCGGCTGAGCATGAGGTTTTTAACGTTGGCCGCGGGGATCATCACACCCTGCGTACCCGTGAAGCCCTTCGCCTTGCAGGTCTTGTAAAAGCCCTCGACCTTTAGGTTGACGCCTCCTATGGCCTGGACCTCGCCCATCTGGTTTACAGAGCCGGTGACGGCGATATCCTGCCGGAGGGGTATGTTCGTCAGCGCGGAAATCAGTGCGTAAAGCTCTGTGGAGGAGGCAGAGTCGCCGTCCACGCCTCCGTAGGACTGCTCAAAGCAGAGGGTGGCGCCAAAGGCCAGCGGGTGCTTTTGCGCGTAGCGGGAGCCGAAGAAAGCCTGAATAATGAGGACGCCCTTATTGTGGGTAGGCCCGCCCAGCTCGGATTCGCGTTCGATGTTGGTGACCCCCTCCTTGCCGAGGAAGACGCGCGCGGTGACGCGGGTGGGCTTGCCGAAGGCGTAGTCC
>PKTU01000077.1 GCA_002869005.1 Deltaproteobacteria bacterium
GGGGCCACCGGCTACGATAACGTCAAAGGCAAGCCTTGCGCCTCTATTTATAACTGCAACCTGAAATGCTTTTGCGACTTCAAATTCGGTAACCCCTGCCACAAATAAATTCTTTACTTCACTAAGCGCCTCCTCGGCGAGGAGCGACGCGGCTCGCATCTTCCCTATTTCATTTGGCGTTTTACACTCCCGTATTCTAGATATTGCCGGACCAAGGTCAGAAAACTCAACTCCTGAAGCCTCTTCTTTAAGTGCCCTATAGGCAGAGCATCTCAGGTCGTCCCCCTCATAGCCGACTCTTTTAAGTCCAAGGTCCTTTACGAGCGCACCATAGGGCAATTTCTTGCCGCCACCCTCACGCACTTCGACATCACTTGTCTCGGATAGCGCCTGCGTTTTGTAACGCGAGTCCGTTAGGAAGATAGCGTCATCTTTTGTAAATAACAGCGCGCCGTTGGAACCCGTAAAACCGCAGAGGCGCCTAACGTTGGCAAGATCTGTTACCAGCACGCCATCAAGACCTTGCTGATGTATACTTTCCCGCAATTTTAGATGCGCGGCAGTGTAAAACTCCACCGACTACTCCCGAAGCTTCCCGACAAGGCCCTTAAAGCCCCCGAGATAACTTTCTATGCCAAGACCGGCGATAACACCAATCGCTATATCGGATAGATAAGATGTGCGACGGAAATGTTCACGGGCGTGCACATTGGAGATGTGTACCTCGACAAAGGGGATGCCCACTCCTGAAAAAGCGTCCCGTAAAGCTACCGAGGTATGGGTAAAAGCTGCTGGGTTTATGACTATGCCGTCATAAGCCGATGCTGCTTTTTGGACGGCCTCTACCAACTCGCCCTCAAAATTTGACTGAAAAAATTCAACTTCGACGCCAAGCTCTTTTGCAAGGAGCCGGAGAGAATCGTTTATATCTGCCATGGTGAGGGAGCCATATACCTCCGGCTCGCGCGTTCCAAGGAGGTTCAAGTTGGGTCCATGAATTACTAGAATCTTCAATAGAGCCTCCAGTAGAGAAAGTGGTGCGTATTATTTCTTACCAAAGTACAACAACGCCGGGAGTAATCCCGGCGTTGCATGTATCTTCAACATTAAA
Source organism: Deltaproteobacteria bacterium (assembly GCA_002869005.1). GTDB lineage: Bacteria > Desulfobacterota > Deferrisomatia > Deferrisomatales > BM512 > BM512. The sequence continues at coordinate 1,112 of PKTU01000077.1, forward strand.
TTTCAGCGCTGTTACTGCTGCTCAGCCTGAAGTTTTATCGAATCCTGCCCCCTGCCCGCATTCACAATTATTTGATGACCCACAGAGGAAAAGGTTGCTCCCAAAAGGTCAATGAACTCCCACTTTATTTCCATGGAACCACCACAATCGGCTGGGATGGATATTGTATTCAGCTCTGGAGCAGGTATCCAGGAGGTTCTCGTACCTGCGACCCGGTCAAAATACCTAACCGACAGCCTACCCGCAGAGGCAGATATTGTAATGGGTATATCCGGTATCGGATAAGGAGACGGCGTAGAGGAGTCGTAAACCAGCACTTGTGAGTAATGGGGAACACCCTCAGGAACCGGTGTAGTCGAACCTATCAATTCAACATTGGTAGGCGCTACCCAGCTTAAGTTGAACCAATCTGAATCGCCAATCTCACGGGCTTCCGTCTCCGCCCAGATGACAACCGGGGTATTTACGTGTGCGCTGATACCGTTGGGGTCACAGTTATCCGCATAGCCTGGGTAGGTATTTGACGCCACCGCAATACCATCTACCGTGGAGGAAAATCCAATGCCGAGGTTGCCCTGGAAAACGCCGCCCCTGTCATTGTTGCCGCCTACAAATGAAACGTTGGTGATTGGGGCCGCCAAATTCTCTTGGACAAAGGAGGCAAGCTGGACGGTATTGGCATCTATAGTGCCGTCAACTATATATGCGCCTCTATAGTTCGTAACCGTATCGGTAATTACCACCACATCGTTTAGCTCAAGCATATCGCCAATGCCGGTGTAGGAGAAAGCATCACCGGGAGGAAGGATGGTGCCCGCGCCCTGAATCTTCAAATTAACAATCTGGCCGAAGTATACGCCGGTATCATCCGGCACGTTGTTACCCCAACGGTCGGTTACAATGGCAAGATAATCATGAGTCAAGTCACCTGCCGACTGTTCAATGGCGTTGGATCTGTAAAGGAGCAAGCTGAAGGGCGGGCCTGAGCGTATATAAACCTTCGCTACCTCCTGTACGATAGCGTTGCCCCAGCTGCCGCCACCGAGGTCGACTATGGGCTGTGTTTTATCGATAGCCACAACCGCCACAACCTGCACCGTACCTGGACGGGTGCCTGCGGAGAGGGCAAACTCCACATCACCAGCCGGTAGGGGTGAGCCCGATGTCAAGCTGTAAGGCGGGTCTCCCAGCCCTGAGCCCTGAATATTCTCCCCGCCGTTTGGACCGCCGACGATGTATACAAGCACGTTGTTGTTCGCGCCGGAGTCATCGATCTGGTTGTTCAGGTAGTCCTGTATGTGGAGAGTTACTTTTGTTACGCTGACGCCCCCGGAGTCGGAAACTGAAATTTCAGGATTCTCGACCTCTGAGACTATATGATGCGGAATCCCAATAAGAGATTCTTCTACCGCTACACTAACGGTTTTCGTCTCCGTCACACCCGTAACAGAGGCCTGGAAAACCGCAACGCCCTCACCGATCGCCGTGAAATTAACGCTGAATACTCCGTCGGGAGCGAGCACGTTAGTTTGGTTCTCAAAATTTGTTTCGGGCGTCTGGGCGGTAGTAGTAAGAACGATTGAAATATAAGCGTCTTTAGCTGGGTTGCCGAATTGATCCGTCGCAGTGACGGTGAGAACTGATGCATCGACCCCATCGGGTTCGATCTTCGATCTGGAGGAGGTGAAGGTCAGCGATGCAGCCGGCCCGGCGACCACGTCTATCAAGGTTGTGTCGGAGTTGTAGCCAAGCGCCTGTGCGTAAAGTGCCAGGGTTCCAATCTGGGTTGCCGTATAGCTGCCCTCATAATCGCCGCCGCCTACATTGTTCGCAGCGATAAAATCTCCATTACCCAGTACAAAGGAGAACTGCGGCGAGGTGCCGATGGTGGAGAGCGTATCGGCAGGGTTACCGTCCGCCTGTGTAACGGTGGCGGTGAAAGTTATCGTGGTGCCTACTGCAATTTCAGCGGGGACCGCAGCAATCGTAACCGTAAGAGGATACTGCAACGAATCATCAACGGGCGGTGTCGTGCCTCCGCCGCTTCCGCCGCCGGTGTAGGTGCCATCCGGAGGGGTAATGGACCCCAGGCTATCGGAGCTCTGTGAGCCGCAGCCGCTTATAGCGGCGAACATCAAGAGCGCCATCAGCAAAGTAAAAATATTCTTCATATCTATTGTGGGCCTCATCTTCATGGCCGCCTCCTGATTGAACTGCATTTCAGGTTTAATAACCAATAGGCTAAAGAGCCTAATTCGTAGTGTAAATACGCTCCAAATGGATTGTCGCAGAGCCCCTGACGCGATGTGTATCGCCATCGATGCCGTCCGCAAACTCTTTACCTATGAAATCCACATAGAGGGTATATGCGCTCTTTGCAAACTCCTCATTGTCATCTACGGGAAAGAGAATGGAATAAAGTTCTCCCACGGGGATCACGCCGGGTTCAGAGACACCTTTAGAGGAACCCGCTTCAATATAATGGTCAACCTCCTTGGTGTAGTTATAGATTTCATTGCCGCCGAAATCGTAA
>PKTU01000038.1 GCA_002869005.1 Deltaproteobacteria bacterium
AGGCAGCACGCCTTGAAGCTGAGAAGGTTGCCGCCGAGGAGGCGGAGGCAGCACGCCTTGAAGCTGAGAAGAAAGCCTCCGAAGACCCTGCTTTAAAAACACCGGCTACGGAAAATCCCACTGCTGAGCCATCTGACATGACTCCAGGTGATGTCGAAGAGCAACAGCCGGAAGTTAACCAAAACGAGCTCTTTGATGACGCTGCAGGCGGCAGAAAGCGCAGGTCACAGCTTATCGACTACCGCAAAAAGATTCAGGAGCTACGCGCATCAAATGCTGAGCGTGCAATTCAGGACCGCCTCCAAAAAATGAGAGAAGAGCGCACGGTTGCCCAATAAACAGCTAACAAGTCACCTGATTTAACAAAGAGAGAATTCTTGGCTGCCTGGCCAACGAGGGCAACATGCATAGGGTATGCGCTTGGTGTAAAAAGAGCCTCGCAAAAAATACCAGCGTCCAGGAAGAGGATGTATCTCACGGCATCTGCCCGGATTGCAAGACAGCCCTTCTCAGCGCAGACAGCTACACGCACCTCGGCGCTTTCCTTGAATCCCTTGAAGTACCCGTCGCCCTCATAGATCAGGATAGACATATACTTTACGCAAATGACCAAGCCCTGACGCTATCCATAAAAAACAGGGGCAATTACAAAGGCGAGCTTGGAGGCGACTTTATCCAGTGTATTCACGCCAACAACGAGAATGGATGCGGAGAAAGCGAGCACTGCGGGGCATGCGTGATAAAGAGTTCAGTGGAGCACACATACAGGACTGGCGAAAATGTCAATAGCGCCAAAGGGCTCCAGGAGGTTAGAACCCAACGCGGTATCGAACGGCTTTACCTAAGCATATCAACAATAAAGCGCGGCGATCTTGTCGTGCTCCGGGTAGAAGAGGATGCCGCGCCAATCAAAGCGGAGTGATTCCGGGGTCAGCCATCCTCTGACTGGCCGAGCAAAAACCCCTCTATAAACTCATCAAGGCCCCCATCAAGGACCTTTGTAACGTTCCCGTCCTCGACCCCTGTGCGGTGATCCTTGACTTTCTGGTAGGGCTGTAAGATGTAAGAACGAATCTGGCTGCCCCAGGCAATCTCCTTCTTTTCCGCCTCCACCTCTGCGCGTTGAGCATCAAGAATCGACTGTTGGTGCTCCTTTAGCCGCGCCTTTAAGATGCGCATCGCGTTGGCCCTGTTCTTATGTTGGCTACGCTCGGACTGGCAGCTGACGACTATGCCGGTGGGTATATGCGTGAGCCTGACCGCGGACTCGGTTTTATTTACGTGCTGGCCCCCGGCGCCGCTGGCGCGGAAGACATCAACCTTGAGGTCACCCTCATCCACCTCAACAGAGGTATCCTCCATCACATCGGCGAGGACCGATACCGAAGCAAAGGAGGTATGCCTACGCGCCTGCGAATCGTAAGGGCTTATGCGAACCAGCCTGTGGACCCCCTGTTCGGAACGTAGAAAGCCATAAGCGTGGTTGCCGGCTATAGAGATCGTCGCGGACTTTATCCCCGCCTCCTCTCCATCAAGGCGATCCAGGATGGAAACATCATACCCCTTGGCTTCCGCCCAACGCATATACATCCTGAAGAGCATCTCCGCCCAATCCTGGGCCTCGGTGCCGCCCGCGCCTGCATTGATAGAGAGGATGGCGTCGTTTTCATCGTTTTCGCCGGAGAGCATCTTCTGGAACTCCAACGCCGACACCTCGCGCTCCAGTACGTCGACGCGCGCCTCCGTCTCACCCCTTAGATCCGGGTCTTCAACTTCGGATAACAGTTCAAAGGCAACCTGACAATCCTCCGCCTCTGCGTTGAGCCGCCTCCAAAGCTCCAGTTGTTCGATGAGTCTGGTGCGCTCACGTGAGACGACCTCCGCCCCCTCCGGATCATCCCAGAAGCCGGGGCGGGCCATCATCTCGTCAAGCTCTTCTAGCCGAGCCTCTTTTGTGGAGAGGTCAAAGGTGCCTCCACAGGTCTTGGAGGCGATTGGTTAGCTCTATGGTCTTTGCTGGTGTGGTCATCTATATTGAACCTCGCGTGCGAGAGAGTATCATCCGCCACGGCCCGCGCGGCGGAGCCGTAGAATACCAAAAAGGGCCAATATAGCCAAGAGAAGTGACGCCAGCTCCAACCATGGCCGCAGGGTGCCCTGTAATAATCCGTCGCTGGCGCGGTACTCTACCGCGCCCCTCAGGAAGGTTGTTTCATTCAAAGAGGTGGCTTCAAGCAGCTCGCCTCTCTCATTGAAAATGGCGCTTATTCCTGTATTTGCCGCCCTTAGAAGCCAGAGCCCGTTCTCCGCGGCCCTCCAGGCGGAGTAAGCCAGGTGCCGCGACGGAGCGGAGGAATCGCCGAACCATGAGTCATTAGTTACTACTGTTAATATATTCGCCCCGCCCCTAGCCTGCTCAGTGGAGAAAGCGGGAAAGAGAGATTCAAAGCAGATAAGCGGTCCTACCCTCCACCCACCCCGGGCGTCGGCAAGAGGCAAGCTAAAGAACCCCTCCCCTGGTCTAAAATTGCCGGCGGCGCTGGACATCTTTTTAACAAAAGGCAGGTACCGCTCAAAGGGAACATACTCGCCAAAAGGAACCAGACGAACCTTATCAAAGCGGCTTAAAAACTCCCCCTCTTTAGTGACGCTGTATACTGAGTTTCTCGACTCTTTTATGCCGCCGTCTTTATAAACATTTGCAGGAGCGCCGAAAACTATCGCGCTCCTGGTCGCGCGCGCGAGGCCTTCAACAAAGCGCCGTCCTTTTGAACCTGTTGGAATATTTGAGGGCATGGCGGTCTCAGGCCAAAGGAGAAAATCCGGCGGCATTGAGACGGAGGCCTCAACGGAAAGCTCCCGGTAACGCTTAAGCGTCTCTTGCCGCATACCCGGGAGCCACTTCTCGCTCTGTGGGATGTTTCCCTGAATTATGGCTGCGCTACCTTCGCCGAGAACCTTGCTGTTGCTATCTATTAATGTGGGAAGCACAAAGAACAGCGCTAAAGCGATCAAGGGCAGGGCCAAGACCTGGCGCGTCTCGCTCCTCTTTTTGGGTGGAAGCGATAGGTATACCCCAGCCACGCAAATTGAAGCCATGAGCAGCCGGACTCCGCCAACTCCCACTATGGGGGCAAGGGCAAGGGCTGGGCGAAGACGCCAAAGCGCCATTGGGAGGTCGCCCCAGGGAAAGCCGATTATAACCTCTCCCCGAAGCCACTCAAAGCCGGTCCATGCAAAGGGTGCCACGAAAAGAGCTAAGGCTGGGCTCACCTTGGCGACGTACCCTATTAACGCGGTGGAGAGCATCGGGTAAAGGGCGAGGTAAAAGACCAGCAGCAAATAAGTGGAAGCCGCCAAAGGCAAGGGCATATAGCCGTGCACCCGTAGGGTTTCTATAAGGAAGTAAAGGGACGCGCCGAAAAAGCCCACTCCGTATGAGAAGCCGCACCAGGCGCCACGCGTTGGCTGCTCTTTCAAAGCTAGCGTCCAGAGCGGAACCAATGCTACGAAAGCGAGGGGCCACCAACCAGTTGGCGCAAACGCTGCGGCGCCTACGAACGCGCCCCAGGCCACCAGCAGGGGGGTTTTGGGATCAAGCCATCTCTGCGCGGTTGCGCCCATTGGCCTTTGCACTGTAAAGGGCCGAGTCGGCCTTTGCGATAAGCGCCTCGGCGGTTTGTACTTTACCGCCAGGCTCGAAGGATGCGACCCCCAGGCTAACCGTATACCTAACCGAAAGGGAGCTGTCTATCTCAACCGCGCTCTGCTCTATCCTCTCCCTTATACGCTTCGCCAGAAGTAGTGCCCTGGGCCCCGAGGTTTCAGGCAGCATCAATATGAACTCTTCACCGCCGTATCTAGCCACAAGGTCCTCTTTTCTGACCGAGTCCTCAAGCACCTCTACCAGATGTACCAGAACCTGGTCCCCCACCGGATGACCGAAGTTGTCATTGACCTTTTTAAAGTGGTCGATGTCGATGAGTATTACGGAAAGTAACGTTCCGTAGCGCTCGGAGCGAGCGAACTCAGCCTTAAAACGCTCCTGGAAATGGCGGTGGTTATAAGCCTTTGTAAGCCCGTCGGTGACGGAGAGCAGCGTAAGCTCTTTGTTCGCGCGGTTGAGGGCGCGGGCCAGCCGCTCAAGCTCCCTGTTTTTAGCCTCCAACTCGTTATTCTGGGTAAAGAGCCGCTGGTGTAAGGAGCGTATTCTAAGCAGGGATTGGACCCTGGCGGAGAGCTCCATGGGCTCAAAGGGTTTGGCTATGCAATCATCCGCCCCTGCCTCCAAAGCTCGCACCATATCCTCCGAAGACCCTTTAGCGGTCACCATGAGAACAGGTATATAGCCGTAATCCTCACGAACCCTGCGGCATACGGAATAACCGTCAAGCTCAGGCATCATAACATCAAGGACGATAAGGTCGGGCTCCTCGCGGGCGACCTCTTGCAGCGCAAGCCGTCCATTCTCCGCCTGCCTCACGTTATGCCCCTGAGCGGTGAGGATATCGTAAAGTACGGCCCTCATGGTGGGGCTATCGTCTACTACGAGAATATCCTGAACCCGCTGCACTGAGCCGAAAAGTCCTCCGCCCTCTTCGGAGTGGGCGCTCGCCAGCTCGCTAAGCAGCTTCGGCATATTTTCAAGGCTGGCAATATGCGTCGCAGCGTCTCGCTCAATGACGGATTTTGGCATCCCAAAGATAACTGAGGAGGCTTCGTCCTGCGCTATTACCTTGCCGCCCAAAGCCTTGATCGCCAAAGCCCCCTCGGACCCGTCGACTCCGATTCCGGTGAGAACTATTCCGATAGCCCTCTCCCCATACTCCTGGGCGAGCGACTTAAAGAGGACGTCTACGGCGGGGCGGCAACCATGCAGCGGGGGAGCTTCGCTTAACACGGCGGCCCCGCGTGAAACTTCAAGGTGGTATCCATCCGGGGGAAGATAGACCCTGCCGGGCTCCAGCCGCATGGCGTGGTCAACGATAACCACATCAAGAGAGATCTCCCTGCCCAGCCAGTCGGCGAAACCGCGCATGAACCCGTCGCTTATGTGCTGAACTAAAAGTATTGGACATGGGAAATCGGGCTTTATCGCAGAAAGCAGCGCGGAGAGGGTCCTCGGACCACCTGTGGAAGCCCCTATGGCTATGACGCTGGATGAGACCGGAGGCGATGTGATCTGTTCGAGATCCCGCAGGGGTTCTTCCCCCTCCGCTGCTCCACTTTTGGCTACCCTGTAGTAAAGCTTTATCCTGCCGATAATATCCTCGGCTATGGCGCCATACGTCTCCGACGAAACTATGCCATGGGGTTTTGCGATTGCGTCTATTGCGCCTGCCGAGAGCGCGGAAAAAGCGCTTCGTGTCTCGCTTGATTTCACCGAGGCGGAGAGGACTATCACCGGGGTTGGTGCTGTTTGCATGATTCGTTTGACGGACTCGATGCCATCCATCACGGGCATCTGTACGTCCATAAGCACTATGTCGGGGCGTTCCTTCAGGCATATCTCGACCGCTTCAGCTCCATTTGACGCTTCAGCGATTACATGAATCTCGGGGTCGCTCTCTACAATCTCTCGCAGAACGCCCCTTACAAGCCGAGAATCATCGGTAATAAGTACCCTTATCATAAATCCTTCCCGAAATCCCCCAGACACAAATAATAAATAAACAACCCTCAGATATCAGGCAAGATATTCTTTATCGTCTTCTCAAGGTATGCCCCGCTGAGGCGCTCCTTGGGGACGAAGGCATTGACTCCGGCCTCGAACGCCCTTCCGATAACTGTCTCCTGGCTTTTGACAGAGATCATTATTACCGGCGTCTTCTTCAACCACTCACTGCGACGTATCCGCCTGGTCAGCTCAATACCGTCAATCTCCGGCATCTCCATATCTGTAACCACCAAGTCAACCGGGTAATCTTCCAGCATATTCCATGCCTCGGCGCCATCATGGGCCTGAAAAACGCTGTGCCCCATAGCGCCGACGAAGGAGGATACCACGTGAAGAGAGGTCAGCGCGTCGTCAACCACAAGAACCCTGAGCTTACGCTTGACCCTCGGCAACGGCATTCGGCAGGAGAACTCCAGCCCCGCCCAACGCTCTGCGAGGTAACGTACATCGAAGACAGGCGCGGGGATGCCCTCTCTCGTTATAGTAATGCCGAGTAAAGAGGCGCCGGCCTCCTCAAGGTGTCTGCCGGTGCCCTTAAGGAGAAATTCGCCATCTCCCTCGATTTTCTCAACCGCCAGCGCCATCCGCCTCTCCCTGAAACGCAAAACGAGGACCTCCAGCCCATTGAACACATCCTCAACCTTTTTGCCGAGGATAAGAGCAAGGCTTACGAGGTGCAACCTCTCCCCCATGTATGGGATGCTTCCGTCCCTGCGCTGGAACTCTTCAGCGGTTATTCTAAAGCATTTTTCAACAAAGAGCGTCGGGATTACGACCGGGACGCCCCCGGAGGTGACCTTCACTCCCTTTAGACCTGAATATGATTTAGGGAGAAAGAGGCTAAAGCGCGTGAATTGACCCCGCTCGCTTTTTATGGTCATCGTGCCGTGAATCGAATCAATCATATTCTTTACGACATCGAGGCCAACGCCACGCCCCGATAGCTGGTCGGCTTCACGGCGGGTTGTAAATCCTGGCTTTAACAGCAGGTAGGCGAGCGCCTCGTCATCCATCTGCTCTGCCTCCGCCGGCTGGAGAAAACCCCGCTTTATGGCTACGCTTCTCAGCTTATCGGAATCAATCCCGTGGCCGTCGTCTTCAACCTCTACGACCACCGCGCCAGGGCGCTGGTAAGCTCTCAGCGTTATCACTCCGCGTTTTTCTTTGCCACGGCTTGTCCGCTCATCCGGCCCCTCGACACCGTGGTCGAGAGCGTTTCGCACGAGGTGGGTCAAGGAGCCGTAAACATCCTCCATCAGATGTTTATCTAGCTCCAGGTCACCCCCCTCGACTTTCAGCTCTACCTCCTTGCCAAGCTCCTCCGCTATATCGCGCACCATCCTGGGATATTGATTAAAGAGTGAGGAAACAGGCAGCAATCGCATTTCGACAACTGCGTTTCTCGCGCTTGAGATCAAAGCCTCCAACCGCTCGCTCTCAACCCTCAGTGCCCCGGCTGACAAATTCCCCCCAACCCCTAAAGGTGCCGGGCCTATTGAGGCCAGGTGATCAGCGAGGTTACGCGAAACTACCGTGGCGTTTTCCAGCTCCTCCATAAGCAAGTCGAGCTTCCCAAGCCTCACCCTCAGCGCATCGCCAAGCCGCTGGGAAGTAATACTATCAGTACCTGACAACTCAAGTGACAGAAGTGGTTTTAGTTCTCTTTTGGGAGTCTTTTTTCTGGTTTTTTGGATGGGTTCAAGCGGCTTCTCGGAACTCTTCTCTTCCTTGCGGAGCCCCCACGGCTCAAGGTTTTGAAAATCTATATCCAGGTCTGAAACTTCCCCCCCTGAAATAGACTCGAAAAGTACGCTTATTCTATCTAGGACATCGAAGATGAGTGAGAAATCATCACCGGACACATCCTCTGCGGAGCTTCCGAGCACCTCCAAAATATTTTCGATACCATGTGCGGCGTTGCTTACTCCGACGAGGCCGACCATCCTTGAAGAGCCCTTCAACGTATGGGCCAACCTTATAGCGGTGGATATAGCCTCCAGGGATGCCGGGTTACGCTCAAGGGCAAGGAGCTCCTTTTCGAGGGATGATAGAATGTCTCTCCCCTCGTCGAGAAAAATCTCGATATATTTGGACCTCTCCAGCATCAGCGCATGTCCTAGAGTCGGTACTTGTCCAACAGCTGCGCCCTCTCCCTCAGCTCTTTTAGTTTGAGGGAAATCGACTTGAGGCCCATGGCGTTTTTCTCAACCTTCTCCGCCGCTCGGCTAACCTGAACGGCAACCGAGTTTATATCGGTGATTGTGAGCACAAGCTGCTCCCCGGCGGTAGCCTGCTGGCGGGTCGCTATCGCCATCTCCTTGGCCGACTCGGTGGTCATCTCCACCCGTTTGCTGAGGGTATCGAGTGTATCTCCAACCAGATCGACCTTTGATGTACCCTCCCGTACGATATCGGAGCCCCGTTCGGTGATCATCACGGTTTCGTTGGTTGATTCCTGGATCTCTTCAATGAGCGCTTTAATCTCGGCGGTCGCCTCTACGGTACGTTCAGCCAGGCGTCTTACCTCCGTGGCTACGACACCAAAGCGCTTTCCGTGCTCGCCCGCGCCGGCGGCTTCAATCGCTGCGTTTAGTGCAAGGAGGTGTGTCTGCTCGGATATCTCGTCAATAATGGAGATTACGCCGCCAATCTTGTGAGACTTTCGCCCAAGCTCAACGGTGGCATCTGATATTGAACTTACTTTATCGCGCACCTGACTCATACCCTCAATGGCATCCTTGACATCTTTGCGCCCCTGTAGGCATGCGTCAAAAGCATCCTCCGCCATCTTCCGTATAGCCTCTACGTTGGCCGATATCTGCGCGGAGGTAGTTGCAACCTCCTGTGCCGATGCCGTCACCTCATGCACTGCGGCGGCCTGTTCTGCCGCTCCACTCGCCTGCTCGGCGGAGAGCCCCACCAGAGATTCGCTAGAGGTATCCAGCTCATCGATGGCGCTTACAATGGAGGTATTAACGTCCGCCAGCTCTGCGATAGTTGAGCGGAGCTGAGATTGCATGGTCTCAAGGTGGTCCGCCAGTTGGCGCATCTCATCCTCGCTCTCAAGGGTAAAGCGATGCGCCAAGTCGCCCTGTGACACTTTTTTTGCGTCCCTTACAAGCCTAAAGAGAGGGGAAAGGACCAGTTTTCTCATCGAAAAGTAAAGAACCGCGATAATAATTAAAAGCGCTGCGATAAAGAGGAAGGTGCCTTCGAAAAATATATTTTTAATGTTGGCGTTTGCCTCTGATGTGTCGCTACCTATTATGGTTGTCCCAAGGTACCTGCCAAAAGGCGGGTGGCAAACCGCGCAGCCTTCATCAGAGATTAGCGGCACCGCCGTTACGCTTATGGCGCCGTCCATGGTAGTACCGGGCTGCCTGGACCTCTCAACTTCCAGGAGGAGCGCCGCGATCTCGGTGTCCGCTATGAAGCGGCCTATCTCTTCACGGTCGTTTGAAAAACTTATCTCTTTATTCGAGTTGACGACCTTAAGCATTTTAAAGCCGCTGGATTTGGAGGCTTCGGTTATAAAATGCTCCAAACCTTCCGGGTCGTTATCCTGCATATAATGCTGCATGATATCGTCGACGAAGAATGCAAAATGTTTATTCCACCTCATCTCCGTCTCAGCTATGGTGGTGCTCGACCTCCTCAGCGAGTACCAACCCAGAAGGCCGAAGACGATAATCATCATCGTGATGATTGCGAAGGTAACCTTCACGGTGAGGCTCTTCTTCATGACGTTAAACATTCAACCCTCCAGTAAATTCTCAGCCGCTGCCCGTTGGGTTAGGCAACGTTCAATATCAAGCATATAAATCGGCGGCACCCGTTCAGGCGCTTGCCCTGTAACAAGCCCTATCCTGGCCCCGCGCCAAATACCTTCAGCTCCATCGACTCTATTTAAATCTATGGGTATCACCGCCTCTACGCTATCGACCTCAAGGGCCGTCTCAAGCTCGCCTGAACGCACCAACACGTAATAGTTGGGCGGCGTATTCCTCTCCATACCCAGTAAAGCGGCAAGTGAGGTAACTGATATTATTCGCCCCCGAAGAAAAGTCACCCCTCTCAGATGTCTCGGTAAAAACGGCAGTGGAGTAGGCTCGACCCAGGGAAGCACGCCAAGGGATCCTGTCGCATCAATTGCAAAGTTCGCCCCACCGACCCTGGCTATAAGGTGCGGGTCGCCGTCAGGCTCCCTAATCTTTTCAGCCCTTGCTTCCATCTCAGTCCAGAAGCGAAGGCGTTCCTCCTCACTGAAACGGCTCTTAACGCCCTCCTTCACCATCGTCCTTACCTTGACTCCTCTTTAAGCGCATCGGCGACCATCCTCAATATCGTATCAAAGCCAAGTCCGCCTGTTGCCCAGGAGGCTTTCTTCGGGCTCCTTCCAAGCATCTCCAGGGCAGCCTCCATCTCCTTTTTGAAAGCGTTGCTACGCCCCCTCCTGCGTAATATCCAGGCACGGTTAATGTGAGCCATGAAGAAGGTATTGTCCTGCCCAAGCGCCATCCCGTACATGGCTAGCGCGTCACTGTCGTGCCCTGCGCGCTCTTCTAGCAGCCCGGCAAGAAAGAATGCCTCTGCTGGAGTATCTTCAGCTTCAAGGGCGGCCAAGAGCTTCTCACGGGCCTCCTTATCACGCCCCTCGTTGGAGAGAAGCACGGCCCTGCCCGTCAGGCTGCGCGGGTCCTCCGGTGATATCCGTTCCAGCTCGCCAAATGCTTCTTTCGCACCTTTAAGGTCCTCTTTTGCTAGGGAGACAAGGCCCCTTCGATAGGAATCTTCAACCTTTGCCTCTAGCTCAGCCGCCTCATCGACCAAACTCGCCTCTTCCTCAACGGCAGAGACAACGTCACTCTTTAGGTAGTAAAAGGAGCCGGATTCGTGTATTGGCGTAAAACCATCCGGCATGGTTAGAAGCATCTCGGAGGAGCCGAGGAAATAGCCGCCGCCGCTCAAAATAGCGGAGGTCAACCGCTCGTGCAGCAGCCTTGTCTTGGCGGGGTCAAAATATATAGTGACATTGCGGCAGAAAACAGCATCGAATTGGCCTTTTTCCTTAAGCCACCTCTCTGTTTCTCCACCGATGAGGTTCATACCCTCAAAGGTAACGCGCCGCGCGAGCTCTTCGGAGACTACCCACGCATCCTCTTCCTGTAATATCCACCGTCCGATGAAACGCTCCGGAAGATTCCTAACGGAGTGGCTGCTGTATCGCCTACGTTTGGCTATCTCGATGGCGGAGAGATTTATGTCCGTTCCCCAAACGTGGAAGTCGAAATCATCGCCAAAGGCCTCAATTATAGCAAGCGCGACTGAATAGACTTCCTCCCCCGTCGAGCATCCCGCGCAAAGCACTTTGACCTTGCCGCCACTCTCTTCGCGTCTCTCCTTAAGGAGTTTCTTCAAGGCATTCATTTGCCCCGAATAACGCCAAAAATATGTTTCAGGCGCTACTACCCGGGTCACTAGTACTGAAAGGTCAAGCTCGCCTGCTGGATCCGCAAGGCAACGTTCAAGCTCTTGCGGGCTGTTTGAAAGTCTGGCGACGCCTCGTGAGAAGATTGCCCTCCTTAGCGCATGTAAGCGGTCCTCTCGAACCCTCACCCCCGTGCGCTCAAGAAGTATTTTCTCGGTGCGATCCATGAAGTGTTCCTCAAATGAGGACTTGAGGCGCTTCCATGAAGAGGCGAAGATACGCTGCGCCGCCAGCGCCATGCGTATCTTCTCTCCGAGAGTGAAGGAGGGTTCGTCATCCCTGATGACACCCAGGGCGGGTCCCGCTGCGAAGATGAGCTCCAAACCTCCGCCAATAAAATACACCGCCGGCGGCGGCGTCTCTCGCTTCTCGAACTCCTCAAGTATCAAACGGCAGGAGCTCTCCCAGGAGGTCGGATCGATAATGAGCAGACCCGGCTCATAAAAAAATGCGCCCACAAGGTCGCATGTATGGGTCGCTGAATATGAGGTATTATTGACCAATTCAGCTATCTGGCGCGCGCGGTCCTCATTCCTGGCGACAGCGATGATCCGAGCTTTATCCCTCTCCATCTTCCCCGGCTCCCCCCTCAATCTTGCGCCGCCTGATTATTACCGACTTAACGCGACGCTTATCAGCGTCTTTCACAACAAAGTCAAAATCTCCCTTACTGAAAGATTCTCCCGGCGCAGGGACGCGACCAAGCTCATCAAGGACCAGCCCCCCGACGGTCTCGAACTCTCCGTCATCTCCAACCTCGACGCCGATAGCATCGTTTAACTCCTCGATCTCGCACCTGCCGTCGACTTCAAACCCGTCGGCGAGCTCGATGACCATCGGCTCATCTTCATCGTCCCACTCATCCTGGATGTCGCCTATTATCTCCTCGATAACATCTTCAAGGGTTGCGAGCCCAGAGACCCCGCCATACTCATCCACTGCAATCGCCATGTGGACTTTTCTATCTCTCAGCTCGCGGAGGAGATTTTCTATCGCCATGGTCTCAGGCACGAAGTAGGCGGGCCGAATCAGCTTGCCCAAAGGTATCTCACTCTCTTCGCTCCCCCAGAACTCAAGGAGGTCTCTGGAGTGCAGCACCCCGACAACATGGTCGACATCCCCCTCGTATATGGGTATGCGTGAGTGTCCGCCTTCGATCATAAGTCTTATAATTTCACCTACCGAAACATTCACCTCACCGCATACCATCTCGGTACGGGGTATCATGATCTCCCGCACTAGGGTACTGCGAAACTCCAACACAGAGAGGAGCATCTCTCCCTCATCGGAGTTTATAAGGCCCTCGGCGGAGCCCTCTTCGATAAGCTCCTCCATCTCGCGAACGAGGTCGCGTTCGCCGCGGCCCCCCTTTATCTTCGCGACTATCCTGCCAAAAAAAGATTTATCGCCTTCAGTCACGGTCAATCCATTCCCCTGACAAGTTTAAAAAGCTCCTCCTCCTTGGCTTCCATCTCCGGGGCATCGGAGGCACGTTCTCCCTCGTGGTCGTACCCTATGAGATGCAGTAAGCCGTGAATGAAGAGGAAAGTTATCTCGTCCTCTACCGAGTGACCTGCCTCCACGCTGTCACGAGCCGCAGTTTCAAAGCTCACCACTACGTCTCCGAGAAGGTCCGGCTCGATTTCGTCGTATTCGCCCTCACGTTGTGAGAAGCTTATTACATTAGTTGGTGTGTCGAGGCCGAAATATTCATCGTGAAGGCCCCTTATGGTTTCGTCGTCGCAAATCCAGAGGGAGAGCTCTGCGTCATCATATCCCAAGACGCTTGAGATTCTCTTCGCCCTCCTGAGGAGCCTCCCCTCGTCCATGCATCCCTTCGGACTGTCGTCTCTTAGCCAGATCTCCATCTTCCTTCTTTTCTTTTTGCACCGGCAACGGATAGTCGATGCGCTGGTGGTGTATCCCCGTGAGGATGAGGGTAAAGCTCCTGGCTATCTGGTGGAGGTCTTTCAATGAAAGGTCACACTCATCCAGTTGGCCCTCAGCGAAAATCCTGTTTATCATTGTCTGCACAGCGCCCTGCACCCTTGACTGGTTCGCTGTCGGCAATGTCCTGGTGGCCGCCTCGACGACATCGGCCAGTAGCACAAGCGCGGCTTCTCGGCTCTGGGGCTTTGGCCCGGAGTAGCTGTACTCAACCTCGCTAACCCCATCGACCCCCGGCCGGGCGCCCTCCTTTGCCTTGTCATAGAAATAATGCAGCAGCCGGGTGCCGTGGTGCTGGCTTATAATGTCTACTATGTCCTTGCCCAGTCTATACTTTTCGGCAAGTTCCACCCCGTCCTTAACATGTGATGTTATTACCAGCGTGGACATTGGCGGCGATAACTTATCGTGGGGATTTTTACCTCCCCCTTGGTTTTCGATGAAGTATGCCGGTTTTCTTATCTTTCCAATATCATGGTAGTAAGCCGCGACCATCGCGAGGACCGCTCTCGCCCCGATAGCTTCGGCCGCCCCTTTTACCAGCGTGCCCACTACAACCGAATGGTGATAGCTGCCCGGTGCGCGGATTAAGAGCTCTTTAAGGAGTGGGTGGTCAAGGCTGGCGAGCTCCATAAGTCGCATATCAGTAGTGTAGTCCAGAATGGTCTCCGCCAACGGCACGAGGCTCAAAGCCAAAAGTCCGCTTACCAGACCGCCGACAAAAGCACCGCCCATCGGCCAAAGTGCATCCGTAGTAAAAAGCGAACCCTTGTGTAGCGCTACCAGCATAACTCCCACTACCTGCGCGGCGCCTACTATCAAGCCGATCTTCAGAAAGTCCATCCTCTTGCCTGCGCCACCCGCAAGGTGGGCGCCAGTAAGGCCTCCGAAGATTAGCGGGATGAAAAAGCCGCTGGTCAAGCCGCCGCCTACCGCCGCCGCCACAGTAAAGGGCAAAAAGAAGATCGCCAGCGTCTCGGAGTTAAGGACCATTCTCATGGTTATAAATGCAGCGCCCATTGGCATGGCGAACCGCATGAAATCGCCCATGCCCGTGTCAAGATGGGCACCCAGGCCAAGCCCAAGGCGCTGTAACAGGAGGAGCACCAGAAAGAGGCTGGTGATAAAGAGTAAATCCTTTGAACCGGTGCGGACCTTTTTTATATTTACCCTTCCGAACTCCATCAAGAGGGTGGTCAAAAGGGTCAGCCCGAGCATCAAAGCAAGGTAGCCACTCCACCTTGAGGCGCCGTCACCCTCGCCTTTGGCGTGAGCAACCAGCTTTTTGGCCTGCACCTCAGAGACTCTGTCCCCCTCGCGCACTATCATCTCGCCCCTCCTGACCTGATAAAGGATGGGGCTGACCGCCTTGGCGGCGGCTTCCCTGCGCGCCTGCGTCTCTTCCTGATTGTAGATCAGATTCGGAGTCAATAGCGCCGCGCTGAGTAGACCGGAGAGTTTGTCGAGGGTTCCGACAGTTTTGACCTTTTTGCCGGCGAGGGCCTTTCTGGCTGTATCATAATCGGTGATTTTTGAGAGGTCTTTCAGGAGCCCTTCACCCTCCCCGCCTACTCCTCTTACGATAACTCCGCTGCCATGTCCCGCGTCGCCCACAAGGAGGTCACGATTGGCTACTACGCCGCCTTCAAAAAGAGGTGCAAGCTGAGCGGTTACCAGGCTCTTAAGTTCCAGGCGGTTGGCCTCGTCGGTCAAGAGTGCCGCGAGTTCGGGGGATATGTTAAGCGACCACCGCTCCTCCATGAGTTTTGATATACGGCTTGCCGCCAGAGGGTCTCTATTTCCCGGCTCAGCGGGTTTGTTTTCTATGGGCGCCGTTAGCTCCGTGCCCTCTGCGGCGGGAGGCGTAGGCGTAGGCGTAGGCGTAGGCGGAGCTTTGACCGTGGCAAAAGATTCGTCCAGAACTTCCAGCGTTGCGGAGAGGGGGTCGGTCGCGCGGTCGTATATCTTTGGTACGAGCAGCGGCGCCTCAGCGCGTTGCGCCTCGGTGGCGGCCTCGTCGACTACAAGGAAGTCCCTGGTGGCCTTTACCGCGTCGGGAGCGATATCCCCCTCTTGATAGACTTTTTGGGAGGTGGTTATGGATGGGGCGACTATGGCAGTCGCGACGGCGCAGACCAGCGATATCAACGCCAGGCGCGATCCGAACTTCCCTCCGGCTTTATTTTCGCCGGCTTCGGTCTTCTTCCGTTCCCACGATATGAATGCCATTATTCATCCCAAGGGTGAGATCTTTACACGCGAAATCGGAAAAAGTCAATAAACACCAGTTTGGACAAGGATTTATAGTGTCCGCCGAACTCACCATGTACAGCTGTTTCTCAGGGGCAGCAGAGCTTCCTCAAAGCCCTCAAGGTCAAAGCTTATCCCCATCTCGATTCCACCACCGTCGGGAGGAGAGAGGCGAACCTCATCATGGCGGGCTATGCGCCTTATTGCCGAAACGGGGTTGGTGAAGAACCATGCCCTGCCATCTGTAGACGATTTCAATGTTTCATCGAAGCGGGTACCGTCGCCGAAAGCAATCCTCACGCGCCGCGGCTCGGCGACAACTTCGTCCTTTCGGTCTTCGCCAATAAAGATAGTCTTACGTTCGGAGGTTTCCGTCTTTTGACCGGCCATTACGCTGTAGAGGGCCTGCTGTTCGACATTCACGGGCTGAAGGTGCATGGTGAGAGGGTATGCGAGAAAGAACTCCGTCACCAGCTCTTTACATCTCGCCACCAATAGGGGTGCTACCGGCATGCCGCTACGCCCTGATAGCAAGTTGTTGGAATAAGCGTAAACGTAAACGGAAGAGCCGCCGTCGTTGTCCAGCTCGGTTCTCGTGGTCCACTTGCCATAACGGGCCTGCGTTGTTCCGAGCGTACCGTCATTGGCGGCGGTAGGGATGCCCATGTGGCGCACATAGTTGTCGTAACACTCAAGCCGGTCTATATCGCCGGGAATTGAGGCGCATCTTTTCAGATTTACAAAGGGAGTTATTGCTAGAGCGGGCGAGGCAATGAGGATGGTCAACGCGAGATGGCTTAGCAACCTTAATGTTTTACGCATCCCCACTACTCCCCTGCTGCTATCCCCAGCGCTTTAATTTTTACCCTAAGGGTATTCCGATGGATCCCAAGTATCTCTGCCGCGCGGGACTGGTTGCCATCGGTCCATTCAAGGACCGCCTTTAGGAGTGGGCGCTCAACGCGTTCAAGTATCAATCCGTGGAGGTCTGACATAGATGCGCTGCCGACCTCATGTATAAACGATGTAAAGCGCTCGAAAAGCAGCTCTTCAAGAGGCTGCTCCCCTTCGGCAAGGCGCTCCTCGGCGGCGGCCCTTGAGGCCCAGTCGACGACCTCCTCGTTGGTAAAGGAGTCCGCGATGCAGCCAAACTTTGCTATGGCGCTGGAGAGCAGACGCTTTCCGGAAGCGTTAGTATCTCTTATAACAATGTAACGCTCCCTCGGCCGGGCCTCAAAGCAGCGCAAGGCGCGCTCCTTTCCATCGGAGCCGCGCGCGTCAAAGAAGCATACGACATAGGGGCGCTGACGTTTATTGCGTATAAATGCCGTCGTACCGCTTATCTCTGTCACCTTATAGCCTGCGCCGGTGAGTGTTGCGGCAAGACGCTTTCTCATAAGTGGGCTTCTCGACACCACCGCCACTGCCATTGGAGGGGGCGAGTCGTGAGCCGGGTCACGCTTCAATGCTGTCTCCACTCTAGCTTCCACCTCCCTCTCTCGGGTCAAACGCGGCTAGCGAGGCTATGAACTCACACATCGCATCCGCCTCTTTTATCTGCATTACCTCTGCGCGCGCCACCGAGCCGCCCTGGACTCCCTTTATAGCCCACGCCACAAATTTCTTTATCTCTCCGACAGCTCCCCGCTCACCCTTAAACTCGACCAACTCGGCAAAGTGGCGCGACAGGTCGGCGGAGAGCTCTTGAATGGACGGCCGGCCTAGCGGTGCCCCTCCCTGAAACATGAGCTCAACATCCCTGAATATCCAAGGGCTTGCGAGCGCTGCCCGTCCAATCATAACCGCGGCCACCGGATGTCCGCTGAGACGGTCCAGTGCTGTTTTTGCGCTATCTATATCACCATTTCCCGCTACTGGAATTCCAAGAGTTCCCGCTAGCGCGTCAATCTGACTCCAATCCGCAAAGCCGCTATAACCCTGTGCTCTGGTCCTGGCGTGGAGGACAACTCCGTCTGCCCCCTCCCCCTCTGCCATCTTCCCCGCTTCAAGGTAGTTGAGTTGGCTTGAGGTGACGCCGCTCCTTATCTTTACAGTGAAAATGCCCCCGGAACCATCCCTGACAGCCTTGATACATTTTGCCGCCAATGAAAGGTCGCCCAAGAGCGCCGCACCCGCGCCGCTCTTGGTAACCTTCTTGACCGGGCAGCCCATGTTAAAATCGATTCGCAGCCACCCAAGGGCTGTCAAAATCTCCGCGGCGGGCAAAAGCTCATCCGGGTTGGCGCCGAAGAGTTGAATGGCTGTGTCATTCCCCAGATCGCCGGGAGCTGCCATCTGGTGAGTTTTTTTATGCTTTCTTACCAGCGCCGCGGCGCTTACCATCTCCGTCCATAGCGCGCGGCAGCCCCAACGCCTTAACCTTGCCCTGAATGGTTCATCGGTGACCCCCGCCATAGGAGCCATCATGAAGTGAGATGCGAACACTTTTGGCTCCAATGCGGCAGATTCCTTTTCTTTCATGGCTATTGATGGCAAACTTTATTTATAAGCGATCGCGCCGTGACCTTTCAACCCATCATCGAGCCCAAAGCGGGATAAGCGGGGAGTTGATGATATTTTTCTGCCGGAGGTAATGATGAATATCGCCTTGCGGTTTATCCTACTTCTTTCCTTGGCTATTGCGACGAGCCTTTTAATAGGCTGCGCCGGTGAGCATCTAGTGATGGAGATACCTCCCCCCGGCGGTTGCGACAGGTGCCATAAGGCGGAGATTGGAAATGACTGGAGCGCTGTTTTCACCACCGCCGACCCGGGCTTCCAGGGCGGCCCCGGTATCTCCGAGGGTTACAAGGATCAGGTTAAGGCGCTTCCAGTCCACAGGGAGACCCCCGAGGCCAAGCTTAGCGTCTATCTAGATGAGGATGAAAAGGAGGCAGTCGAGCCCACGGAGTCAGGGGTTCAGTGTTTTCTCTGCCATCGAGCCCCCACACCGGAGCACCGTCAGCGCCTTGGTGGGTTTCCACACCCTTGGGGGGACAAGTGAGTTGGGTAAGGTGGAGAATAAAGCCAACATACTTATCTGCGACGATGACGCCCTCCTCCTGAGGGAGCTTAAAGAGTTAGCTCAATCTGCGGGTTACAAGACGACCACGGCGCACGACGGCGTCGAGGCGCTGGCACTCATGCGCGAGGAACCTTTCGACCTTGTTGTAACTGACCTCATGATGCCGCGCATCGACGGGCCCACCCTAATGGCCCGCATAAAGGAGCTCTCCCGTACGCCGCCCAAAGTAATCGCTATAACCTCTTACGCGACCCTCGATTCGGCTGTAACCTGTCTCCGGCGGGGCGCCGCCGATTTCCTATCGAAGCCCTTTGCCGGGGAGGAGTTCATCTCCACCGTTGAGCGCGTTCTCACTGCGGATGTTATTCCGCACCACGCCCCGGACTGGGGAGAGATACGAAAGAGCTTCACCTTGACGCTGCGGCAGGTTGAAATACTCAAAGCCTTCTACCTGACTGGAAAAAGCAATGCAGAGCTTGCCGAAGAGCTCTTTGTAACGGTCCACACGATTAAATCCCACCTCAAAGCCGCCTATATGAAGATGGGCGTCTCTTCACGCGCCGAGCTTTTGAGGCTGCTGCGCGAACACTCGCCCTCAAGCTGACATTACACAAAGACTATAAAAAATTGCTCCCGGCGTATTTAGCCCCTTGTATTTTTTGAAATCCGAGCTAGAAGTGCATAAAAGAGGAGAATTTTAACCGCAGCATCGGAGGGGAACCAATGCGCAGAACAGCACTCATCCCGGCATGTATAGCCATCCTAATGCTTATAGCCATCCCGGCGCTTGCCCAACCAGGTTATATGCTCGGCAACAAGCTCCTCGGTCACGTCGCCCGTGGTGAGGTAGAAGCGGTCGAGGACCTTTTGGAGCAAAACGCATTCGGCCAGGAAATTCTCGGGCAGGCAATGCTCACTACTCTTGCCCTGGCCGATGAAGAGGGCTTTATCACGGAGCGCGATACTTTCAGAGTTGTGCAGCTGCTCATAGCCAAGGGCGCCCAGGTTAATCAGCCCGATGCCTACGGTCGCACTCCGCTGATGGAGGCGTGCCTTAAAAACTTCGAGTCAACCGCGTGGATACTTCTCAAAGCCGGTGCCAACCCATTCCTCACCGATCGCTTTGGCCTCTCCGCCTTCGAATATGCGAAAAATGCTCGCGGTGACCGTGAAACCATCACTTGGCTGATAGAAAAGGCCCGTGAAGATCAAGCCACGTTCACTGTAAGGAACATCCGGCTTCGCATTCAGGGTGACGCGGTTTACGTATACTATGACCTTGAAGGCCCCTTCCCCGCCAAGGTGAGGCTTAACGCGGAGGGTGGCGGCATGAAGCTGCTTCCTCGCCACGTAAGCGGCGACGTGGGAGCCAAAGTACAGCCCGGCACGGACCGCAAAATAGTTTGGTCTCTGAAAAAAGACCTCCCGAAAGGTTTCATGGAAAAAGAGATGACGCTGGACGTGATGGCTTCGTCGAAGTAGTAAGCAACACCCTAAAATTTATCCCCCCCAAGCGGCCTGCCTTCTCCTCGCTATTCCCGGCAGGCCGCTTCTTTGTCAAGCTATTGACAACCCCGCCTCCATAAATAAATACAGCCCGGGCCTAAGGGCGGAGTAAAAACTTTCCATTTATCTTAAACGAGGGGAAGACAACGGAAAATTTTGGGCGTAACATTTCAAGTCCACTTTTTTCCGGAGCAACCCTTTGTTATCCAGATGGTATGGTCCCGGCGGGTACCGAGATGTATTGCGCGTCGGGCTCCCCCTTATATTCTCCATGATCTCCCACACGGTGATGCAGTTCACCGACAGGGTATTCCTCGGAAATTATTCGATGGACACCATCGCTGCGTCATTACCTGCGGGGGTCGCCTATTTTCTATTCTTCTCCTTCTTCATGGGGGTAGCTGAATATGTCTCCGTCTTCGTTGCCCAATACACGGGGGCGAAACTTGACGACAGGGTCGGGGCGGCGCTATGGCAGGGTATCTACTTCTCATTGGTCGCTTCTCTTTTAATATCCTGCCTCTACTTCTTCTCGGAGAGCATCTTTGCCTTTGCGGGACACCCTGCGAAGATCCAGGAGCTTGAGGTCACATATTTCAACTATCTCCTGGCGGGGTCGTCATTCGCCATACTCTCTGTCGTGCTCTCATCTTTTTACTCGGGCAGGGGAATGACTTGGCCTGTGGCTGCCGTAAACACCATCGGCGCTGCCATAAATATTCCACTTGACTACGCGCTGATTAACGGCAAGTGGGGCTTGCCGGAGATGGGAATCGCGGGTGCGGGGCTTGCCACCGCAATAGGCACCGCCTCCATCGTTCTTCTCTTTGCCCTCATACTTTTCACCGAAAAAAACGACAGGCGCTTTTGCGTGAAAAGCGCGTGGCGCTTTGAGGGCGCCCTATTCAGGAAATTCTTATCCTACGGGCTGCCCGGAGGAGTGCATTTCTTTCTGGATATTTTCGGCTTTACTCTCTTCATCTTTATCGTCGGGAGAATCGGCCGGATCGAGCTTGCAACGACGAATATTGTCTTCTCCATTGAACTTTTGGCTTTCTTACCACTTATGGGACTTTCAATGGCAGCTTCCGTGCTGGCGGGTCAGGCAATTGGAGCAGAGAACCCCAAGCTCGCTAAACGTTCTGTAATGAGCGCGGCGCAGATCTCCCTTCTGTGCATGGCGTTCGCCTCACTTGCCTTCATCTTTATCCCGGAACCCATGATATCCCTCTTCAGGACAAATGGCCTTCCCTCGGAGGAGTTCAACAAGGTGGTAAGCATGGGAAGCGACCTCCTCAAATTGGTCGCTATCTACTCCATAATAAACGCCCCCGTACTTGCGCTAACCGGTGGGCTTAAAGGGGCGGGCGATATCCGCTTTGTAATGACGATGATCACTCTTTGCTCGCTGACCTTCCTGGTACTGCCGACTTACGTTATGGTCGAATACCTGGAGAGCGGCATTCTTGGGCCCTGGATCAACGTGATTGTCTATGTAAGCGTTCTGCTTGTAATATCCTCGCTGCGCTTTAGCTCCGACAAATGGACTGTCCACCGCATAGTCGATGGACCCCAACCGGTAGTGAAATAAAGCTCAACCACCTTGGCAAGCGCCGGGCTTTCTGTCAGACTGCCAGCGTGAACCATAAAGCGGTTACCTCGGAGAAGATATGAACCCCCTCACATGGAACGCCACTTTCCGCCGATTCAAGCCCTTTATAAGAAAGCAGCGGGATATTGAAAGAGCGGGGGTCAGCTTCGCGGGGGAGCTTCTCCCCAAGGTTTTCTTAAAGAGCGTAGGCAAGCAACCCGGGGATCTGGATTATCTCCAGAGAAACGTCTTTTCAATCCTCTTTCTCGCGCTTTACTCATGCATAGGAATCCCTGAGAGGCGGCTTGATTTCTACGGAACGATAAACCACGCTATCCGGGGGATAGTCACCGCAACCGACAATATACTGGATGACGAATTGAAGCCGCAGCTCCCCCTTGCGCTGCCCGCAGAAGCACCACGCTTCACCTCCGTGATGAACATTCTCCTCTTCGACAGGCTCATTGCCCACGCCAAGACGAGCGCAAACATCGACCCTCTGGTAAATGCCTTAAACGATATGGAGCTGGAGCGTGCTCTCATGGCATCTCTGGCGCCCATCGGCGCTCTCGAAGCGGAGGAGGAAGCCGGCCGCAAATGCGTGCCTACCCCTGAGGAAGTGCTATCCAAGGTGCATGACCAGCGTGGCGGAAACCTCCTCCGACTTGCTTTCGTAATTCCGCTCATCGTGGAGGATGAGCTGCGCGAAAAGGTTGCCCGTGGGGCCGAGGGTGTTTACCTCTTGGGAATGGGGCTACAGTTGGTAGACGACCTTGTCGATTTCGGCGAGGACCTCGCCGGTGGTAAACATAACTACCTACACTCACTACTGCATCACACCAGAGGACATTTCGATGCCGACAAAGCGTTGGAGGACTCTGGCTCATATGGGGTTGAAGCGCTTTTCCCCGAAGAGACCGAGCTGGTTGCATCCAAAGCTGTAGATGAGGGGCTAAAGGGTTTCGGGATACTCCACGACCTTGGCTTTTGGATAGATGACTCAAGTGCTAAAGCACTTCTTTCACGCCTTTTCGATTTACGGGGAGGGGGAGCATTGAAACCCCCTTCGCTCAGATAACTCTATTGAGTGATATCTTTTGTGATTGCGCCGTCGTGGAGGGTTACCACCCTCTCGGCGCGCTCGATTACCATCGGGTCATGGGATGAGAAGATGAAGGTTCTCCCCTCCCGTTCTCTCAGCTCGTAGAGGAGCTCCATAAGCTCTTTGCCGGTTACCGAGTCTAGGTTGGCGGTAGGCTCGTCGGCTATAACAAGAGGGGTACCCGGCGCTATCGCCCTTGCCACCGCAACCCGCTGCTGTTCACCCCCGGAGAGCTCACGGGGAAATTTGTCCTC
>PKTU01000190.1 GCA_002869005.1 Deltaproteobacteria bacterium
AGCCCCCCCTGCCCCAATGAGCTTCTCCACCCCGCTAACGGAGTCCGGCAGCGCGACAGGGTCAGCTTTCCTCTTTAGGGTCAGACGCAAAAATTCGGCAAAGTGCGCACCGATTGCCAAGACGGCGGTCTCCGTCAGGTCCTCCTCGACATTTTCGAAGGAGGTCAAAAGCTTTCTCAACTCATCTTTTGATGATTTTGCCGCATTAATCAGGTTCCCGCCCTTGAGAGTGAGGTCTCCAAGGCGCTTTGAGCCCGCGCGGTGACCGTAGGCGGCCGCCCTGACCATGGAGAGAACGCGCCCGACCGCGCCCTCAAGCGCCAGTATGGGCCCAAGCTCTATAGTTCCCGTGTCTTCCACCTTGACGCTCCTTCACCTCCGTTGGTTTATGCCCTGTAATGGCGT
This sequence comes from Deltaproteobacteria bacterium, assembly GCA_002869005.1. Classification (GTDB taxonomy): domain Bacteria; phylum Desulfobacterota; class Deferrisomatia; order Deferrisomatales; family BM512; genus BM512. The sequence goes on from PKTU01000190.1 coordinate 406, forward strand.
AATATACAGGTCATGGACCTCAAGGAAAAGGTTGCTTCCTTTCCAAAGCGCCCCGGCGTCTATCTTATCAGGGACGGCGAGGGAGAGGTGCTCTACGTCGGCAAGGCGAAGAGCCTCCGCACCCGTGTGCGCTCATACCTGCGCGACGGTGGCGACGGCAGGCCGCACATACGCCTCCTGATGGCGCGCGCACGGGATATCGACTACATAATAACGACCACTGAAAAAGAGGCGCTTATACTTGAGAATAGCCTCATAAAGAAGCATCACCCTCGCTACAACGTCGAACTGAGGGACGACAAAACCTACCTCTCCCTCAGGTTGTCAGCCAAGGAGAAGTTTCCCAAGCTCACTCTAGTAAGGCGCATAAAAAACGACGGCGCGGAGTATTTCGGCCCCTACTCCTCCGCCGGGAAGCTTCGGGAAACAGTTGATTTATTACACAAACTCTTTCCCTTAAGGCAATGTTCAGATAGGGAATTTACATCGCGTACACGCCCATGTCTATACCACACCACGCGCGGCTGCCCAGCACCCTGCATGGAGTTGATTGATCAAGCTGGATACGGTGCGCTCGTCGATGAGATCCGCCTGTTTTTGCGGGGGCGAAAGCAGAAACTCATAGAACGGCTCAAGAGCGAGATGAAGAGAGCCGCCGAGGATGAGCGCTTTGAGGAGGCCGCGACCCTGAGAGACCGCCTGCTGGCGGTTGAGACAACCCTCCTTAAACAGAAGGCGGTTACGCACAAGCCCGTCGATCGGGACGCAATCGGAGTAGTACGAGAGGGCGCGGAGGCGCAGTTCGTGGTCCTTGTGATACGTTCCGGGGTGCTCATCGATTCGCGCGCCTACTATTTCAAAAATCTTGATGAGGATGACGGCGAGATAGTGAGTGAATTTATCCGGCGTTACTACCGTGAAAACCGCATCGTGCCCGGCGAGATAGTCATCGGTAGCGACCCGGGCGAGGAGGAGCGGGAGGTGTTGGAGCAATGGCTCGCCGAAAAACGCGAAAAAAAGGTAAACATCATTCTGCCAAAGCGGGGTGAACGCCTTGAACTCCTCCAGATGGCCTGTGAAAACGGCGAGAAGCTGCTTGCAGAGCGGCGCAGGTCGAAAGTCGGCTACGAAACGGCACTGGAAGAGCTCCGCCAACGCCTCTCGCTGCCCGCTCCTCCAAGGAGGATGGAGTGCTACGACATCTCAAACATTCAAGGGAAAAATCCGGTAGGCTCCATGGTTACATTCCTAGACGGCTTCCCTGACAAGGAGCACTACAGGCGGTTCAAAATCAAGACGGTGGAGGGCGCGGATGATTTCGCCATGATGCGCGAAGTGCTCCTGAGGCGCTTCGCCCGTGATTCCGGTGGTTGGGAATACCCCGATCTGGTTGTCATAGACGGGGGCAAAGGGCAGCTAGCCGCCGCTCTCGCGGCTATGGAGGAGCGCGGCGCCGGTCAAGTTCCCGTAATCGGGCTCGCCAAGTCGCGCCCAATCCCCGGCTCGGAAGGGCTTAAATCTCCCGAGCGAATCTTCCTGCCGGGGCGGATGAACCCCTTAACCCCTTCAAAGAACTCCTCGGCCATCTTTCTCCTACAGCGGATTCGCGATGAAGCACACCGCTTCGCGATAGAGTTCTACAGAAAGAGTCACAGGAAGGAGGCGGTATCCTCGGCATTGGAGAAGATACCAGGCGTAGGCCCGCAGAAGAGAAAGTCGCTGATTGCCCGCTTCGGCTCTTTAAAGAAGGTAAAAGGGGCGACACATGACGAGCTCTCCAATGCTGAAGGCATAGGCCCGACCCTTGCGCTTGAGATTTTAAAGCATCTAAATAACGTTGGTTGATGCGACAATAAAATGATGCAATACGGCTACGCCTCTTTGAGGGGTAGCCGCTCACTCATAAAGGCCCGCAATATAGCGCTTTCAGCGCACCCTCCCCTACTTGCAAATGGTGTTTTTTGCTTGCAACGATTGTAATTGTACTGTAATTTTGCGTTGAAAGCTGGTTCAGACGAAGTGCTCCAGCAATAGGAACTGTTAGAAATCTTTAGGGAGAGGCGACAGTCGCCTCTCCTTTTTTTACGCGCCAAGGGCGCAAAGGCAGCAAGTTGGATGGATATGCAGCAGTTCGGGGGGGACCTCCCGACTCTGGCTCTCCGCCCAGTAAGTTGCGAAAGATTGGGTTGAGAACACCCGGAAATTTGGAGGAAAGAAAATGGCTAACGGTACTGTCAAGTGGTTCAACGATCAAAAGGGTTATGGCTTCATCACTCCCGACGACGGCGGCTCCGACCTATTCGTGCACTACAGCGCGATTCAGGGCGACGGCTTCAAAACTCTCGCAGAGGGTCAGGCTGTCGAGTATGAGGAGGGCATGGGCCAGAAGGGTCCCCAGGCCACTTCAGTAGTCCCCCTCTAAAGGGACAAAGAGCATAAGCCAAGAGGGCGGCCGTTTATGGTCGCCCTCTTTTTTGTTATGCGTAAAAAAGGGCGGTCTTTGCAGGCCGCCCTTTACTATTGCAAGCTGTGGGTCAGTCGTCCTTTTGCTGTGCGGCCTTGAAGAGGTCGGCCAGAGTGCCCATTGAACCGTCGCCGGAGTCTTTGTACGTTTCATATTCCTTCTGAAGCTCGCGCTCCTGCGCCCTCACCAGCGCCTTGATGGAGAGGCGGATCTTCCGTCCCCGCTCCTCAATACCGAGGACCTTAACCTCAATCTCATCGCCGGGCTTGTACATCTGCGAGTGGTTGGCGCCCCTTCTGGTGTTCATCTCAGCATTTGGGATGAGCCCTACATGACCTGAGGGGAGCTTAAGGAAGACGCCGAAATCGGCAACCTTTTCAACGGTGCCGGTCAGAACCTCTCCCCTACCCGGCAAGTCTCCCATACCCTCGAAGAGCTTATATTCCATAGATAGGGATATGCGGCGTTTCTCAAGGTCTACCTGAAGCACCTCGGCCTCCACTTCCTCACCTACGGTCAGGACATCGCCGGGGTGCTTTACCCTTTTTTCAGTGGGCAGCGCTGAGACGTGTATCATCCCGTCCACGCCGGGTGCAAGGCTGACGAAGGCGCCGAAGTTGGTTATCCTGACGACCTTCCCCTTAACCTTATCGCCCACCTTGAATTCACCCGCTTCGGCAACCCAGGGGTCTGCCTGGAGAGCTTTTAGCGAGAGGCTGATTCGCTCTTTATCCCAATCAGCGCCAATTACCTTCGCCGACACCTCCTGCCCCTCCGAGAGAACTTCTTTTGGGTCTTCGACGCGATCCCACGCCATCTCCGAGACTGGTATGAGTCCATCCACCCCGCCAAGCTCGACAAAGGCGCCGAAGGGCTGGACGTTCCTCACATGGCCGGTGACGATCTGGCCCACGACGATACGTTTTTTAAGCTCCTCTTTTATAGTCACCTGCTCCTCTTCCATCAAGGCGCGGCGGGAGACGATGATGTTACGCCCCTTCTCTTTATACTCGGAGACCTTAAAGGAGTATATCTTGCCTACGTGAACCTCCGGCTCGCGGGGCCAGCGGATATCAATCTGAGAGAGCGGGCAGAAAGCGCGAAGACCTGAGACCCTGACCTCAAAGCCTCCTTTGATGGCTTTGGAAACGCGCCCCTCTACGGGGACGCCCGCCACGAAAGCATCCTGAATGGCCTGCTTGGAAAGGTCACGGCTTGAGAGGCGTGTTGTGAGCCTTGTCTCGCCGTCGTGGTTGGAGAGCAGATACGCTTCTATTACATCGCCCTCTTTGGGCAGCGGAGCGCGGCCTGCTTCATCGCGCTTGCCCTCCTCGGCTTCTCCGTCCGGCGCGAACTCTCCGCGAGCGATTGAGCCCTCGGATTTGCCCCCGTAGTTTACAAATACCCAGTCACCGGTAACCGAGACTACCGTGCAGGAGACCTTCTCGCCCATCTTAGGTGGACGCTCAATCTGCCCCGCGCCGCTCTCGTCAAGAAGTTTGGCGAAATCGCCTGTAGTTTCTTCATCCGGTTGAGCCTTCGCGGCATCCTCGGAAGCAGCTTCAACCGCCGGGGCGGACTCCTCCGCTACGGGAATATCAGCGCCCGCGGCGGCTTGCTCTTCAATGGTCTCTTCCACGGCTTCGGTCTCTTTAACTTCGGTCTCTTCCAAGGTTTTGTTTTCGTCCATCACTGCTTCCTCATGGGCCGGTGAGCGTATGCCGCATTCGCTCGATTCGGCGGGCGGGTTGATTACTGCGGCGCAAGGTTAAAAGTAGCGTCATTTCGCGTGTTTTCATGAATTTGTAAGAATACACGCAATCCGGCACAACTTTCAACCCAAAGTAAATGCTTGTGAAGATTGACGCGTATAGCCGCTCGCGTTATCTTTATTCCTCGCCGACAAGGAGCAACATCTAATGGCTGTGAGACTTAGCGTACACCCTGAAAACCCCCAGGGCCGCCACATAAATCGGGCGGCGGAGGTCCTTTCCCGCGGCGGTGTGGTGGTTTACCCCACGGACACCGTCTACGGGCTCGGCTGCGACATCACAAATAAAAAAGCTATAGAGAAAATTACGGCTATAAAGGGTCGGGACCCCAAAAAGCCGATGAGCTTCGTCTGCTCCGACCTACAGCATATCTCCCGTTATGCAAGGGTGTCCAACTTCGCCTACCGCATCTTGAAGCGCTTTTTGCCCGGTCCATACACTTTTGTCCTGGAGGCCACGCGAGAGACGCCCAAGATACTCCTCACAAAACAGAAAACCGTGGGGATAAGAATCCCCGACAACAAGGTCTCCCTTGAGCTGGTGGCAGCGCTGGGAAACCCGATAATATCCACCAGCGCCAACCTCTCAAATGACGAGCCAATCGGCAACCCCGATGATCTGGCTAAGATACTGGGGCCAAGGGTCGATATAATTCTCGACTCCGGAGTTCTCGCGCAGACACCCTCCACAGTCGTCTCTCTGGTGAATGACAGTGTGAATATCCTCCGCGAGGGCGCAGGCATGGCGGACTACTTCAAAGAATTGATGGAGAGTTAAACCCATGATTGGTTCCTTCGCATCGCTCGCCAAGGGCTTCTTCACCCCTTTCAGGGGGATGAAGATGATGGCAAAGACCCCAAGCCTTTGGCCCTGGGTCGCGATCCCCATAATCCTCAACACTCTCCTCTACGCAGGGTTCGCCTGGATATATAAAAACAACCTTGAAAGGTGGCTTGACAACTTCATAAACACCTCCGACGGTTTTTGGTCCAAGCTCTTTTACTACGTACTCGCCTCCCTGCTGGCAGTGGTATTAGTAGTAGTCGTCGGATACACCTTTACGATGGTTGGCAGTCTCCTCTTCTCTCCCTTCAACGACGTTATAAGCGAGAAGGTCGAGAAACTTTACTCCGGCGTCGACCTTACAGAGCCCTTCTCCCTCTCACGCACCCTCTCAGGCGCGGCGATAGCATTTGTTGCTGCCCTCAAGAGGATAATTCTCTACCTTTTAGTGTTCGGCATCGTTGTCGTCATAGGTCTGCTTCCCCCCTTTGGAACAACCTTCGCGGCGATAGTCGGCCCACCGGTGACCTTTTTCTTCTTTGCCTGGGAGTTCTTCGACTACCCGATGGACCGCCATCGTTTCCGCTTCGCCGACAAGCGTCGCGGAGCGTTCTCAAACCTCTGGGCATTTCTCGGCTTCGGCGCAGGGACAACCCTGCTCTTGATGATCCCGCTGGCCGGCCTCTTTCTCCTGCCCGCATGTGTCACGGGAGCAACGATGCTCTTTCGCGACCTTATCGTTGCCGGAAAATTAACCTTGCCTGAAGGGCATTCAGAA
>PKTU01000156.1 GCA_002869005.1 Deltaproteobacteria bacterium
GCAAAATCCGCTCTCACTCTGAGCGCGGGAATAACTCAGTGGTAGAGTGCGACCTTGCCAAGGTCGAAGTCGCGGGTTCGAATCCCGTTTCCCGCTCCAGCAAAAACAGCCCTCGGGCTGCTTGAAGATATGCCGGTCTTCCGGCCAATCAACATCAAAGGACGACGATAAGTCGTCCTTTTTTTTCGCCAAAAAAAGGGCGGCTCCGTTTTGGACCGCCCTCCTCGCATAGTTGCTTCTTTGTTTGTTCCTCAGGCTTCAGCGGCCTCTTTGGGATGTTGGGTTAGGGTGGCCGACTTTACTCGGCCCTCCGCTGAGGAGTCGACTTTGCAGGAGCCTTCTAGGATGCCGCCCTCGGCGACCTTTACCGCTCCCGCAATCACTCCGCCCGTCAGCCTGCCCGTCTCGCCAACTTCAAGGCTTAGAGAGGCGGTTACGTTTCCCTTGAGGTTGCCGTGCACCAGCAGCGTCCGCGCTGAAATGTCGGCTTCAACGTTCGCGCCCTGGTTTACCACCACGGCGGATTTGCTCTCAATGGCACCCTTGACCTCGCCGGCAATATATATATCTCCGCCGCTCTTTATCTCCCCGGTAAAGGTGACTCCAGTTCCTATGATGGTCTCCGCGCCGTGCCCCTCGGCGGTCCTTATCTCGGTTTTCTTCGAGTTTTTTCTCAACATGGCTCTCACATTCTGGAGGCGAGGGGATTATTCAGGCCGTCCCAAATATATTCGGCGGGGTTAAGGTAACGCCCCTCTTTCATTACCGCATAATGCAGGTGCGTTCCGGTGGAACGGCCGGTGTTGCCCATCTTGGCGATAAGCGCCCCGCGAGCGACCTTTTCGCCCCTGTTTACCAGCCTCTTGGCAAGGTGGCCGTAAGTGGTGGTTATTCCACCCTTGTGACTTATCTTTATATATTCCCCCAGATAGTAGTCCTTGCCGCTTGCGACCACGGTGCCGTCTGCGGGGGCGATGATGGGTGTTTTATATGGCCCTGCTATGTCGAGGCCGTTGTGAAACTCCCGCTCCGCGCCGGTGAAGGGGTTCTCCCGCCATCCGAAGGAGCAGGATATCCAGATATCTTTCTTGGTTCCCTTAACGGGCAGCAGGGTGGGCACCGATTTCATCCGCTCCTGCTCATCTTCGAGGAAGCTTAGAATCTCCGCGAGCCCTTTGTGGGGGCCGTCGGTCGTCAGCGCTTCAAGCTCAGCAAGCTCCGGTGAGCCAAGGGTGTCACCGATGGAGGAGGGGATGCCGCCCTGATTGGCGGCGCCGGTGCCGCTCTCTTCTTCGGGAAAGCCGAGGAAGTTCTTTAGCTTGCCCTCCAAAACCTCAACCTTTTCAAGCTCCTTGGCCTGAGCCTCCTTCTCCTCCTCCAGCGCCGAGGCGCGAGCGTCAAGCTCGCCTATCTTATCGGACTGGCTCTTCACCTGCTCCGTGAGGAGTTCGTTTTTTTCTCGTGTATCGGAGAGTGAAGAGAGTAGGGATATGGATGTGTACGCGAGGAGCAGCGCCGCGAGGGCGAGGAGCGCCACTGACCCAAGGAGGATACGTATGCCCCTCTTTGAGAGCGTCATCGTGCGGTAGGGCTTGTCAGGGCCCTGAAATAAAAGGAGAGTGGCCTTTTCCAAAAATGCATCCTCAAAAAAAGTCATATTCCAACAGAAAATTTAACGGCCTTTTAAATGTTTCACTTTAGGCCGAATGTTACCTTCTATCTCAAATCTCTCTTGGGTGACAAGTTTAAATAGCTTCACTAATAGGCGTACTCAGTGTTGCGGGCGGCTCTGAAAAATAGTACATTTACCTGAAATTACAAAGGGAGTCCGTACCCCATGTATGCTGAAAGCGGTCGAAGGCGCTACCCTAGAGTGCCATCTAAAAATACCATACTGGTGAAGAAGTTGAGCCCCCCCGAGATGGAGGGGTTCACGAAGACGCGCGTCGTCGGCCTGGGCGGCTGCTCTTTTGTCGCTGATGAAGCTTTTGGCCCCGGCTCCTATTGCGATGTCCTCATCTCCGTCAAAAAGCATGTGATAAAAGCACTCTGCAAGGTCGTTTACGAGATACTTGAGGATGATGGCAAGATTGAGGTCGGCTCAGAGTTCATCCAGATATCCGACACCGACCGACAGCTCCTTGAGGTCCTCTGGAACGAGGAGCAGCGTGAGGAGCGGGCCCTTTGAGGGGCATTGCCTCAAAGGCTAAGCGGTCATACCCACAACACCCAGAGTACCCCCTGAATATTAATTGCCACTTTGACCCTTCGCGAACCTTGACACTCCTTTCTCGCGGCGGTTACCATGTGGCTTATTCCCCCGCACTCCGGAGGCTGTTGTGCGAGCTGTAGTAATAATTCCCGCACGTTACGCATCCACCCGATTCCCCGGCAAGCCCTTGGTTCCCCTTCTTGGCAAGCCCATGCTTAAATGGGTGGTTGAAGCTGCGCTTAAGGCTGAAGGGGTGGGTGAAGTTATCGTCGCCACCGATGACAAGCGTATTGCCGATGTCGCGTCAGACGCGGGAGCGAAGCCGGCCATGACGCCCTCCGATTGCCCTACGGGCACTGACAGGGTGGCGCTTGCCGCTGCAACTACCGATGCCGGGATAGTCGTCAACCTACAGGGCGATGAGCCGGCGCTGAATCCGGAGAACATATCAACCCTGATAAAGGTGCTTGAAGATGACCCGGAGGTCCCCTTGGCGACCCTCTCAAGGCCCCTGCGGGATCCGTCGGAGCTTTGGAGCCCCGACACGGTAAAGGTGGTATCCACAAGGTTGGGGGATGCGCTATACTTTTCACGTCAGCCCATACCCTATTTCCGGGAGGCCTGGCGGGGTTCTGAGGGCAAAAACCCGGCGCCGGAGGGCCATATTACGCCCTTGGCCCATGTCGGGATATACGCCTTCAGGCGAGACGCGCTTTTCGCCTTCACCGGCATGAGCAGGACTCCTCTCGAAGAGGCGGAGGAGCTGGAGCAGCTACGCGCATTGGAGTCGGGTTGGAGGATACGCGTAGCCCCGTCGCTGCCGCCATGGCCCGCCGGGGTGGATAATCCCGAGGATATAAAAAAGGCTGAGGCTGCGCTAAGGGCGCTCTACGGCGACAAGGTCGCCTGAACCATGGTCCGAAATGTCTTTGCGGAGTCCCGGAGGACCCCGCGAATTTTTTAATTTTCTCTCTTCCGTGCGAGGAAACGAGTATGCGAACAAAGTTTGTCTTCGTCACCGGCGGCGTCTTGTCGAGTCTCGGCAAGGGCCTTGCCTCCGCAAGCCTTGGGGCGCTTCTTGAGGCGCGTGGACTCACCATCACAATCCTCAAGATGGACCCCTACATCAACGTCGACCCCGGAACGATGAACCCCTACCAGCATGGAGAGGTCTTCGTCACCGACGACGGCGCCGAGACCGACCTCGACCTCGGCCACTACGAGCGCTATACCACGGCGACCCTGACCCGTAAATCGAACTTCACCACCGGCCAGATCTACGACAGCGTGATCAGCAAGGAGCGCCGCGGCGACTACCTGGGGGGCACGGTCCAGGTCATCCCCCA
>PKTU01000177.1 GCA_002869005.1 Deltaproteobacteria bacterium
CGTAGTCCCCCATATCGTAGACGGAGAGGCCGTTTATCTGCCCGACCGTGGCTCCTTCGGTGTCGATTAGGATGGTGCCTTCTTCGACCATCTCGCCGATACGCTCCTCAAGGTAGTCGCTGCGGAAGATTTTCTCATCGATGGCGCGTTGGACATGGCTCTCCTCAACCAAACCCGTGCCCTCTTTGTGTGCCCAATGGTGTGCCTCGCGTACGAGGTCTGTTATTGCCAGAAAGGAGGTGGAGAGCTTTGTCGTCTTCTCCGCTTCGCGTATTCCAAACTCAATGAGCTCTGCAAGGGCGCCTGTCGAGAAGGGGGCGAGGCCCTCTTCGCGGCATAGGCTGGAGACGAGGTAGGCGTAGCTCATCCTGTTGTCCTCGTTGTCATCCATAGAGTGCTCAAACTCTCCCTTTACTTTAAAGAGCTTGTGGAAATCCTCGTCGTACATGCCAAGGAGGTAGTAGAGCCACGGCGTCCCGAGGAGTACGACCTTCACCTTTGACGGAATCGGCTCGGGGGCAAGCGAGGTGACGGAGATGAGGCGGTACTGCTCGCCGGGGTCCTCCATCCGGATCTCCTGATCTTTCAACACGCGTTTAAGCGCCTCATAGGAGAATGGGTTCAGCAGCACCTCTCGGGCATTGAGAAGCAAGTAGCCGCCGTTGGCCCTGTGAAAGGCCCCAGCCTTAATCATTGTATAATCGGTGATGAAGGCGCCGTATTGTGCGCGGTGCTCAAGCCGCCCGATGAGGTTGTGGTGGCTTGGGTTCGACTCGAAAACCACCGGCGCGTGGGCAAGCTCGCTGTTGTCCACGAGAAGGTTCACCCGGTAACGCTTAACAACTTCCTCGATGCCTTCGGGCGGTGGGAGAAATGGCATGGGGACTGGCGCCGCGCCGGCGCCGTCATTGCGAAATTTATCAATGTTGTCAAGGACGTCGGCTTCAATAGCGCCAAGGTACTCTGAAACTTTTGAGAAGGCCTTGTACTCGCCCTTAAGCTCCTCGAACTCGTGGCCTACGGCGGCTAGGGCGACCCTGGAATCCAACCTTCGCAGCTCCTCCTGGGTATTTTTTTCAAGCTCCTTCACCTCACGGATCGTCTGGCTAAGGGTCTCTTGAACCTCCTCGCGCGCCTCGTTTATCTCCTTTTGCTTATCTTCCGGCAGCTTTGTGAAATCCTCTCCGGAGAGGGGGTTGCCTTCGATCGTGTAGGTGAGGGTCAGCCCCTCCGCCGAGCGCTGAACAATGAAGTTGTGCTTGTTGGCATTCTCCTCAAGCGCCTGGAAGATATCCGACTTTTTCTCCGCGAGGTTCTTCATCACCTCGGCCTTTTCCTTGCCGTACTCATCTCCCGCGAAGGCCTTCGGCACCTCCTCGCTTAGCCGCTTTACGAGCCGGGCTATATCGTCACGGAATGCCGCGCCCATCCCTGCGGGGAGGGATATGGCTATTGGCTTTTCGCCATCCTTGAAGTTGTAGACGTATAGCCAGTCGTTTGGGACCTCGCCCGATTTAGCCGCCTCTTCGATTATGGTGGTGGCTGTAGTCTGTTTGCCCGCGCCGGGGGGGCCCAGTAAAAAAATGTTGTAGCCGTGGCTCTCTATGCCTAGACCGAAGTTAAGCGCGCTCATCACGCGCTCCTGTCCAAGCGGCATTTTGAGAGGCGGTACCTCTTCAGTGGAAGCAAAGGGGAAAGAAGAGGGGTCAACCTCTTTTCTGAGCATATCTATCGGCAAGGGCTTTATCATTTTCAGCTCCGGAAAAACTGTTAGACCTTTATTTTACTCTGCTGAGTGTGAGATTCAAGGAATCTAAGGTGTCTGTTATTTGGAAATGGTTCTCTTTTCGCTTACATCCGCCTCAGGCAGGTTCACCGTGCGAATACTTAACGGTTTATACGTGAGCGATGAAAATACCTGTTTTTAGCGAGCCACGCATTATATAGGGGAGGGCGAGTTCCGTGTAAGAGGTAATTCTGCTAACCTCAAAGTTCCTCAAGGAGTTTAAAAAGCGTGGGTGAACTTAAAAAGTTGAAAATTACGGGAATGACCCTCGCTCCGGGAGCGCCGGAGAAGGAGCTTATTCATCAAGCGGCTGCGCGTCTGGGCGTATCCGCGGTAGATATAGCCGAAGTCAAAATCCTTAAACGCTCCCTTGATGCGCGTGGACGCCGCGCGCCAAGATATGATTACGCACTAGGGGTGTTGTTGCCCGAAGAGATAGAGGTAGACCCCTCGGCCGGGGTCAACCCCTGGAGAGAGGTGGAGCTTATCCCTCTTAATCCGCCAAACCCTCAATCGCTTCGTGCGGTGGTGGTGGGCGCAGGACCCGCGGGGCTCTTCGCGGCGTTGAGGCTGACTGAGTATGGCGTGAGAATAAAGGTTCTGGAGCAGGGTAAACCCCTTGAGGAGAGGACCAGGGACGTTGCCGAATATTGGCGCAGGGCGAACCTTACCCCTGCCTCCAACGTCCAATTCGGCGAGGGGGGCGCGGGGGCCTACTCCGATGGCAAATTGACGACCAGGGTGAAGGACCGGCGAAAGGAGTGGGTTCTCTCCGCAATAGCCGCAGCGGGCGGCGGAGAGAGCGTTTTGATTGATTCCAAGCCGCACCTTGGCACGGGAAGGCTTCGCACGGTAGTCAAAAGTCTGCGGGCCCTGCTCCTCTCGCGGGGGGTTGAATTTTCCTTCAACACTTATGTGGATGACCTCCACCTCGTCAACGGTGAGGTGAGGGGGGTTACGACCGCCGATGGGCCGATTGAGGCAGAGGCGGTCTTCCTCGCCGCCGGACACTCCTCGCGCGACCTCGCTTTAAACCTTGCGCGCGCCGGCGTCCTGCTGGAGGCAAAAGGGTTTGCCGTAGGGGTTCGCATTGAGCTTCCCCAGGAGGCGGTGAATCTTGCTCAATATGGAGAGTTCTGCCATATGCAGGGTCTCCCGCCTGCTGAGTTCGTGCTGCGTGAGCGCGGCATAGAGGGTCGTGGTGTATACTCCTTCTGTATGTGTCCCGGGGGCACGGTAGTTCCCGTAGGGACCGAGCCGGATGGGGTGGTCGTAAATGGGATGAGCGGCACGGCTCGTTCAGGACGCTTTGCCAACTCCGCCATAGTGGCGGAGGTCAGACCCCAAGATTTCGGTATGGACCCACTCGGTGGGATAAATTTTCAACGAAGGTGGGAGCGGGCGGCTTTTGAGGCTGCCGGGCGGGGGCGACTTCCGGCACAGAGCGTTACATCCTTTCTGGAAAAGGGCGAGGTACGCCCGCCGTTAAGGGGCAGCGCGCCCTGGCCCTTTGTTGAGGCGTCATTGTCAAAGCTATTGCCGGATTATGTGTCCGCATCATTGAAAGTTGCCCTTCCCGCGATGGCGAGAAAGATACCGGCGGTTTTAAACGCAACTCTGATTGGAGTGGAGACGCGGACCTCCAGCCCCTTCAGGGTAACCCGCGACGCCAAGATGAGCTCGGTTACGCACCCGCGCCTCTATCCCGTAGGCGAGGGGGCGGGCTATGCTGGGGGTATCGTAAGCGCGGCGGTGGATGGAGCCCGCGCGGTGGATGAATGGTGCCGCCTTATGGGCGGCGGCCTTTTGGAGCGGGAGAGGGATATCGAGGTGGTATGTTGAAGAGAGCTTTATCGGCGCATTTAACGCTTTCATTGATTATGTTTATTGCCAACGCGGCCTTGGCTGGGGGGCTTGAGGTACTTGCCCCCGTTGATGGGTACTCACCCAACTGCGAGTCTATTTGGACAATCGTGCGCGCCGGTGATGAGCCGGTCTACACAGTCAACGGCAAGACGGTCGGGTTTAGCGGCTTCGTTGAGGATGGCGTTTACCACCAAAGGATAAAGTTGGGCGGGGAGATAACAGTCTCCGCGGGCGGCGAATCGGAAGCTCTGAAGATAAAACCCTGCCTGGCGGGGGATGGTTCACAGTTTCATAAGGCGGGTGAAGCCCGTTGCGCCGAATGCCATGAATTCGCAGCAAATGACTGCAAAGGGTGCCATCAGGACCATGGCCTGGGCAAACATGAAAAAAAGGAGTTCTTTGAGCTTTGCTCGATTTGCCATCAGGGGGTAGGGCTTCCGGCAAATGAGGAGATGGCGGCAGTCTGCGGCCGCTGCCACAAAAAGCACTCTTTGAAAAAGCATCCCAAGCTGCGCCACGCCGTAACTTCCTCAAATGATCCCTTAAGGCCAGGCCACATGATGGATTGCGCCTCCTGCCATAACCCCCACAATCCGATGAGCCCCGGCAACCTCAGCCGCCCGGAGCAGCGCGCATGGTGCCGCACCTGCCACAAGAGTCCATGATGGCATAAAATATTGAAATGTAATAAGATTGCTTTGATTTGAAGTGAATACCGCGAGACGGGGCGATGGCAAAAGTTAAAGATGATATAGAAGACCAGTTGGTCACCGGCGAAGAAGATGGCGAGCCGGAAGAGGAAGAGGTCGTAGAGCCGATTCCACTGGATGGAGATGATGCGGAGGAGGATCCGGCGGAGGGGCTTGAGTCCTTCACCATTGAGTCGGATTCAAGCTCCATAGTTTCAGCCGACCCCTTGCAGCGTTACCTCGCCGAGGTAAGCCGCCACCCACTCCTCAGCCGCGACGAGGAGATCCTTTACGCTAAAAAGTACCGCGATGAGGGGGATGTCGACTCCGCTTACACGATGGTCGTCTCGAATCTCAGGCTCGTGGTGAAAATAGCCTACGAATTTCGCCGCAACATGACCAACCTCCTCGACCTCATTCAAGAGGGGAACATCGGCCTGATGCGCGCGGTCGAGAAGTTCGATCCGGAGCGGGGCGTACGCCTCAGCTCCTATGCCGCGTGGTGGATACGTGCCTACATGATCCGGTACATCCTTAACAATTGGTCGCTGGTCAAGATCGGCACCACCCAGAATCAACGCCGCCTCTTCTTCAACCTTAAGAAGGAGAAGGAGGCTCTTGAGGCTGCCGGTTTCAAGCCGGAGCATAAGCTCATAGCCTCCCGCCTTGGGGTGAAGGAGCAGGAGGTGAGGGAGATGGAGATGCGCCTCTCCGGGCAGGATCTGTCCCTGGACGTGCCTCTCGGCGAGGACAACGACGCCACGCGCATTGATTTTCTGGAAGATGAGGAGCCTACCTCTGCTGAAAATGTAGAAGTAAAGGAAATACAGCAAGTTATACATGAAAAGCTCATGGCGTTTAGAGATACGCTAGAGGCGCGTGAAGCCGAAATATTCGACGAGCGCCTTATCGCGGAAGACCCTGTAACTCTCCGTGAGCTGGGTGAACGCTTCGGTGTCTCAAGGGAGCGGGTGCGCCAACTGGAAGGTGAGCTGAAGAAGCGCCTCAAAGAATTCCTTACGCAGTTCCCGGAGCTGGAAGATGTCTTCCTCTCCCTCGACTGAGAGCCGCTGGACGCCCGCACCGGGTGAGGTGCTGTCAGTCTCAGACCTCGCCGCCCGCGTGCGTGAGATGACCGAGCGCTCTTTTAGCGATATCTGGGTAGAGGGCGAGATATCTAACCTTCGCGTACCCGCCTCAGGGCATGCCTACTTCACCCTGACAGACGATGCGGCGCAATTGCGGTGCGTATGCTTTCGCTCGGCGAGGAGGCTTCTTCCCTTCTCACCGGAGAATGGCGATGAGGTGTTGGCGCGTGGCCGCCTCTCCATCTACGAACAGCGCGGCGACCTACAGCTAATCGTGGATTTCATGGAGCCGATGGGCGAGGGTGCCGCCCTTGTCGCCTTTGAGCTTCTAAAGAAAAAGCTGGCCGCCGAAGGGCTCTTCGATGAGGGGCGAAAACGCGAGCTACCGGCAATGGTGCGTAAAGTTGCGGTGGTGACGTCACCCACAGGAGCGGCGGTTCGGGATATCATAGAGGTCCTTGGAAGACGCGCGCCCTGGGTATCGCTTACCATAGCCCCGACACGGGTGCAGGGGGCCGAGGCTCCTTCCGAGATTATAAAAGCCATTAATGACGCCCAGCTGATAGAGGGGGCTGAGCTATTGATCGTGGGGCGCGGCGGCGGTTCAGGTGAAGATCTCTCCGCGTTCAACGATGAGGGTGTTGTAAGGGCAGTGGCCTCCTCTTCGCTGCCGGTGATCTCCGCCGTGGGTCATGAAATAGACTTCACCCTCACCGATTTTGCCGCGGACAAGAGAGCCCCGACTCCATCGGCGGCCGCGGAGATGGCAGTGCGCGAGGGGGTTCACTTCAAGGCCCTCTTGGAGCGCGCGGAGCTCTCTTTGTTAACATCGGTGAGCTCGTTAATCTCAGAGGCAAAACAGAAGCTGACGGCCCTTGACCCAGCTCGCTATGAGCCGGGTAGAAAGCTCGAAATGGCTAGAGTTCACGCCGACAGGCTCATTGAAAGAAGCCTCTCGGCGTTGATGGAAAAGGTGTGGGAGAGCCGCTCCCGTTACCGCGAAGCGGTGAAGGAGCTAGGGCTCACAAGCCCTGAGCTCAGAGTTTCCAGGGTGGAGCGAAAGCTGGACTCCCTTGATGCTCACCTTGCGCCGACAGTCACCGCTATACTGGCGGAGCGTGCCCGCTCTCTGATGGTAGCCGACGAGGGGCTAAAGAGTCTCGACCCAAAAAGTGTGCTAAAGCGCGGGTATTCGATACTCAGCGACGTGAGCGGCCGCATACTGCGAGACGCAGCGGATGTCAAAGCGGGGGACCATATCTTAGCGACTTTGGCAAAGGGCTCCCTTGATATGACAGTAGATAAATCATCCGATAAATAAAGCGGAATCAGGGGCGATTGAAAAAGACTTATTTGCCCGTCATTGCGGCAACTTGACCGGGTATTGCCCCACTGCTAGGATTTGTAGACCGTACCCTAAACCACCGGATTTGAGATGATACCCTTTCAAGAAGCGCTTGATAAAATACTCTCTGAAATAAAGCCCCTTCCGGGCGAGATGGTGGCCCTGCCCGACGCCCTCGGGCGGGTCCTCGCGGAGTCCATCTGCGCGCCTAGAAACCTTCCCCCCACAGACAACTCGGCGATGGACGGCTATGCTTATAAAGAAGAGGGCCTTGAAGCGTCCGGCGGCACCCTTAAGATGGTTGGCGATATAGCAGCCGGATATAAACCCGCTCGGGATCTTCTGCCCGGCGAGACTTTTAAGATAATGACCGGCGCGCCGATGCCGGAGGGGGCCGATACAGTTGTTCCCGTTGAGGATACCTCGATAGAGGGCGATATCGTCACCGTGAAGAACCCTCCCAAGCAGGGGGCAAATGTAAGAAGAGAGGGGGAAGACGTCCTCAAGGGCGATGAAGTGATCCCGGCGGGTACGCGCGTGAGGCCGGCCGAGGTCGGGATGATAGCCTCAATGGGGCGTACCTTCGTAAGGGTAAGGCAGCGCCCGAGGGTTGCCATTCTCTCCACCGGGGATGAAATTGTAGAGGTTGACGCCCATGACCCCGGCGACAAGATAATCAACTCCAACTCACATGGCCTCGCGGCGCAGGTGGCCGATGCCGGTGCGATCCCGATTCGCATAGGTATAGGCAGGGATGACCCCGAGGGGCTTATGGAGGTTCTTGCCGAGGCCCTCTTGTGCGATGTGGTCATAACCACCGGCGGGGTTTCGATGGGGGATTACGACTTCGTGCGAGATGTGTTGGCCGAGTGGGGTATGGAGCCGCGCTTTTGGAAGGTAGCGATAAAGCCGGGTAAACCGGTCCTTTTTGGAATGAAGGGGGGCGTGCCGGTTTTCGGCCTCCCCGGCAATCCCGTCTCCGCGCTTGTCTCCTTCGAGCAGTTCGTTCGCCCGGCGCTGAGAAAGCTGATGGGCGGCAAACGGTTATTTCGCCCTGTATTCAAGGCGCTCCTTACGGAGGAGGCTGGCGCTCTGGAGACCCGTGGGGGGCGCACGGAGTTTATCCGTTGCATCGTCAAGCGCCATGAGGGAACCTTCAAGGTAACCTTCCTCGGCAGAAGGGGCTCAGGCATGCTCTCGACACTCGTGGAGGCCAACGCGCTCCTGATCCTTCCCGCCGAGCGCTCAAAGGTCTCGCCGGGTGAGATGGTGGACGTACAGATATTCGATTATGATTTTTTCGAGGGGAGCGAGCCGGGTTGGTAGCAAAATCCCCCCCGATCCTTCTCCTTGCGGGTTACTCCTCCTCGGGGAAGACAACCCTGCTTGAGCAGATCCTGGCCGGGCTGACGGCGCGCGGTTACCGTGTGGCTACGGTTAAGCACACCTCTAAGGCGGTCAGGATGGATGAAGAGGGCAAAGACTCTTGGCGCCACCGTGAGGCGGGCGCCGTGGCGACCTTCCTGGTAGCCGCTAACGGCGTCGCCGCTTACATGGAGAAGGATGAGTCTACCGGCCCCGGCACCCTAGTCAAACTTTGCCCCGAAGGCACCGACCTTCTCCTGGTTGAGGGGTTCAAGGGTATCACCGGCCATCCGAGAATAGAGGTTTTCGGCGAGGGTGTAGAGATTGCTGCGCCGGGCCCGGAGACCATCTTGAGGGTGACGGCGAATCCCGGCCTAACCGACCACGGTGAGGGGATCTACTCACGCGATGAGGTAGACGGGGTGGTTGAGGCGATAGCAGAAAAACTTCTCGGAGGGTGAGATGGAGAGCCTCCTAAGGGTTTCATCGCTGGAAGAGCTGGAGCGCTGCTTTCTGCAGGGATACTCCGGGGTGCTCTTCGGCGTGGAGTTCTGCCCACATCTTTTGCCTCACCCCGATGATGTAGCCATCGTCCGCCAAAAGCTGCGCGCCCTCGACATGACCCTGACCCTGGTCACCCCTGTAGTCCGGGAGGCTCACTTTGAGGTCGTCTGTGATTGGTTGACAAGCTCGATCGCGGATGGCGAGGAGTGGGTTGCAAATGATTGGGGGCTAATGAAGAGGATGCGCGAGGAGGGGCTCAATAACCCCGTGACTGCGGGGAGGCTTCTATCGCGGCAGCGACGCGGCCCAAGAGTTCTCGATATGATGGCGGCAGCGGATATATATCAAAAACGCGCCCTTAGGGCTAATATCTGGGGGGACCCTGCCATAGTGGAGCTTGGCGCAAAGCTTGGAATGCGCGGCGTCGAGGTCGACGCAACATTGCAGGGGGTGGAGCCCTTTACAATGCCGAAGGACTTTATCCTCACAGTCTGCGGACCGCACATACCTGTCACCCTGGCGATAGCCTGCCCCTGGAATATCGAAGGGGTAACTCGCCCCGAGCGCTGTCACCGCCCATGTCGCAGGCACTCTACCGTAATTATGGAGAACGCTGAAAATTCCGCAAGGATATATGTCGGCTCCAACGCCCAGTTCATCAAAGTGGAAGCCCCTTACGTGTATCGCTTGGCGGAGGAGCTGGGCGCAGGCTGGATCGCCTGGTCGGAAACGCTGCCGATTTAAGGCGTCAAATTATATTTGAATCCCTTAACAGTTGAGCGCTCACTCTTCACCGTAGAAGGTGTAGTCGAACTGCGCGAAGAGGTTGAGCCTGGAGATTGTCCAGTGGTTTGGGAAGTAGGGCATCTGGGCGCGGCGCACAGTGGCGAGGGCCTCGTTGTCGAGGATGCTGGAGCCTGAAGATTCGGCGATGGTGGCGTCGGCGTGTCCTGAGGGGGTCAGCGATATCCTCACGGTGACCGAGCCTGGACGCTCCGCTGCGAGCAGCGCCTCGCGCCAGTTCCAGCTCCTGTCTATAGCGGAGCGGACCGCTTCTAAAAAGCCCCGATAGCGCAAGTCCTTATCACGTATGTCGATGGTTACTTCACCCGGCGATTTAGCCGGGTCGGGGTTTTCCGGGGTGAGCCGGGAGAGGTCTTCGGGAGATACCGAGAGGTCAAGGGGTGTTTCCTCCTCGGCGACTTCGGGGGGAGCCTCGACATCCGGCGCTGGTTTTCGGGGTGCCTCCTCTACCTCTTTAAGAGGCTCGGGTGGCGGAGACGCCGCTTTTGCCGGATTAGCTGTTTTGGTTTCCGGCGTTTTAGGGAGAGGTTCTTCGCTCTTTGGCGCACTTTGCGGCAGAGGGGCTTTTGGAGGATTTTCAGATAAACTCTCGGCTTTATTGGCTGAGGGGGAAACGCTGCTGGGGGGCGCTTCAATTTCTGGTTCGATAAGCGCTATGGAGACCAACTCCTCCGGGGGCTTTTCCGCAGGCACGAAGATGCCGAGGTCAAACGCAGCAAGCGCTCCGTGAAGGATTAGCGAAACCAGTAGAGCCAAGAGGGGTGGGAAAATATCCCGGCGTACTTCCATGAGCGGGGAATCGCTCTCCTTTCCTTGCCGTGGGCGTATCGCAGTTGTTAAGATTGTACCATTATACGGAGTCTTCATTCGGGAGGAAACATGGTTCGCGACAACGTATCCAAGCGGACTAAAAATATGCCAAGCTTTATAGCCATGGATGTCCTTGAAACAGCCAAGGAGCTTGAGCGCGAAGGCAGGCATATCATACATCTTGAGGTTGGCGAGCCGGATTTCGACACGCCCCCGGCGGTGCACGAGGCCGCGCTGAAAGCGATGGCGGCGAGCGAGACGCATTACACGCATTCGCTCGGCGTATATGAGCTCAGGAGCGCCATCTCGGAGCACTACCGTAAAAAGTACGGCGTTGATGTGGACCCGGGGCGGGTAATAATAACATCCGGCTGCTCTCCGGGGCTCTATATGACCTTTGCCGCGCTTTTAGACCCCGGCGATGAGGTGATCCTTACCAATCCTCACTATGCCTCTTATCCTCCGATGATCGAATTTTCCGGAGGGGTGCCGGTCTACGTGCCGGTGCGCGAGGAGGAGTGCTTTCAGTACGTCCCCGAGGAGGTGCGCCCCTTCCTTTCGCCACGCACGAAGGCGCTACTGATAAATTCCCCGGCAAACCCCACCGGCACCCTTATAAGCCCCGAGAGGCTTGAGGAGGTTGCCCGTATAGCCGAGGAGGCGGGGAGCTTCGTGGTAAGCGATGAGATATACCATGGCCTCGTCTATGCGGGAGAGAGTGAGCATTCAATACTTGAATTCACCGACAAGGCGTTTGCCATAAACGGCTTTTCAAAGCTTTACGCGATGACGGGGTGGCGACTCGGCTATGTAATCGCTCCGGAAGAGTTCGTGCGTCCAATTCAGAAGATGGCGCAGAATTTCTACATTTGCGCCAACTCCTTCGTGCAGCACGCCGGTATAGCGGCGCTCACCTCCACGGAGGCCGAAGTAAAGGAGATGGTGGCAACATATGCCGCGCGGCGTTCCTATATGGTTGAGCGCCTTGAGAGGATGGGCTTTAAATTCAAATGCCACCCGACTG
Source organism: Deltaproteobacteria bacterium (assembly GCA_002869005.1). Classification (GTDB taxonomy): domain Bacteria; phylum Desulfobacterota; class Deferrisomatia; order Deferrisomatales; family BM512; genus BM512. The sequence goes on from PKTU01000177.1 coordinate 11,282, forward strand.
GGGCTTTTTATGTCTTTGTGAATATGAGCCATCTAAACGCCGATTGTTATGAGCTCGCCTTTGACATATTGAGGGAGGCAGGGGTCGGCTGCACCCCCGGTATAGATTTCGGCAGCGGCGGAGAGGGTTATATCCGCTTCACCTATGCCAACTCCCTCGAAAACATAAAAGAGGGGATGGACCGGCTGGAGCGTTACGTAGGAAAGTTGATGGAGAATAAATAGATGATCACATACGATCTCGCGTGTAAGGAGGGCCACCGCTTCGAGGGGTGGTTCCAGAACCGCGATGATTTCGATAAGCAGTTAGGTGCGGGGTTGATACACTGTCCGCTCTGCGATTCGACGGAGATCAAGAAGCTGCTCTCCGCGGTCGCGGTGCATACCGATAAGGGTTCGCAGCAGAACGCCCCCGCCCAGGGAGCTGGCGCGAAGAAGGTGGAATCATACTTCCGCGCTCTGGGGGACTTCATGGAGAAGAACTTTGAGGATGTGGGTGAACGCTTTGCCGAGGAGGCGAGAAAGATTCACTCCGGTGAGAGCGTGCCCCGCTCCATAAGGGGAGAGACCACGCCTGATGAGGAAGAGGCGCTGGCGGAGGAGGGGATAGGCTTCTTCAAGATGGCGCTTCCCAAATATGATGGTTGAGCTCTCAGCCCCGCTAAGAGTCACCTGGGATCTTCCTGAAGGTGAAGGGGCGGCGCGTTTATTATGGCGTAAGTTGGTTGAGGGGCGGGTGCTCTTTGTGGAGATGCTGGTGAGTAGCGCCGGCTTGCCCGCCCTAAACGCCATAGGGGAGGATCTTGCCCTGCCGGGAGGGCCACGCGTTACCCTTACTCTCTCAGCCGATCTCCTTGACCAACTCCTAAATTGCGGAGAGTGGCTGAGCAAGGTGAGCGTTAACATCCTTCCGCCTTACAGCGGAGACTGTGGAAAGTTGGTTGGCAGGGTCAAAGAGATCTGCCTCGCGCTATGGTCGACTCCGGAGGGCCTTTTGGAGTTTGAAGGAGCCATAGGCATCGCAAAAGAGTTGGGCTGGGCTATCTCAATACTGAATCCGCATGCCAAAGCCGTTGCCCTAAAAGATGAAGACCGCGCTAATGCCCAAAAAAAATGGCGGGAAGCCGGCGAGCCATCCTCGGTGTCGCTAAGAGTCCATGACCTCTTCCTCTCGGAGGCCCTGGGCCTTGACCCTTTTGCCTCTTACGCGGGATGCGCCGGCGCTTCCACCTTGGCGCACCTTACCCATGCAGGTAAACTCGTAGCGTGCAGGACGCTCCCCCTTGAGCTTGGAGACCTGCTGGATTCTTCTCTGGCTGATATCTGGAAGATGGAGGGAAGGGGCCGTGTAGCCAAGGTCCTCTCCGGGACGCCGGAGGAGTGCCTTGCCTGTTCCCTTGCCGGTAGTTGCGGCGGCGGCTGCCCGGGACTCGCCCCTGGAGCCGGTCTTATGGACAGCTCCTGTGCGGGAGTGAGAGATTGAGGATGCGATGATATATCTGGACAACGCCGCAAGTTCTCACCCAAAACCACAGGGAGTCTACGATGCCGTGGCGGAGGCGCTAAAGACAGGCGCCAATCCGGGTCGCTCGGGTCACGCCCTGGCGCTCGACGCTTCGCGCTTTATTCTCTCCGCCAGAGAGGGTGTCGCGAGACTTGTCGGCGCGCCAAGCGCTTCGCGGATTATCTTCACTTCAAACGCAACCCATGCCCTTAACCAGGCGCTACAGGGTTTTCTGGAAAAAGGAGACCACGTGGTCTCCTCGGCCATGGAGCACAACTCCGTTCTGCGCCCCCTGCACGCCCTTGAGCGGCTTGGCATAAACCACACCCTCATAGGTGCCGACGAAGAGGGCATCATTGATGTTGAGAGGGTCGCCGAGGCCATAACCCCCCAAACGCGCCTCGTAGCGTTGACCCACGCTTCAAACGTCACAGGCGCGCTTCTGGACATCGAACGAATTGGAGATCTTTGCCGTGAAAGAGGGGTCAAATTTCTCTTGGATGCCTCCCAGAGCCTTGGCGCCTACCCCCTTGACGTTGTCGCTTCCGGGGTCGATATGCTTGCAGCGCCGGGGCACAAGGGGCTTCTGGGGCCGCAGGGTACCGGAATCCTCTACGTTGGAGAGGGGGTAGCGCTTACCCCGCTCCTCTCCGGCGGTACGGGTTTTGCCAGCGAATCGCGGGAGATGCCTGAAGAGCTGCCGGAGACCTTTGAGGCGGGCACCCTGAATACCCCCGGCATAGCGGGGTTGGGGGCAGGCGTGGAGTACATCCTCTCTCGCACCGTGGAGGCCATACGGGCCGATGAGCTGGAGATAATCGAGTACCTTCTTGAGGAACTCCCTAAAGTGCCGGGATTGACCCTCTATGGGCCAAAAGATCCCTCAAAGCGGCTGGCGGTATTTGCTTTCAATATAGAGGGGGTCGACGGAGCTCACGTCGGCTACTCCCTGGACGAGGTCTACGGCATCGCCGTCAGGGTGGGGCTACACTGTGCGCCCGACGCGCATAAGACGATAGGCGCCTTCCCGATGGGAACGGTGCGCGCCTCCTTTGGGCCCTTCAATACCATTTTACACGCGGAAAAGCTCGTCGAGGCCCTCACGGTGATAGCTTCGCTTTAAAATAGGCAAAGAGAGGAATATATGGATAAGAATTTCGTTCTCGATACAAATGTCCTGCTACATGATCCGCAGGCGATAAATGCTTTTGACGAGCACACCGTAAATATTCCGATAACGGTTATAGAGGAGATCGACCGTTTTAAAAAGGGGCTCGACGAGACGGGGCGAAACGCGCGGCAGATTTCCCGTTTTTTAGATAGCCTGCGTGAATCGGGTGACCTTAAAAAAGGCATACCCATCGGCGAGAAGGGCGGCAAGATAAGAGTCGTCTTTGGTTCCGAGTTCGTGGATATGCTCCCTAAAGAGCTTGTCGGCGAGAAGGCGGACAACCGGATATTGGCGGTTTGCCTGGCCCTTCAGGAGCGGGAGAAGCCGCCGGTAATCTTCGTAACCAAGGACACCAACCTTCGCATTAAAGCCAACGTCCTCGGTATCAATGCGGAGGACTATGAGCGCGGCCATGTGGTCTCCATTGACGAGCTGTACTCCGGCAACACCAAGCGCTTTGTCTCGGCGGAGGCGATAGAATCATTTTTCAAGGTTGGCTCCGCACGCGTTGAGCAGGAATCCCCCGACGCCGGAGATGTCGAGGGCGGTGATTTTACTTCCGGCGGTACGCTTTACTCAAATGAGTACGTGCACCTCGTAAGCGAGGTTGACCCACAGCAGAACGCGCTTGGCCGCCACACCAAGGACGGCGAGGTGGTAGCGCTGCAAATTCCCAAAGATATCTGGGGTATACATCCGAGAAACCGTGAGCAGCGCTTCGCCATGGATGCGCTTTTAAACCCCGATATCAGCCTGGTTACACTCGTTGGGCAAGCTGGCACCGGCAAGACCCTCCTTGCCATAGCGGCGGGGCTACAGATGTCGGTGGAGGAGCAGGTCTACAAGCGCCTTCTCGTGAGCCGCCCCATATTTCCCATGGGCCGCGATATCGGCTTTCTCCCGGGAGACGTTCAGGAAAAACTGCGCCCATGGATGCAGCCTGTCTTCGACAATGTGGAGTTTCTCTTCTCCGGGGTGGAGGGGCGCGACGGCAAGAAGCACAGAGGCTATGAGGAGCTTATCGAGATGGATATGCTCGCCCTGGAGCCGCTGACCTACATCAGGGGTCGCTCGATCCCCTACCAGTACATCATAGTTGATGAAGCGCAGAACCTGACCCCCCATGAGGTCAAGACTATTATCACCCGAGCGGGCGAGGGGGCAAAAATAGTACTCACCGGCGACCCTTACCAGATTGACAACCCCTACATCGATTCCACCTCGAACGGACTCAGTTACTGCGTTGAGCGTTTCAAGGGCCAAGAGGTGGCGGCGCACGTAACCCTCATCAGGGGTGAGCGCTCAAGCCTCGCAGAGCTTGCAGCTGAACTTCTTTAATATCAGTAATTAATAGCTAAAAGTTAAGGTAATATATATGAGTGAACCCCTGATTCTCGCAATAGAAACTTCTTGCGATGAGACCGCCGCAGCAGTTTTACGCGGGGATCGTGAGGTGCTTTCCGACGTCGTGGCGAGTCAGGTATCCCTGCACGCCGAATATGGTGGTGTGGTGCCTGAGCTGGCTTGCCGTGCACATGTGGAGTCGGTCGACCCGGTTGTAAAGGAGGCTCTTGCGAAAGCGGGGGTTTCCCTTGGAGATCTGACCGCAATTGCCGCAACGCAGGGCCCGGGGCTTGTAGGAGCGTTGCTCGTGGGCCTCTCCTATGCAAAGGCCCTTGCCTGGTCCACGGGGCTCCCGCTGGTGCCGGTGAACCACCTCGAGGCGCATATCTCCGCGGCTTTCGTGGAGAAGGAGCAACCTGGAGGCAATGAACGCCCTTTCATAGGGCTTGTAGTCTCAGGCGGCCACACCTCACTATACCTCTGTGAGGAGCGTTCAAGGTACAGGCTGCTCGGACAAACGCTGGACGACGCGGCTGGTGAGGCCTTCGACAAGGTCGCCAAGATAATGGGGTTAGGCTATCCCGGCGGAGTTGTAATCGATAAGCTGGCAAAAGAGGGCGATCGAAAGCGCTTTGAATTTCCCAGGCCGATGATGAAAAAATCGCGCTACGACTTCTCCTTTTCCGGCCTAAAGACAGCCCTTAGAACACACGTCGAAAAGTATCCTGATGGTCTGTCGGGTAAAGATCTTAACGACACCTGCGCCTCTTTTCAGGAGGCTGTTGTCGAGGTGCTGACCGTGAAGGCTATGCGCGCCGTCAAGGATTTGGGAGTGCGGGACCTGGTGGTCTGCGGCGGCGTAGCCTGTAACTCCCGTCTACGCGATAAAATGGCTGAACTTTGCGGCAAGCGTGGGGTGAGCCTGGTGATACCGCGTCCTCGTTACTGCACGGACAACGCGGTGATGGTCGCCTCCGCCGGACTTCACCGCTACGAAGCCGGTGTGCGCGGCGCCATGGATATTCAGGCGGTGCCCACCTGGCCGTTGGAGGGGTTGGGTGGCGATTGATGATTAGCGGGGCACCGGCACCCGATAAGGCTTTGGGGCAACATTTCCTCAGCGACCCAAACATTCTCGCAAAGATCGTAAAAGCCTCCGGAGTGCGTGAGGGAGAAGCGGTCCTGGAGATAGGACCTGGCCCGGGTGGGCTGACAAGGGCGCTTATGGAGGCGGGGGCGATCCTCACCGCCATCGAGACCGACCCAAGGATGGTCGCGCATCTCAAAGCGGAGTTCGGTGGCTCCTTTGAGCTGATTGAGGGTGACGCATTAAGGGCCGATTACATAACCCTCGCCAAAAACGCGGGCGGGCCGTTGCGGCTCGTCGCGAATCTGCCCTACAACATCTCCGGCCCTCTTATGGCCCTCCTTTTAAAGGAGCGCAGCGCCTTTAAATCGATGACCCTCATGTTTCAGCGAGAGGTGGCTGAGCGCATCGCGGCGCCGCCCGGCGGCCGTGAGCGTGGCAAGCTCTCTGTTCTGGCGCAGGCTTTTTGCAACGTCAAACGTGTAATGCGCGTGCCTCCCGGGGCCTTCACGCCGCCGCCCAAGGTAGAGTCGGCGGTGATACACCTTGATGTGCTCCCTGAGCCGGTAGCTCCTCTAGCCGACGAAGGTGTGCTGTGGCGCGTGGTGGCGGCGGGATTCGGACAGAGAAGGAAGATGCTGAGGAACACTCTAAAGCCTCTTCTTGGAGAGGTCCCCGGTGAAGCCTCCTTCTCCGAAGCCTCTTTAAAAGGGACAGAGCGCGCGGAGACCCTTACTGTGCAGGAGTGGATAAAGCTCGCAAACGTACTTGCCCCCAGGCTCGGCTCTTGAGCGTTTTTACGCGCCTCTCTGATGGAGAGATATCCCGCTTCGCGGCGAGCGCCGCTTTGGGCGCGGTGGTTGAGACCTCTCCTGTAGCCGATGGAATAGAAAACACCATCTACAAGGTCGAGACCGAGAGGGGACCTTTCATACTGACCCTCTTTGAAAATGCGGACACGGAGAGTGTGAGAGCAATTGGCGAACTTCTCTCCATCCTCCATGAGCGAGGGGTAAAGGTTGCCGCCCCGGTTGGCGAGCTCTCTTTCTTTGATGAAAAGCCGCTCCTCTTTTTCCCCTACGTTAAAGGTACCCAGCCCGGCAAACTTTCAGAATCGAATCTGCGCTCGCTGGGACGCGAGGTAGCCAACCTGCATTTAAGCGGGTATGGATTATCCGGAAAGATAGCTCCCGAAAAGCTCAGCCGCCTCCATCTCAGCTCCAGAGTGCTTGCGGAGGCGGAAAAAGAAGCAAACTTTTTCCCCGAGTACACCGATTTTCTCCTTACGGAGGCTCTTTACCAATCGAGGGTGCCGGAGGAGGGGTTGCCAGGAGGGCTGATCCACGCAGACCTCTTTCCCGACAACCTGATATTCGACCCTGAAAATGGTGGAGTGCTCGCTATCCTTGACTTTGCCCTTGCGGGTTACGGGCCCTACGTCTTTGACGTTGGGGTCGCGCTGTTGGCTTGTGTATACCTGACTACAAGCGATTGGACGGAGCGTGAAAAGCTGGCCGGATTTTTCTTGGAGGGCTATGAGTGCGCAAGGGTTCTTGAACCCGAGGAGAGGGCGCTTATCGTGCCCTATATAAGGAGAGCCGCCCTGCGTTACCTCTGTCTGAGGCTTGAAAGGCGGCGTAATCCTTCAAAATCAGGGGTCGTAAAGGACCCTGATGACCTGGTAAAGGTCATCGAATCCTTTAAATACTAATTTTTCCCGCCGCCGGAGGATTTAGACCCGCCGCGCGACCTTTTTGAGGAGCTTGAGCTCCTTCCCCTTCCCGATTTGGATGAACTTCCCCCCGACCTGTTGCCGCCGGTGCGCCCGCCGGAGCTTCCTCGTCTGCCGGCGGAGCTGTTTTTGCTGCTCCTCGGCCTGCGCGGGGGTTTTTTGTAATCAATAAAATATTCGCTGTTAAGTTCACCCATGGGTATGGAGTGGCCTATGTACTCCTCAATTTCTGGGAGTGTGAAGACGTAATCCTCACAAGCCAAAGTGATCGCCTTACCCGATTTGCCTGCGCGGGCGGTGCGCCCTATTCGGTGAACGTAGTCCTGCGGATCTTGCGGCAAATCGTAATTGATTACGTGGCTTATATTCTCTATGTGGAGGCCACGAGAGGCGACATCGGTAGCGACCAGCACCTTTACGTCCCCTGATGCGAAGCGTTTTATCACTTTGAGGCGGTTCACCTGGGTCACGTCACCGGAGAGGAGCACCGTGGGATGCCCGTTGGCGTTTAGTGTGTCACGCACCTTTATCGCGGCACGTTTTGTGTTTACGAAAACAAGTGCCTTCGTCCACTCCTCCTTTTCAAGAAAGCCCAGCATAAAGCTCATCTTCTCATCCGAGCCCAGGTGGTAGAGGGCCTGCTCCACCTTGTCGGCGACCAGCTTGTCCGGGGTTACCTCTACCAGCTCCGGGACGTTCATGTATTCGTAAGAGAGCTCCATCACCCTGTCGGAGAGGGTTGCGGAGAAGAGCATCGACTGGCGCTCGTTATAGGGCGACATGCGGCGCAAAAGGAAGCGTATATCGGAGACGAAACCCATATCGAACATGCGGTCGGCCTCATCTATCACCGCCATTTCGACGTGGTGCAGGTTGTAAACCCGCTGCTTCAAGTAATCTATGAGCCTGCCTGGGGTGCCGACCAGAAGGTCGACGCCCTGCCGGATCTCCTCACGCTGCTTCTGATAATCTACGCCTCCATAGGCGAGGAGTATCCTTATGGGGAGCTCGCCGCCCTTTACAATCTCTTCGGCGTCTTTGGCGACCTGAACCGCCAGTTCGCGGGTCGGCGTTATCACAATTGCTCGCGGGCAAACGCCCCGTACCCCTTTTGGAGGCTCTGTGCGGAGAAGCTTTTCAAATATGGTGACTAAAAATGCGGCGGTTTTACCCGAACCCGTCTGAGCCTGTACCGCTACATCTTTGCCCGAGAGGGCGGTTGGCAGGGAGAGCGCCTGAACTTCCGCCAAATACTCGAAACCGCTTGCCGTAATCCCCTTTAAAAGGCTTTCGGGGAGTTCAAGGTCTGAAAATTTTACATCTGAAAGTTTCATAAATGGTTGTTGGCTCCTTATAATGGTTGCCTAAAGTGTTAAACCGATAGAGAATCTAGGCTCTATTAGGTGATTAGTCAACCGGAGCATACCAGTAATGCCGATAAATAACCGTCTGTTGTCGACTTTTTTGCAGATATTCTTCGCTCTGCTCATGATGATCGTCGTTGGGGCGGTTGCATTTCACCTTCTGGAGGGTTATTCAGCGATCGACAGCGTCTATATGGCTGTCATAACGCTCTCCACGGTTGGCTATGGTGAGCCGGCACCGATGTCTCAGGCGGGGCGGCTCTTCGCCATTGTCTATATCATCGGCGGAGTAACGATGGCGACCTACTTTTTAGGCTCGCTCTCCCGTCTGCTCATAGAGGGGCAGATTCAGTGGGCAATGGGTAGGAGAAAAACGATGTCCAAGATAAACAGGATGAAAGACCACTATATCATCTGCGGCTACGGCCGGATCGGGAGCCTTGTAGCGGGGGAGTTCGCGGCCAAGCCCATACCCTTCGTCATAATCGAGCGCGACCAAGATATCGTCAAGGAGATACCCGATGATATACCGGTAATCTTTGGCGACGCCACCGAGGAGGAGGTGCTGAAGGACGCGGGCATAGAGCGGGCCAAGGGCCTCGTGACGGTGCTTAGAACAGACGCCGACAACCTCTTCGTCACCCTCTCCGCGCGCGAGCTCAACCCCAGCCTCTTTATCATCTCCCGCTATGAGGAGGAGCGGAGCGAATCGGAGCTTCGCCGCGCGGGGGCGGATAAGGTGGTCTCACCATATATAATCGGCGGCACAAGGATGGCAAGCGCGGCCTTAAGACCCGCGGTGATTGACTTTATAGAGCTGGCAACACAGTCGGAGAATCTCGGCCTTCAAATCGAGGAGGCTGTCGTGCCTCATGGTTCCCCCATCGCAGGCGTTTCCGTTATCGACTCCAATATACGCTCCAGGCTCGACATAATAATTGTGGCGGTGAAGAAAAAGAGCGGCCACATGAACTTCAACCCCGGCGCCTCGACGATTATCGAGGAGGGTGACCGCCTGATAGCAATAGGGGAGCGGGCTCATTTAAATGAATTGGACGTCCTCCTGGGCACAACGCCGGATCCGGAGGATTAGACAGGGTGCTCGCAGCAGTATTTCTCCTGCTTCTAGGAGCTTTTCTTCTCTACTTCGGAGCAAATTGGCTCGTTGTCGGAGCCTCCGCCCTTGCCGGAAACTTTGGTGTCGCTCCAGCCGTTGTAGGCCTCACCGTTGTAGCTTTCGGCACGAGCCTGCCGGAGCTTGTGGTTACGGTAACCGCAGCCGCGCGAGGCTCCTCATCAATGGCGCTGGGCAACGTCGTAGGGTCGAATATCGCCAACATAGCTCTAATTTTGGGAGCGGCCTCCTCCATACGGGCGTTAAGGGTAGAGATGACTATGCTAAAGCGAGAGGCCCCAATGGGGCTCGCGGCTCTTGGCCTTCTCGTCCTCCTTACCCTTGACGGGCTCCTCTCCAGAGTAGACGGGGTGGTGCTCCTCGCTGCCTTCGCAGTCTTCCTCTGGTGGTCGGTCGGTGTTGAGCGGAAGTTGGAAGAGGGCGATCAGCAAGCATTCGATAGCCCGGTGCTCTTTAGCAGGGGCCGCTCTCTATTGATGGTAGGCGTGGGGCTTGGGGCGGTTCTCGGCGGCGGTCAAGCACTGGTGGAGGGCGGAGTAAGGGTGGCAACCTATCTCGGCGTACCCTCCGTTGTAATCGGCCTCACCATACTGGCGGTGGGCACCAGCCTGCCGGAGCTTGCCACCTCGATGATGGCGGTAGCCAAGGGTGAAGATGACATTGGCGTGGGGGGAGTGCTTGGCTCCAACCTCTTCAACCTCCTCCTCATCCTCGGGATAGCGGCTCTGCTTACACCTATTGAGGTGCCGCGCACCTTCTTCAACTTTCAGTACCCGGTGCTGGGCGCTTTCACCCTTGGTATTTTGCCGATGGCCGCAAGCGGAGGGATGATAAAGAGGGGTGAGGGGCTTTTGTTGATTGCGGGTTATATCCTTTATGTGGCCGCGCTCTACCTATACCCCGTAGCAGGTTGACCGGGGCAGGGGCAGGTGCTATAAATCTCCACTTTGGATGACCGGCTGGGCGACGGCCGGATTTCACTTGGATTGGATGGTCCTATGGAAACGAGAGCAGGCAAGGGAAGAATAGTTGGGGTTGTGGTCCTCCTGGCAGCGATAATAGTAGCCTTGACAGCGGTGGATTTTCTCTCCATCAAGAGAGCCCCAAAGGCCGAGGCGGCGGCGCTATCGGAGTCTATATCCTCAAGTTGGATAAAGCTTAACATTGAAGATATGAATAAGAGCTTTAAGTCGGCGCTGATGGGCACGGGAGTATGGCTAGGCAAACTTGAGGCATCCAACCTTCTCTACAAGGGGGAGGTTGACGGCGGCGCGGACATTGTCGCCGAGTATGATATCGTCGACCACAAGAAGATTGCCGGCTCCGTGGATATACTCATCTCACTTGAAACATCCACCCTGGTCGGGGTCACGGAGCCCGCCGTCTCAAAGGTGACTATTAAAAATATTTATCCGCTGGGGCAGGAAAAATCAGTCGTGGAGGATGAGGATATATTCTCCTATGACGCGCTGGGCAAGGAGCGTGTGAGATACTATATCACCGCCATCTCTTCGATACTTTGGACCCTCCTTGTAGCGGGGATCTCATATGGCGGCTTCCGCTTCTTGTTTTCATTCATCTTTGATGCCGGACGGGGCACCGGGGTCATCTCCTTTACAACACTAATCTTCTCGGCGGGAGCGGTGCTCTTGGCATCATCCTTCGAGCCCGCCTTCGTTGTCGGCGTAGCGATTTCATCGACGCTCTTTTTCCTCTGGTGGTTTGCTTTTGTACGTGGCGGAGAGCTCTCTCACGCCTGATTGCAATTTGGCCGCGACACCGTGGAGGTGTAACGATGGCGGATGAAAACAGGAACGTAAACGAAGGCGATAAAGACAAGCTGAGAAGCCATGTGCGCGTAGAGCTGGAGATGCCTGTTGGAATCGTCTCCGGCAGTCTCGGCCAGGCCGCCGGCAAGGTTTACACCACCACCGACATCTCTCCCGCAGGCTTTTACA
>PKTU01000178.1 GCA_002869005.1 Deltaproteobacteria bacterium
GCTTTAATCTCGGCGCGGCGGCAGGCGCCGGGATCGTTGACCATATACACATGCACATAGTCCCCCGTTGGGTGGGGGATGTGAACCTTATGCCGGTACTTGCCGATGTTAAAGTGATTCCAGAGCACCTGGAGCGAACTTTCGCCGCCTTAAAAGAGCGGCTAAACGAGAAGTAACAACCCCCGGAGGATGAGGGATGGCTGCTTTCCTGCGTAAAATTTTTATAGCGCTCATCATCGGCGCGACGGTGCTGTTCGCTTTCGAGAATACCGGGCCGCTGAGCCAGGAGGTGCAGTTTACCTTCGATCTCTTCATTGGCGGGCTAAAGTATGAAGCTCCAGCCTTCCCCGTTTTTTTTCTCTTTCTGGCGGCCTTCCTCATTGGCCTTATGTACGCGGGCCTTCATGGCATTTACGAACGAATCGCCCGAAAAGCTGAGAGCCGCTCCCTAAACAGGAGGATAAAAGCCCTCGAAACGGAGCTTAACGCGGCGCGTGACCAGGTCTCGGCACTCACCGAGGAGCGTCACCGTTCGGGCATGCCTGAGAGCGATGGAGAGGAGATAGCGATCCTCCTCCCGAATAGCGTCTCTAAAGAGGGCTCCCTTCCGGAAGGTAAAGAAGCCACTTTGGACGAAGCGGCACCAAAGGGTTCAACGCAGATAGAACGCACCGATGAGGAGCCCCTGCTCTAGGGCCGCCCCCTCTATGGCTGAGAGAGAACCCGCCACGGTAGAGACCCCCGCGCGCGTCACGCCTATGATGCGCCAATACCTCGAACTTAAAGAGGAACACCCCGACTGTATCCTCTTCTTTCGGCTTGGCGACTTCTACGAAATGTTCTTCGAGGACGCCGTGCTCGCGGCCGAGCTCCTGGAGATAACGCTAACCAGTAGGGACAAGGGCGAAGACGGGGTGCCGATGTGCGGCGTTCCCCACCATAGCGCGCGGGGTTATATAGCCAAGCTGGTCAACGAGGGGCATAAGGTAGCCATCTGCGAGCAGGTGGAGCCCCCCGGCGGCAAAAAGCTGGTTAAAAGGGAGGTGGTCCAGGTAGTCACTCCCGGTCTCGTGACCGACCTTGAGATGGTCGACGCAAAAGCGCCACGCTACCTCTTCACCGCGGTCAAGGGTGGTAATGCCTCGTTCGGCTTTGCATATTTCGACGTAACCACTGGTGAGTTCAGGGTGGGGGAGGCGTTAAGTGAAAGTGCCCTTGCCGAAGAGCTCTCAAGGATAGAGCCCCACGAGATTCTTCTCCTGGAGAGTGAGGCGACCAAACGCCCGGAATGGGCGCCTAAAGCAACCCCCATAACACCTGTTCCAGATAAGTGGGCCGAGCCTGCCAAGGCAAGGGACCGCCTCCTTGATCACTACGGGGTAGGAGACCTGGGTGGCTTTGGGCTTGATGATTCTCCTCGTGGAGTTGGCGCGGCGGGGCTGCTCCTGGCATACGTCGGCTCCCGGCATAAAGCGGCTTTGGGAGGCGTCCGCCCGATAAAGCGCCACCTCTCCGGCGAAGCGATGTTCCTGGGGGAGACGACAAAGAAGAACCTGGAGCTATTCGTTACCCTCTCAGGGGAGCACCGGAGGGGAACCCTTCTCTCAGTGATAGATAAAACCCGTACCGCGATGGGGGGCCGAAAGCTCAGGCGCTGGCTCACCTTTCCCCTTATGGACGCGAGCAGGATAAATAGCCGCCTTGACGCCGTTTCCGAGCTGGTGAGCCGGGGCAGCCTGAGAAAATCGATAGTAGAGCGGTTAAGAGGTGTAGGTGACATTGAGAGGCTGGCGGCGAGAATAGCCATGGGAAGCGCCAATGCGCGGGACCTCCTCCTGCTCAAGGAATCCTTGATGCTTTTGCCCGAGGTGGCGGTCATTACCGGCGAGAGCGATGCCGACTTGCTTAAAGAGGTGGCCTCGGGCCTCGACCACCTGCCAAAGCTTTGCGAGCTTTTGGAGCGAGCCATCGCCCTCTCACCTCCGCCCTCCCTCACGGATGGCGGCATAATAAAGGATGGCTTTAGCGAAGAGGTTGATGAGCTGCGCGAGATTCAACATGGCGGCAAAAGCTGGATATCCTCTCTGCAAGCCAAAGAGAGAGAGCGCACGGGGATATCATCTCTAAAGATCGGCTTCAACAAGGTCTTCGGCTATTACATAGAGGTGAGCAGGGCCAAGACCGGGGCGGTACCAGAGGAATATGACCGTAGGCAGACCCTCGCGAACGCAGAGCGCTACATAACGCCTGAGCTAAAGGAGATGGAGGCTAAAGTCCTTGGCGCCGAGGAGCGAGCCGCCAAGTTGGAATACGAGCTATTCCTCGGGGTGAGGGAAGAGGCGGCAGCATACCTTGACGAACTTAGAAAAACAGCCGATGCAATCTCCACCCTCGATATACTCTCCTCCCTGGCCGCCGTAGCGGTGGCGAAAAGGTTTGTGCGCCCAACTGTTAACGGCGGCTATGAATTAGCAATAATAGGGGGGAGGCATCCCGTCGTTGAGGAGCTCGCCGAGGGCGAGCGTTTTGTGCCAAACGATGTGAAGTTCGATGAAGAGGCCAACAGGCTGCTGGTGATAACCGGCCCAAATATGTCCGGGAAATCGACGATTCTAAGGCAGACCGCGCTTATTGCCCTGATGGCGCAGATAGGCTCCTTCGTCCCGGCGGAATCTGCGACCGTGGGCCTCGTCGACAGAATTTTCACGCGCGTCGGCGCTTCGGACGATCTGGCGCGTGGCCGCTCTACATTTATGGTCGAGATGATGGAGTCAGCGGCTATACTGCACAATGCAACGCCGCGCTCCCTTGTGATTCTCGATGAGATTGGCAGAGGTACCTCGACCTTCGACGGTCTCTCCATTGCGTGGGCGGTGGCGGAATATATACATGAGCTGGGCGCGCGCACACTCTTCGCCACCCACTACCATGAGCTTACCGACCTCGCGCGTACGATGAAGGGGGTAGCGAACTTCAATGTTGCTGTAAAACAGTGGCAGGGCAAGATCGTCTTTTTGCGTAGGCTGGTAGAGGGCGGGGTGAGCCGCTCCTACGGCATTGAGGTTGCCAAGCTCGCGGGGCTGCCTGAGCAGGTGGTCAAGCGGTCAAAGGAGATTCTCGAAAATCTGGAGAGCGGGGAGCTGGACGAAACAGGTCTTCCGAGGATCGCCGCCTCTCAGACTGTTGACCCTCAGATAGCGCACCGGCAGCTTGACCTGTTCATCGGCGCTGAGGATACCCGCAAGATAAAGCTGATAGAGGAGCTAGCGGAGTTTGGCGTAGAGGAGCTAACGCCCCTTGATGCCCTTTTAAAATTGGATGAACTAAGAAAACGTGCGCGTGAGATAGCGTCCGGGAAGAAAAAAATTGAATAGAAAGATTCTCCATGTCATCGCGGCTCCAATGGTTTTGCTTCTCATCGCCGGATGCGCGACTACGCAAAAAAATGTTGAGCCAACCAGTAGAGCTCTCCCCACGGATCTAAACGAGCTAGCTGTAATGCTTGAGGAGGAGCCCGGCGCAATCGACCTCAGAGTTGCCCTCTCCAAAGCGCTCCTGGCAGCGGGAGACCCGGACTCGGCCCTCCGCATAAGTGAGGAAGGCTTGGCTTCGTATCCTGAAGAGCCAAACCTTTTGCACCTTAAAGCCCGCTCCCTTTGGGAGCTCGGTTGGAATGACCTAGCCGCCGATGCCGCTTTCGAGGCTGTCAAGTCAGGCGCCGGGCCCGATACCCAGCGCTTTGCCATCCACCTTTTGGATGGGGCGGGCAGGGGCGAAGATGCACTTGAAGTTGCCAGAGTCTGGAGCCAGTCGGAGGGAAAAAACGCCGAAGCTTATTACGAATACGGGAAGCGGCTTGCGGAGGCGGGAGAGGAAGATAAAGCGGTCGAGGCTTACGAGCATGCACTTGAGGTCGACCCAAACCACGCAAACAGCCTTAGCGTACTCGCCCTCTACAGCCAATCTAAGGGAGATGAGGAAAAAGCGCTTATGTATTTTAAGCGCCTCCTTGAGGTTAGGCCTTCGGCGGAGCTACAGCGGGGTATGCTGGTCGAACTTCTCGCGAGGGCCGGCCGCGTAGACGAGGCGCTCTCGATACTCCGGGAGGGTATCGGCTTCACTACCCAGACGGAGCTCTTATCCAGGTATGGGGTTTTAGCCGCAGAATATGGCGATTTCGACCTCTCCATTTTATATCTCGATAGGCTCATTGAGCAGGAGCCTGAAGACAGGTACCAGTACCTTTTGGGTACTGTGAAATCTCGCAAAGGTGATTACGACGGGGCAATAAAGGCCTTTAGAGAGGTTGCGGATAAAGAGTTTTTCGACATGGCGCAGGCCAACATCTACGTAGCGTTGTCACGTTCGGGGAGGGCAGATGAAGCGCAGGCGATACTCGAAGAAGTTTCCTCCGATATCCCAGAAGATCCTACCTCCGTCTATGCGCTTGCCGAGTTCCTCTCAAGAGAGGGAAAGAGTGAGAGTGCATTGGCTTTGCTTGAGGGGTATATCTCCGCCCACGGGAAACCCTCCGACCCGCGCTTTTTCTTCATCAAGGGGACGGTGCTCGATGCTCTGGGGGATTGGGCCGGCAGCATAGCCGAGATGAGGGAGGTGATTGCCCTGGAGCCGGGCGACCCCTATGCCCTGAACTATATAGCCTACACCCATTCCATTAACGACGGAGACCTGGTGGAGGCTGAAGAGATGGTGCGCCGTGCTTTGGAGATTAAACCGGAGAGCGGACCATTTCTCGACACCCTGGGATGGGTTCTCTACCAGGCGGGGCGCTATGAAGAGGCTAGGGAAGCGTTAAAGCGAGCGGTCGCCCTCACTCCGGACGATGCCGTAATAGCAGAGCATCTAGGCGACACAGAGCTTAAACTCGGCAACACCGGCGCGGCACGGGAAGCATATGGAAAATCGCTTGAGTTTGACCCCGATAATGAAACGGTCAAAGGCAAGCTGGAGAGGCTTAAGTGACAGGAGGACGCATTCTCCCATATCTTATTGCGCTGTTATCTTCGTTCCTTCTGGTGGCGGGCTGCGCCACACGTGAGCTTAAACTGCCAAGCGCTTTGGAACCAATTGACCCCGCCCCCATACTGACCGCGATAAGTGAGAATAATGCCCTCTTAACCTCTCTGGCTGTATCCGGTAAGGCGGCTATCCCCGGAGAGAGCCGCCTTGTTTATGGCGCGCGGGTGCTTGCGGGCCGGGGGGCGTTGCTTGAACTGGACGCGGGACCATTTTTAAAGCCGATTCTCACCTCTGCATGCGCCGTAGGTTCCGGCTGCGATATTTTCGTGGTGGATGAAAAGACTCTTTACCGAACCGGGGACGGCCTACAACCCTTACTTGAGACCCTGCTCACGGGGCGGGTGGAGGTAGGAACGGGAGACCTCTCGGCATGGAGGCTGGTAGATGGCCGCGCAAGTTTAAGGAGAGATGGCGGGGGTAATTATATGGTAGCCATAGTGGGTAGAGATGGCTTTGTAGATAAGTTTTACTATGGCAATTCAGGGGAGCGCCCCTCAGCCGTGGTGGAGTTTGGCGAACGCTTCGTGGTTGATGGCGGCGGCTGGTACCCGAAGAGCATAAAAGTCGTCGATGAGCATGGCGACGAAAGGCTTTTGCTGGAACCAGGCAGGGTTATAAAACTGGATGAGGCTGAAAATTCACTCTTCGCTCTCCGCTTCCCGCCGGGTGTCAAAATAAGGGAGGGCGGCGCCGAGAAGATTCTTAAGCGCATCGGCCTGCCATCCCAAGATTAAAGTTAGTGAAAACAAAAAGCCCCGCTCTATGGCGGGGCTTTTTAAACTCACGGTAACGCCGGTCTAATATTTAGGGCCGCCGTCAAAGGCGTGGTCGGCGGATATATATCGAACCGTGCCTGTCTTGGAGCGCATCACTATGGAGTTGGTAGTGGCGCCGCCGTGGTAGAAGCGAACCCCGTCTAACAGATCCCCATCCGTTACGCCTGAAGCCGCGAACATAACATCTCCGGCAGCTAGCTCATCTATCGTAAAGATGTGGTGGGGGTCTTCAATGCCCATCTTTTTGCAGCGCTCCTCCTCACCCTCTTCCGTGAAGTGAAGTCTCCCCTGAAAGTCTCCACCGAGGCATTTGAGAGCCGCCGCCGCGAGAACTCCCTCAGGGCCTCCGCCTATACCCATCATCATCTGCACTCCGGAGTCCTCCAGCCCAGCCGCAACGGCTGGCGCGACATCGCCGTCGGTAATAAGCTTGATGCGCGCTCCTGTCGCCCGGACCTCGCTTATAAGCTTTTTATGGCGCTCGCGGTTAAGTATGACCACGGTCATCTCATCCGGGTCCATGCCGAGTGCTTTAGCAACATTCAGTACGTTCTCCCGGGGCGGCGCGGCGAGGTCTATCACACCCTTTGCCCCGGGGCCAACCGCTATTTTATCCATGTACATATCGGGCGCGTGCAAGAAGCACCCCTCGTTTGCGACGGCAATCGTGGCTATGGCGTTTGGTTGGCCTGTGGCACAGAGGTTTGTGCCCTCCAGCGGGTCTACTGCTATGTCGACCCTGAGGCCGCCCTTCCCGTTGCCCACGATTTCACCGATGTAGAGCATCGGGGCCTCGTCCATCTCCCCCTCGCCAATCACTACCCTGCCGGTGAAGTTTATGTCATTTAAGGTCCTTCTCATGGCGTCGGTGGCCGCTTCGTCAGCGCCCATCTTGTCGCCGCGTCCCATGAGGCGCGCGCAGCCAAGCGCCGCGGCCTCCGTGACCCTGACCAGTTCAAGTGCCAGATTTCGGTCCATCATTCATCCCCTTTATCATCCGCTCCGAAGAGCGCTTGGGTTACATCGCTGAGAGTCATGAAGGGCTCAAAGCCGACTCCATGCCGGGATAGGTGGTCGGCGAGCTTGTCCTTCGCGAAAATCCTGTCCGCGCTTGGTGCCCCGCATCTGTCCGAGAGGCCGTCGCCAATGAATATGGTCCGGTACCCCTCTGCGGTAAGCTCCTCGACGCGAGACTTTTTGCATGTGCCGCATAGCCCGCACTCACCATGAGCGTAAGCCATCTCAATGATAGCCCCCTCTCCGTCGTGCGATAGCGCGGCCGCGCGGACCGGAAGGGAGATATTCTCCCGCTCCAGCATCCGGTGGATGTAGAAATCGAGCCCGTCGCTCAAAATTTCCACGCTCCACCCCTTAGAGGTTGCGCACTTTACCAGAGTGGAGAGGTCCGGGTCCAGCGCGTGACCGGCATCAACGAACCCCGCCCACTCATCGGGGGTGCCGCCCAGCACTTTCGCGAGGAGTTCAAAGGCCCTCTTTGAACCCACCTTGCCCTTTTCATAGTCGTCGTCAATGACTCGCCAGGAATCGTCTTTTGCGAAAGCCTCTATCAGCGACATGCCGACGTTGCTCGTCGCCGCGGTTCCGTCGAAGTCGATTATGAGCGCAACCCTATCTTCTTCGATCAAAGGCCAAGCACCTCAGCCATATTGCCGCCGAGTACAAGCGCTTGCTCTTCAACGGAGAGGCCTGCGGCTACGAGGGTTGTCTTATAGCGCTCAAGGGGCAAGAGGGGGTAGTCGCTGCCGTAGACTATCTTCTCTATGCCCACGGCCTCGCGCATGGCACGGTATACTTCGGGGCGGTAAAGGAAGGGAGCCGCCGCAGTATCATACCAGACATTTTTTAGCACTTCGGGGGCTTCGCGCTTTAAAAGCGCGTAGGTAAAGAGCCCGCCGCCCAAATGGGCCAGTATCCATTTGGTTTCAGGGTGTGCCTTGACCAGCGCGTATGTTTCCTCCGGCGATATATTTGCCTTGCCGGGGTAGCTGTGCCCAACGGGTTCATTGGTGTGGAGAAGGAGGGGAATGTCGGCCTCGGCGGCAATGTTTGCAATAGGCGCTATCGCATCACGCACCTCTTTTGTCATGCCTGCCTTGTAGGTGGCTATCTCTCCTATCCCCTTTGCCCCTGATTCTATGCACCGCTCGACTTCTTTTACCGCGGCAGCGCCCCTCATGGGGTTGACGCATACAAATGGTATGACCCTGCCGGGGCGAGCTTTGGCTGATGCCATCACGTAATCGTTGACGAGACGGGTCTTGGAGTCATCGTTGAAGGGAAATCCGAAAGCGCAGGCACTTATTGCGCCCCATGCGTCAAGTGTTTCAACAAGTTCGTCGGCGCCAATGAGGCGGGCGGCGGGGTCCTCGTAAAGGAGGGCGAAATCTTCCTCGCCCTTAAAAAACGCGCTGCGAGCGGCGCGGATCTCCGGGGGGCAAATATGTGTGTGGGCGTCTATTATCATAGATGAGTCCCTAATGAAGTTTAAAAGATCATGATACCCAGAGAGTTATGGGCTGTCCATAGGACGGTGGAGGGTGTGAGGCTTAGCTTGTTACAGCTTCGCCGCTGTGTTACTTTTTTGCCGTTCATATTTGGCGGATTGGAGAAAAATGGAAATATACCTTTGGCTGCTGGGCGCATACCTTATGGGATCGGTGCCCTTCGGCGTTATAATTTCAAAAGCACTCGGCGGTAAAGACCCACGGTTAGGCGGCTCAGGCAATATCGGGGCGACAAACGTCCTGAGGACTCAAGGTAAAAAGGCAGGGGCACTGACCCTCCTCGCGGACTTTTTGAAGGGGGCTCTACCGACATGGTGCGCGGCGATTTTCATCACCCCTGAATGGGGCGCGGCGGCTGTCGGGCTTTCCGCTTTCCTGGGCCACTGCTTCCCCGCCTACCTTATGTTTAGGGGCGGCAAGGGAATCGCCACCGGGGCGGGGGTCTTTCTCGCGATCTCTCCACCGGTGCTGCTGTGCTCAATAGTCGTCTTCGCGGCAGTGTTAAAGGTGTGGCGGTACGTGGGGCTGGCAAGCGTATGCGCCTCTTTGTCGCTTCCGCTTTCCTCCTACCTGTTGGGAGAGAACAGGTATACAGTGGCGCTCGCATCCTCATTTGCGTTGATAGCTACAATAAGGCACCTCGGCAACCTCCGCAGGATCTCGCGCGGGGAGGAAGACCGCTTCGACGATAAGGAGTGAAGGAGCCTTTATGGGTAAAAATGAAGTATTGAGAAATATCCCGGCGGTTGAAAAGGTCCTCCAGGATAAGGCAGTGTCATCTCTTTTGGAGGCCGGTACGCTGCCCCGGTCACTTGCGCTTCGCGCCGTCCGGGAGGTTCTTGAAGAGCTTCGCGCCTTGGTTATTGCGGGCGAGGAGGCCGATACCTCCATGGAGACTATTTCCCACGCGGTGGTTGAACGTGCTCGCCGCCTTGACCGCTCCTCCTTTAAAAGGGTGATCAACGCAACAGGGGTTGTCCTACACACCAACCTCGGCCGCGCGCCGCTCCCCGCGGCAGCCGTCGAGGCGATGAAAAACGCCTCCGGTTACTGCAACCTTGAATATGACCTCGTTCGCGGTGAGCGCGGTTACCGCCATGACCTTGTGCGTGATGTTCTCCTCGAAATCACAGGCGCTGAAGACGCTCTCGTCGTAAACAACAACGCTGCGGCGGTGCTCCTTGTGCTTGGAGCGTTGGCAAAAGGAAGCGAGGTAATTGTTTCACGCGGTGAGTTGGTTGAGATTGGAGGGGCTTTTCGCGTTCCGGAAGTCATGGTTCAAGGTGGCGCTATACTCCGCGAAGTCGGTACCACCAACAAAACGCATCTTAAAGATTACGAAGCGGCGATAACCCCTGACACCGCCATGTTGATGAAGGTCCACACCTCAAACTACCGCGTTCTGGGCTTCACACAGGAGGCGACCACGGCGGAGCTGGTAGCCCTTGGCGTCAAAAACAACCTCTTTGTCGTAGAGGACCTTGGGTCGGGATTATCTCTGGACCTCGGGAATTTTGAGGGGGGGCGCGAACCGCTGGTTGCAGAGCGTGTCGCCACCGGCGCCGACCTTGTGACCTTCTCCGGCGACAAACTTCTAGGCGGGCCGCAGGCCGGGATAATCGTTGGCAAAAAGAGAGCAGTTGAGCTGTGCCGCAGCCACCCGCTGATGCGCGCGCTAAGGCCCGACAAGGTGACCCTCTCGGCCCTTGAGGCAACCCTCCGGCTCTATAGGGACCCTGAGAGGGCGAGGCGGGAAGTCCCGGTAGTTGAAATGCTCACAAAAGACGCAGCCACAATCAAGGCGGAAGCCGAGAAGCTGTCGGGAGTGCTTGAGAAAGTTCTCCCACCTTCCTTTGCCGTATCTGTAGTGCCGGAGAGCTCCGAGGCAGGAGGGGGCTCTCTTCCCCTGGCGAAATTTCCCACATGGTGCGCGGCTGTGACCTCAACCGCAGGGGGTTTGTCCAAAGTCGAGCGTGGATTAAGAGAGGCGGCGGTGCCTGTAGTGGCGAGACTCAAAGAGGACGCGCTCCTCTTCGACCCCCGCACCCTTACGCCGGAAGATTATCCTTTGATAGCCGAGGCTTTGTCGGCAGCCTGTCCGGGGGCCGGAGAGTAATTTGGGGCAGCTGGATTTTGCCGCCATCCTTACAGGAGGGCGAGCGACGAGGATGGGGGCAAATAAATCCCTACTCCCCACGGGCGGAGTGCCGCTGGTAGAGCGAGTCTACGAAGCGGTTTACCCGTTAGCCGGTGAGACTCTTTGTGTGGGCACTGACGTAGGTCTGCCCGTGGTGACCGTGCCGGACCTCTTCCCCGGCGCGGATTCCCTTGGAGGTATAGCGACAGCGCTGGATTACGCCAGGCAAAAGAATGGCGAAGATGCTTTGGTGCTCTGCGTCGGCTGCGATATGCCGTTGATAAGGCGAAAGCTGCTTGAAGGGCTCATACAGAGGGCCGAGGGTTATGAGGTCGTAGTACCGAGAAATCCTGAGGGGTACGAGCCGCTGCTCGCCATCTACCGCGCCTCATGTTTCAGCACGATAGCCTCGCAGATCGAGTCGGGTAACCTCCGCGTAAGGGCGATCTTCGGCAAACTGAAAACGCGTGAGGTGTCAGGCGAAGAGCTTGCTGCCATGGACCCTGACGGACGTTCATTCTTCAACGTCAATCGTCCGGAGGACCTTGCCGCCCTCTCCGAGCTTGAGGAGCGGGGGCTTTAGGATCGTATCTCCTATGGATATGTTAGTCATATAGTCAAACGGGCTGAAAAGGCCGTCAATTCAAGGTTTCTCCCCTCAATATCTAAGCCGTTATCTAATCCGAGCCGTCGGAAGGCCGCCGAAACCTCCTATAAGCAAGGTCCCGCCGCCCCCAAACCGGACAGAATCGACTAATTCCGCGCCGCATACAAGATCCATTGCCTTATATCATCCACGCAGTTTTCCCAGGAGACCATCGCCCCGACGTTTGAGCGCGATAGCCCTTCTCCTAGTCATGGCCCTCCCTTGCTTTATCCTAAGACAATGGGGTTGCGTGCTATCACGTAACCCCTAGATATTGCTAGGTACCAGAGGTCGTACTCGAACCGACACGGGTTTAACGACATCGTATTTTGAGTCGATATAGCCGATTTCTTGTTAATTGCTAAAAATACAAGTGCTTTTATATTAGTTGCTTACAGCACCAGCTTTTGAAGATGTTAGGTTTTGTTGGTTCTATTTCGTTTGGTTAGGCACAATTTAGGCACAGTCAAGGGGTGGGGGTGTTTTTATAGTTTCTTATTAAAAGAGCTTTCGCAAAATAAATAATCCTGCCATATGTGTCTACAGGCAAGCCTCGGCTAAAATTGTTTAACCCCACTTGATATGGTGTCAAAAAAGAGGGGAGTTTTTTTTAATGTTTTTCCTCTTGGGATAGGGGTGCTCTCGTAATATCAAAAAAGGAATTATCTAAAAATTTTACAGCAAATCCTTTACCACTCCTGCGCACTACGGTTGCAGTTACCCATCCATAAAATTCTTTACCGTTTTTTGTTACCTTTAAACCCTTTCCTTGGCAGGAAAAAACGATGCTGAGCAAAGAGTTTTCTTCAGGGCTGTAGTTAATTGAATTGAAGTAAGCTCCTCCTGATGAGATGTTGTTTGTCACATAGTAACCATTATTGCTGCCATTAGTTCGAATTTGCCCGATGATTTGTTCGCTCGCCCGCCTGTGGGCTCGTTTCTCTATGCTATCCACATTTATCATATTATTTGCCCCCTTTGATCTCTGCGCGCCAAAAAGTTGAAAATACTAACTTTTACAGTAGCATTTGGTGCATTTTCGCCAACTATAGCACCTTAAAAAATTTATGCAATCAATTGCTTTTGATTTCAGACCAATGGGTGTTTTCAATAGTTTAAAACATAACGAAACTAAGAATAAGAGAATATGTGTTTTTTAAAGATTGTGGTAAAGTTGCTTCTTGTTTTATGAAGAGGCTTTAATATCTTCAACCGGAGGGGCTTTGCCAATGAAAAAAATTCTACTTACAGGTGCTGCTGGCTTCATCGGGGCTAGATGTGTAGAGATGCTACTTGATGAGGGGGTGCATGTTGTCGCAATAGATAATGTTAATGACTACTACGACTTAAGGCTTAAATTATATCGCCTGTATCGCCTAGCCACAAAATCTTTCGCAGGGGAAGATGTTGTGAAGGCGCTTGATTACAGGACTGGAGTAGATAAATATGCCGGTCCCGATCATTTTGAGGGTAAGAATTTAAATTTTAATAAAGTCGACATAGAAGATAGAGCCGCTTTGGAGAAGCTTTTTAGCGCCCACTCTTTCGACGCGGTTATTAATTTGGCAGCAAGAGCAGGGGTTAGATACAGCATGGACAACCCCTTTGTTTATATGACAACAAATGCTCTCGGCACTCTAAATCTACTTGAGTGTATGAAGGCTAATAGCGTCAAAAAGATGGTTCTTGCTAGTACATCGTCACTTTATGCAGGGCAACTTATGCCTTTTAAAGAAGATATTCCCGCAAATACACCTCTGTCTCCATATGCGGCTTCAAAGAAAGCTGCGGAGCTTATTAGTTATAGTTACAAACATCTTTATGGGTTAGATATTTCAGTAGTGCGCTATTTCACTGTGTTCGGCCCGTGTGGCCGCCCTGACATGAGTATTTTTCGATTCATCAAATGGATTGATGAAGGGGTTCCTCTCGAACTATTTGGAGACGGAAGCCAGAGTCGGGATTTCACTTATGTTGATGATATCGCTCGTGGGACCATACTGGCCCTTAAAAATATAGGCTACGAGATAATAAATCTCGGCGGCGGGAATAATCCAATTTCCATGAATGATGTTATTTCATACATTGAGAACGCGCTTGATAAAAAGGCTATTATTGAGAGTAAGCCTTTTCACATTGCAGACATCAAAGAGACTTGGGCAGACATAACTAAGGCGGGGCATCTTCTCAAATGGTCGCCGGAGGTCTCTCCGTACGATGGTCTCCAGCGAACAGTGCAGTGGCATTTAGAGAACCGGGATTGGCTAAGCTCCATAAAGCTATAGGAGTAATGATGGTTACTTTAGAGAGCATCAAAGCCCAGAAAGACAAAATTGCCGTTGTCGGCCTCGGGTATGTCGGTCTTCCTTTGGCCGTAGCCTTTGCAAGGAAGGTGCAGGTGCTGGGCTTCGACATTAGCGAACGCAAAGTCCGGGAGCTCCTCGCTGGGGTGGACTCAACCGGTGAGGTGAACCCCGCTGAATTCCCAGCTATGTCACTGGAGTTCACAACTGAACCCTCAACGCTCTCCGGGGCGCGTTTCATAATTGTGACCGTTCCGACCCCTATAGATGAAAACAAATCGCCAGATCTCACGCCGGTTATATCAGCTACTAGGATGATCGGAGAGAACCTTTCGCGCGGCTCAATAATTGTCTTTGAGTCAACTGTCTATCCCGGTGTAACCGAGGAAGTCTGCGTACCCATTCTGGAGGAGATGTCTGGTCTTTCGTGCGGGGTTGATTTCAAGGTCGGCTATAGCCCCGAGCGGATCAACCCCGGGGACAAAGTTCACACCGTGGACAAAATTGTTAAGGTCGTTGCGGGGATGGACGAGGACGCCCTAAATGTTATCTCCTCCGTATACGGTATAGTCGTGAATGCCGGGGTCCACCGCGCTACGACTATCAAGGCAGCCGAGGCGGCAAAGGTAATCGAGAACACACAGCGAGATATAAATATCGCGCTCATGAACGAGCTGGCTATCATCTTCGACCGTTTAGGGATCAACACCAAAGATGTCCTTGCAGCCGCCGGGACCAAGTGGAATTTTCTTAACTTCACCCCCGGACTGGTGGGAGGACACTGCATTAGCGTCGACCCTTATTACCTAACTTTCAAGGCGCAAGCGGTCGGTTATAACCCCGAGGTAGTCCTCGCTGGTCGGCGGATAAATGACTCCATGGGTAAATACGTCGCCGAGAAGACGATCAAACTCCTTATAAAAAACTCCCGCGTAGTCCAAGGTAGTAAGGTCCTCATCCTGGGACTTACTTTCAAAGAGAACGTGCCCGATATACGTAACACAAAAGTAATGGACATCGTTCGCGAGCTTGAACAGTACGGTGTAAAGCCTCTCGTTAATGATCCCCACGCGGATAGCGAAGAGACACGGCGCATCTACGGCATCGATCTTGTAAATTTACAAGAGGTCGAAGGCGTTGACGCGATAATCCTAGCCGTTGCGCATGATGCATATCGAGAAGTTTCAACTGAGGCGCTACTCTCATTAGCCGGAAATGATAATGGCAGGGGGGTCGTGGTGGACGTAAAGGGCTTCTTTTCCTCTGAAGAGGTGGAGAAAAGGGGGCTCACCTACTGGTCCCTTTAGGTCTCTGCGCAACAAATCTTGGGTGGGCTTTATAATCCCCGTCCCTGTCTAGCCTCTGCACTTTTAATGTCGGCAAACCTTACACATCATCATCTGTGCACCTGCCCACGCCAAAAAAACCAGTAAAAGCTCATAATTCTTTAACGGCATGATTAATGCATATTTTATATTTAGTTCAAATAATCTACAAGCGGCTGTGATGTTGGTCCGCTGTTAATGTGCAGGAGGTTAAAATGAATAAACATACTTTGACTACGCTAGTCATCGCTTTAGCTCTATCATGTTTTGTGTCCGCGGCTAACGCTGTCCCAGTACTCCAAGTTGCCGCTTGGGACCCGGTAGATGGTTATATCGGAACGTGGGACACGTCTTCGGAAACTACAGTGGTCTCCGGCAACGAATTCATTATCAGAGCTCTTCTCGACCCTGAAAACAACAATGTGCCTGATACTTACAATGCTATGGATACCTATGTACTCTCAATTGCTGTAATCCCGAGTTTGATGGAGGAACCTCCTCTAGACCTGGGTTCAATAAGCGTTGAGCAGCTTACCAATCCCCCTTCCACTCCGGTTAGCATTGAAGTTACAGGGGACATGACTTGGGGTCTTCCTCCAATTGAAGAAGCGTTGAAGGCGAAGAGCCTCCCCTCTCACGATGTATTTGAAACATACTTCTACGAGTTCGAGTTTATGTTTGACCCCTCTAAGACTACCTCGTCAATAGATATTGAATCATATTTACTTGGGTTGCCGGACGATGGTTCGAGTGGCAATGATCTTTATTACATGGACTTCGCTATAGACCTTAGCGGTTTTTCGATGGATTATATCGCTCACTTTGACCTTTATTTCAACCAGTATGTAGAGGGCGAGGGGTACACTATAGCCTACTTTGCACCACCTTCCCACGATGCCGAGGGCAGGGCAGTTCCTGAGCCTGGCACTCTAATTCTTCTTGGAACTGGACTTGCAGCGTTCGGAGCCGCCAGAGCCAGAAAGGGAAGATAATAAAAATTTTAGCGTGTGTTGGTAAACCTTACACTTTCAGATAAGCGCTACTTTGTTTTGAAAAAAAGCTGAATTTACGGGGTAAAATCCACACGCAATTAATGGAACAGTACTTGCATTTGTTTTAAATACTTTTCAAATGCTTAAAAAAAAGGAGTGCTAGGGATGAAACGAATTTTAATGATTGCGATGGCTTTGGTCATGAGCGCGGGAGTCTCTTTCGCTCTTGTTCCTGTTGGCGATAGCCTGCAGACAGTTCTTGATGACATTACCGTTGCCCCGAATATCGGTGACAGCAGTGTCGATGTCCATACGGACATGCTAAGCGACGACATCGATACCACGTGGACTATAACTGGTACCGGTGGTTCGGTAAGCTCAATGATTGTTGAGCTTGCTTCATTCGCTGATTACAACCAATTTGGTGTATACAACGGCGATGATTACGTCATTATATTTGATGG
This sequence comes from Deltaproteobacteria bacterium, assembly GCA_002869005.1. Lineage (GTDB taxonomy): Bacteria > Desulfobacterota > Deferrisomatia > Deferrisomatales > BM512 > BM512. The sequence goes on from PKTU01000178.1 coordinate 16,209, forward strand.
TACAGACACTGCAGGTGTTTTCCCTGGCACCCAAGCGACGCTCACAATCCTCGCTAATGGTGATGTATATGTAAACGGAATTTATCAAGCCACTTTCGATTCCAATAACTTTGGTTATTATTTAGAAGTTACAGGTAGTTGGACTTATGAGTTGAATGGCGACGTTGTGCCACTGGGGACTCCCCCAACTGGTGGTGAGCCGATTGATTTAGTCTGGCATAGCGATACCTCGCTTAATGGCGATGGTGAAGACCACATGGTAGCTTATGCTGGTACAAACACTGACACGGTTCAGATTGATCCCTTTGCTCCTGGTCTGTGGACAAACAATGAGTATATTCTTGCTTTCGAAGATCTGCCGAGCTGGCTTACGGACAGCGATTTTACTGACTTTGTTGTGATGGTTGAGTCAGTATCACCGGTGCCGGAACCGGCTACCCTTCTGCTTATGGGCGGTGGGTTGGCGGCCTTCGCTGCAGCAAGGCGTCGTCGTAAGAAATAAGCTGGCCAGAAAAACCAGTACAAGTTAACCTGAATGAAAGGGCCACGGCTTAGCCGTGGCCCTTTTTTTCCCTTTAATATTGAATGTTTATTATGGGTGTTTCTAAGCTGTGTGGGGTCATGCTGGCTTTTTGTTGTTTTTGTATTTAAGCTTGACGCCTTAAATACCGAAAAAACAATTACGTCCCTCAAGGTTAATAATGGTAAGCTTTAATGCATAATTAAATTTCGATATATGTGTTTTTTAATGTAAAGCAGTGATGGCTTCGCATTGGTGTTTTAATATCTGGGGGAATTTATGAAGAAGATTCTGAAGTATATTTTTCTCGTTTTGTTGGCCTACTCGATGGTAATCGGATGTAGCACAACTACAAAAGAGGACCAGCTAGTAGAGGGGCGTAAATCCTTTGAGTCTGGAAACCACCAAGGGGCGATTGTCTACTTTAAAAATGCCCTTGAAAAAGACCCAAACTACTTTGAAGCGCGATATGAGCTGGCGTTAACTTACCTTGAACTTAAACACTTTGAACGAGCGGAGAAAGAGCTCCTCAAGGTTTCAGTTCAAAGCCCCGGCTACCGTGATGTCAATAAGCTGATATCAAAGGTTTTAATAGCCACCGATCGTCCGGCGGAAGCTGTGCCCGCAATTGAAAGGCACCTTTCTGCAAACCCCGAAGATATAGAGGCTATGGTTCTACTCGGGAAGGCCGAAGCGGCAAGCGGGAAATTATCCGAAGCAGAGGGGCATCTCAAAAAAACCTTAGAGATAGATCCCGCGAATAATCCTGCTAAGGTCGAATTAGCAAAGATATACCTTCGTATCGGTAGTGTGGGCGCAGCTAAGGGACTTCTTAACCAAGTTATAGAGGAGGACCCGAAGTATGTACTCGCCTACTACCTCCTCGCCTCCCAGGAGCGCATCGAAGGAAATGACGACGTCGCATTGGGAGTATATGCCCGTTTAATGAAGGAGGTTCCCACCGATATTCGTGGACCGTATATCTCGGGTTTGCTTTATTTTTTTAGGGGTGATCGTGAGAAAACCAGGGCGATGGCGGAGCACTTGGCCGCCAATCAACCCGAGCAGCCAACATCGCAAATACTGCTAGGTTTGTCTTTTTATCTTGAGGAGCAGTACCGGGACGCCCTGATTCACCTCCAAAAGGCTGCCGCAATAGAGCAGCGGCTGACGGTTAACTATTTCCTTGGATTGACCCACTTTAAGCTTTCCGAATTTGAACTGGCGCTTACGATGTTCCAGCGTTGTCTGGATATCTCCGGTGATGCAGTTGAGCCGCGCATTATGCTTGCCATGACATATATGAAACAGAATCGCCCATTAGAAGCGGAGGTTGAGGCGAGAAGAGTCATCAAACTGAATTCGGTAAACGCCCTTGCCTACAACATATTAGGAAGCGCATTGATGAGCCAGGGGAAGTTCGATGAGGGCATGGAGGCGCTGGAATGGGCCACCCGGCTCGAACCCGATCTTGCCGATGCCCACTTCAAAAAGGGGCTCTTCGCGTTTAGAGAGGGTGGTATGGACGCTGAGGCTGAGCAGTCCCTATTAAAGGCGCTGGAGCTATCCCCAGAAGTCCTGAACACCCGCCTCGTCCTCGCCGCTCACTACATGCAGAGGAAAGATTATCCGGCAGCGCTCGACACTTTGCGTGAGGGCATCGCTGGTGATAAGAACGACGCCATCATCTATACCTTGATAGCTCAGATCCAGTTCAAGCAGCAGAAGTTCGATGATGCAGTGGATAACCTTAAGAAGGCGAGCGAGAGCCGACCCGGCCTAATTGGACCATATTTCAATTTGGCTGCATATTACACAACTAAGGGCGATTATCTTCAGGCGCTAGCCGAATATGAGCGGGTGCTGACCCTTAAACCCGACAACCTCAAGGCGCTGATGGCCTCCGGGCAACTCTCATTTTTATTGGGGGATAAGCTGAAGGGGGAGGAGTTTTTCAAAAAAGTCAGCGCCTCTGGGCAAGAGGGCTCATACCGCCCGCTTCTTTATTACTATATTTCCGAAGGGAGAAGGTCAGAGGCGCACGAACTTCTCGACAGAGAGTTCGCGGGGAATCGGCTGACTTCGGCGCTCTACGAGGAGAAGGGACAACTTCTGCTCACTGAGAATAAGTATATGCCGGCGCTCAAGATATTCCAGGATATGGAAAAGGTGGATCCGATGCGCAGCCTGCGCCTTAGGGTCTCGACCCTGCTTGAGATGGGCGAGATAGAGAAAGCGCGAAAACTCTCGGAGGAGACACGTGCGGCTTCTCCCGATTCCGCCCTCGGATATCTCCTCCTCTCTTCGGTAAAGTTGGCTGAGGGAGAGAAGGCTGCGAGCTTACAGGTGTTGGAAGATGCACTCGTCAAAGTAACCGAAGTGACCCCTGTCAAGAGGGCGATCGCCTCACTGTACCATGAGTTAGGGGATGATAATCGCGCACAGGAGATATTTGAGGAGATTCTTGCGGGGGAGCCGGAGAACGTGGCGGTCCTTTACTCGCTCGCGACGATCTTCGATCTGGGTGGCAACAAGGGCAAGGCCGAGGAGGGCTACAAAAGGATACTTGAGTTATCGCCCAACCACGTTTTAGCTCTAAACAACCTTGCCTACCTATACGCTGACAGCTATGACAACGTAGAGAGCGCATTCCCATTGGCGGTCAAGGCATACCGGATCGACCCCATCAACCCCGCGATTATGGAGACGGTGGGGTTCGTGCTCTATAAGCAAGGTCGTTTCGATAAAGCTAAACCGCTGCTGGAGTCGGCGCTAAAAAGGTTAGGCCCGAACCCCACCGCCAGCTACCACCTAGCCCTCGTTATGAAAGAGAGTGGAGAACGCGCCGAGGCTGAACGGTTACTCAGAGAAGCGCTGGATATGGGTGATTTCCCTGAACGCAAGAGGGCTGAAAAGTTATTATCTGAAGTTGCGCTCTAGGGAGAGGAAAAAAAATGGGCAACCCTCTCCTTATACTTCTCGTTGGTGATATCCTCATAGCGTACGCTGCGTATGCGTTGGGTTATCTTATCTTCACCGGCAGCGTCAACGAGCTAGTCAGATTCCTCCAGAGCGTCGAATATGGTGTCCTGCTCTTTATGTCCACTGTGATTTTTTCTAGCTTCGTCGCAGGGATGTACCGCTTCGGGATTAAACAGAGAAAGCGCCAAGTCCTCATAGGTTGCGTCTTCGCGGCGCTCGTGGCGTTGCCGCTTATGAGCACAGTGCTCTACTTCGAACTATCCTCGACGCTCTCCTCCTCTCGCCCCAGCGGCATCGGCGGCAAGCACCTGGTCCTCAGCCTAGCTATCTTCACCCTCCTGCAGTTCGTCTGGCACGTGCGGTTTATCTATTTCTTCGGGCTATCATGGTTTAAGCAGCGCGTGCTAATACTCGGAGACGGGGAGCGTGCGCTGATGGTCTCCGACGCGCTCAAGCAGCACCCGCGAAACCCTCAACTCATAGGCTTCATCGACATGGGCAACGGAGCCAAAACGGTCCCTAAAGATATGCTTCTTGGGTCCCCGGAAGAGCTCGTTGCCATTGTTAATAGCAACAAAATTGACACTATAATAACCGCCGTCACCGAGAGAAGGGGGGCGCTCCCGGTTAGGGAAGTTCTTACCTGCAAGCTCAATGGTGTTCGAGTGCTCGACTCCAACTCCTTAATCGAGGAGATCAAAGGACAGCTCATGGTTGAGGATATCACCCCTAGCTGGCTGATATTCTCCGACGGCGCACGGATGACCCCGATAGTGAGGCTTGTCAGGAGGTGGATGGATGTATTCTTTTCCACTGTCGGATTAATCATAGCGGCCCCTTTTATGCCGATAATCGGCATCGCGATCAAATTCGACTCAAAAGGAGAGGTTTTCTTCAAACAGAAGAGGGTGGGCGAGGGCGAGAAGATCTTTACACTATATAAGTTCAGGACTATGCGCCAGGACGCTGAGGCCGAGTCTGGAGCCGTGTGGTCGGAGGAGGGGGACCCACGCGTAACAAAACTAGGGAAATTCCTTAGAAAATCCAGGCTTGACGAGATACCTCAGCTAATCAACGTCCTAGAGGGTTCGATGAGCTTCGTCGGGCCGCGTCCTGAGCGTCCGGAGTTCGTCGAATTTCTCAAAGATAAGATACCCTACTACTCTTACAGGCACGTCGTAAAACCGGGGATCACGGGGTGGGCGCAGGTTCGTTACCCTTACGGCGCATCCGTCGATGACGCTCTCGCGAAGCTTCGATTCGACTTGTTTTATATAAAGAACTACTCACCCTTCCTAGACGTGATGATAATTGTTGAGACGATACAGGTAGTCCTCTTCGGAAAAGGTGGCAGGTAGCCATGAGACACGCGACGATAACTTTGTTGGTAGTGCTTTTTGCTACGTTGGTCTACTGCGGGGAGGACTACATGATCTCCAGCGGGGATCGCCTTTACGTCGACGTTTGGGGCGTTGAGCAATTGACTGGTGATGTAATAGTCCGCCCGGATGGCAAGGTAACGCTCCCGGCAGTGGGGGACGTTCCTGCTAGCGGCAAGACTTCCATAGCCCTCGCTGATGAACTCAAAGTCCTTTTGAATGAATACGTTAAACATCCGGTCGTGACTGTCACCGTAGTTGAAGTCAACAACAACAAAATTTACGTGACGGGCGAGGGGGTCGCCTCCTCGGTAATAAGGTCACAGAAAGAGATTACCCTTATGCGGGTCCTTGCGCAGGCGGGCTCACTGGAGGGTGCGGACCTTGAGAACGCAAGGGTGCTTAGAGACGGCACCGAGGTCTACAGGAACTTCTTCAAGCTTTACGTTGAGGGTGACATCGCGGAGGATTTTCCGCTAAGAGCGGATGACATCGTCTTCATCCCCGGAGTCGAGAAGAGGAAAATTTACGTCCTGGGCGCCGTCGCCAAAAACGACGTTGTCTACCACAAGAAGGGGATGACAGCGCTTGACGCTATTCTGATGAGCGGCGGCTTCGCCGCCAGCGCCAACAGAGAGGTGATCATACTTGTACGGAAAGACGGTAAGCGGATAGAGCTCCCAATCGGTGAGATTATGCGAGGGGAATCCGTAAATATGAATATCCCTCTCGAACGCGGCGACTATGTCATTGTACAGAGTTACGAGGATGAGAAGATCTCTGTGTCCGGCGCCGTGAATGCGCCCACCACGCTGGTCTACAGTCACAACATGAAGATCCTTGACGCTATTTACGCCGCAGGAGGATTTAGCGCGTTCGCAAACAGGGAGAAGGTCATCCTTCTCCGGACTGGAGCCGAGAAACGTGTCCTAAACCTAGAAGAGGTGATGGATGGCGAGAGCGTCGATGCAAACATTCTCCTTACTCCGGGAGATCACATAATAGTGAAAGAGAGCCTCTTTTAGGTCGATTAGGATTATTTCATGAGCGAGTCAATGCAGGAACTTCAGAAATATAAACAGATTATAGGGAGGCGCAAGAAGACCTTCATCTTCACTTGCATACTCATAACAAGCGCTGTGATTGTTTCGGGTTACATGTACCCGAAGGAATACCGCGCCGACAGCACCGTCTTCGTCGAGGAGAACATTATCAGGAGCCTCGTAGAGGGGCTGGCCTACACCTCCGAAGTGCAGGACTATGTCAAAGTTTTAAAGGACGCGATGCTCTCGAGGAGCATGATCAAGAAAGTCCTCGATGGTATGGAGCCCGATCTCGTAAACAATGCCTCGCCGATAACGCAGAGCTACATTTCAAGTCTTCAGCAAAAGACAAAAATAAAGGTTAAGGGGGAAGAGCTCTTCACCGTCTCCATAGACGACCGCAACCCGCTATTCGCGGA
>PKTU01000142.1 GCA_002869005.1 Deltaproteobacteria bacterium
CCGTGTCGGCGGTTCAATTCCGTCTCTGCCCACCAAAAATATAAGGGTTAGGCTTAACAGCCTAACCCTTTTTTATTCCAACCGTCACCTCTTCGCTGAATCTACCAAAACAAAAATCCCGCCATTAATTTTCCGGAAGATAAAGAAAATATCGTCGTTGGAGTGAGCGTGAGTGTTGGAGTTGACCTTTAAACCCTCTGTAAATCTCCTTAATCAGGTTTAAAAGCTTTAGCCCAAAGCGGAACGCCAGCCACGAGTGTCGATATATCGCCATTTATCTTCATTTCGCCATTTTAATTACCCCCTCAAGTATCAGCTATAAAGCATAAGTAATTGTTTTTAAATCCTTTTTTTCACCTCTTTAGATGTGGCATAGGCTTTGCTGTTACAAGGGGCCGAATTTGTGTTCCCGAGGTTATGTCCATGGCTAATTGTAGAAAAGACCTCGGGTTGTTTATGGATGATTTTCATCTTACTTAAATGAGGGAGTAGCTAATGGAGTCACAGAGAAGTCTCAAGAAGTCCGTAATCAACCTTTACGGGCTGCCATCGTTCGGTTTCCAACTTTTCGTCAATATGGAGGTTTTCTTCTTCGCCGCATTTCTGACTGATTTCGCTAAGATACCAGTCGCCACTGCGGGAACCGTTCTTATGGTTACCAGCATATTTGACATTTTCTGGGTTCCCACTGCGGGTATTCTCCTCGAAAAATCAAATATGCGCTGGGGCCGCTACCGCTCATGGCTCCTTGTTGGCCCGCCACTTGCCGCGGCGTTTTTTGCCCTTCAGTTTATGAAGATTGGCGAACCGATGATGAACGCGGTTCTCATCTCCATAGGCTTCATCGTCTCTCACCTGATCTGGAATATCTTCTACGCCGCGCACATAGCTATGAACAACTCGATGACCAAGGTACGCGAGGAGCGTATTTCAATGGCATCTAACCGTGGCATGTTCAACGCCCTTGGCGCCATCTCATTTTCAATGATCGGCGCCAAGATGATAGATGTCCTCGGCAATGGCGACAAGGCGCTTGGCTGCACCCTTACGGTAGTGTTCTCCGGCATAGTTATGATCCTATGCTACTGGGCGCTCTACGCGCTCACTAAAGATTACGCATACCACCCCAAAGCCTCCGCAGAGGCGAAATCCGAAGACAAGATGTCCATCGGCGAGATGTTAAAGCAGATAGTCATCAACCCTCCACTCATCGGGCTGATGCTTGCCGAGCTTGGCCGTTATCTCGGCCGCTTCATCATCTTTGGGATGGCTTTCTACTACTTCAAATACGTGGTTGAAAATCTGGGCGTAATTTCAATCTTCTTTACGGGGCTCAATGTAGTCTGCTTCTTCGGCGCTATCGCTACTGCGCCTTTGGCGAAAAAATTCGGTGAGAGAACGATCTACATAGCTTCGTTAACCCTCTTCATCATCGGCCTCATAATAGTCTGGGTGATGCCCATGAATTACATCTCCTTCATGGTGGTAATGTTCGTAGCCTATCTGGGCTACGGTATGCTCGACGCTCTTGGCGTCGCCATGTATTCAGCTACCGTTGACTACGGTGAATGGAAAACCGGCAAAAATGCACGCGGTTTCATCATGTCGCTCATCAGCTTCCCCATCAAAACCGCGATCTTCGTAAGGTCAGTCGTTATAACCAGTGTACTGGTATCCGCCGGCTATGTTGCGGATATGGCCCCCACGCCTGAGCTCATATCGGGAATCAAGAACGGCATAGCGCTGGTACCCGCCCTCTTCATCGGCGCAGGACTTATCATCATCTTATTTCTCTACCGCCTCACCCCCGAGAAGCAAAAAGAGATGCAGGATGCTATAGCCGCCAGGAAGAACGTATAACAAAAACACCTCCATATGGGGGTGCTTGGATATACATATGCGGAGGGAGGGGCGCCGCCCCTCCCCACCCAGCACATTTTCAAACACGATAGGCCACGGCGGGCAATCTAATGGAGCCCTTTGAAAGATTGAGCCGATGAAAGACCCCAGAGATTATATTAACGAAGGCAAGATGAGCCGTTTGCAGGTCATTGTCGTCTTCTTGACGGTCCTCCTCAATGCCATCGACGGTTTGGACGTCCTATCCATAAGTTTTGCTGCCCCCGTTATCGCCAAGGAATGGGGTACTACTAGAGCAGCGCTTGGCATAGTGATGTCCATGGAACTTGTCGGCATGATTGTCGGCTCTTTTTTCCTCGGAGGCATGGCGGACAAGTTCGGCCGACGCCCCACGCTTCTTAGCTGTCTGGCGATTAGCGCGGCGGGCATGGCCCTCGCCACGACCTCGGCAAACGCTATTCAGCTATCTATTTGGCGTGTCATAGTTGGCATCGGTATCGGCGGAATCCTGGCTTCGTTGAATGCGGTTGTCGCCGAGTTCAGCAGCGCTAAACACCGTGGGATGTGTATCTCTCTCATGGTTATAGGTTACCCGCTAGGGGGGACATTCGGCGGTATGGTTGCAGCCAATCTCCTTGGAATCTACTCCTGGCGGTCAGTGTTCTACCTGGGCGCGGCATTGACGGGGATCTTAATACCCGCTCTTTATATCTTCATGCCCGAATCAGTACACTGGCTGACCAAAAAGCAGCCAGCAGGGGCACTGGCAAAGGTCAACGCAGCGCTCGCAAGGATGAATTTCCCAAGAGTGGATGCGCTTCCTCTGGCTATGAATGATGTCCAGGAAAAGAGGTCCATAAAGCAGCTCGTCACCTCGCCCCTTGCAGGCACGATTATCCTGCTCACAACCTCCTATTTCTTGCACATGACCACTTATTACTTCATCATCAAGTGGTCCCCAAAGATCGTCGCGGATATGGGTTTTGCGCCATCTCTTGCCGGTCAAGTGCTTGTATGGGCAAGCATGGGAGGGGCAATTGGCGGTGCGCTCTTTGGGTGGCTGACAACCAAAATTGAGCTTCGGAAACTGACCGTTATAATAATGTTTTTTACTGCCGTATTTGTCGGGGTCTTCGGCCGCACGGCGGCGGATCTCAGCCAAATCAAGATGCTGGCCGCGCTGGCCTGTTTTTTCGGCAACGCGGGCATCTCAGGGCTCTACTCAATTCTAGCGGTCTCGTTTCCCACTCACGTCAGAGCTACAGGTACAGGATTCGTCATTGGAACCGGCAGAGGCGGAGCTGTCTTGTCCCCCATCCTCGCCGGATTTCTATTCCAAGCCGGCGCTGGCCTGCCCACTGTCGCTATCGTGATGGGACTTGGCTCCCTCCTTGGCGGGTTGGCTTTGGTCTTCCTCAAGCTACGCAGGGTTGACTAGCTGGCGCTCCCTATGCGCACACAACAAAGGATACAGGAGAAAGTTTGAAATGATTATTATCGGTGAGAAAATTAACGGCGCGATTCCATCGGTCGCCAAGGCAATAGCCAACAAAGACGAGGACTTCATAAAAGAGCTCGCCAAAAAGCAATCTGAAGCCGGCGCAGACTTCATAGATGTCTGCGCCTCCACCGACGTCGAGATCGAGCTTGAGACGATGAAGTGGCTTATCGACCTCGTCCAGGAGGCCACAGAGACGCCAATAGCAGTCGATAGCCCCAGCGCCGAGATTTGCGCGGAGGCAATAAAATTTTGCAACAAACCCGGGCTGGTAAACTCCGTTTCGATGGAAGGCGACAAGGTGGACATGATATTCCCCCTAATAGCGGATACCGGCTGGGAGTGCGTAGCGCTGCTCTGCGACGACACCGGCATACCCAAGGGAGGAGAGCAACGCCTTGATGTCTTCTCCGCGATAATGGAAAAAGCAAAGGCTCACAACATTGCCCCGGCAAGGCTCCATATCGACCCGCTGGTGGAGATGCTTTGCACTTCCGAGGACGGTATCAATGTTATCCTGGACGTCATGAGGAAGATCAAGGCCGCATACCCGACCATTCACATAACCGGCGGGGCGAGCAACATCTCGTTTAATCTGCCGGCAAGAAAGTTCGTGAACCAGGCGTTCCTCGTTTTATGCATGGGCGCTGGCATGGACAGCGCCATCATCGACCCCTTAAAGCAGCACATGATGGGGCTAATATACGCCGCCGAAGCCTTAATCGGCATGGACGAATACTGCATTGAATATATTGGCGGATACCGCAAGGGGCTCTACGGCCCGGTGACCCAATAAAGAACTTTTACTCATAGAGAGAAGGAAAAGATTATGTCTAAAATCGAAGAAGTGAAAGCTCATGTCGAGAAGGGCAAGTCCAAAATTGTTCCCCAGCTAGTCCAGGAAGCCCTTGACGCTGGAGAAGCCCCGCAGGAGATCCTTCAGGCGATGGTCGATGGCATGGGCGTAGTTGGCGACAAGTTCTCAGCCGGTGAAATCTTCGTCCCCGAGATGCTCATTGCCGCCAAGGCCATGAGTAAAGGTGTGGAAGTATTAAAGCCCCATCTTGCAGGTGATTCCGGCATATCCCTTGGCACCTGCGTCATTGGCACAGTTGCAGGCGACCTCCACGATATCGGCAAGAACCTCGTCGCGATGATGCTTGAGTCCACCGGCTTTAAGATCGTTGACCTCGGCGTAGATGTTTCAACTGAAAAATTCTTAAATGCCATAAAGGAAAACGACAACGTTACACTGGTTACCCTTTCGGGCCTGCTCTCTACCACGATGCCTGCCATGAAACAGAGCGTTGCGGATATCAAGGCCAGCGGCCTCACCGGTTTCCATGTAATCGTCGGCGGCGCACCCGTCACCCCTGAGTTCGCAAAAGAGATCGGCGCTGACGGCTACTCTCCCGACGCGGGCAGCGCTGCTGTGCTCGCCAAAAAACTAGTCACCGCTTAGTGCCAACGGAAGGAGCACAAATGCTGACCAAAAAACAAAACCTCCTGGAAACCATGAATGGCGGCAACCCCGACCGCTTCGTGAACCAGTATGAGTTCCTCGACATCATCCTTGAGGCCCCCCTGCGAACTCGTCCCCAGCCCGGCGACATAATAACAAATGAGTGGGGGATAACTTACAGCTGGCCCGAGGGACAGCTCGGACCATTCCCCATCCACGACGATGAGCACCGGGTACTAAAAGACATCACCAAATGGCGCGACGTCGTCAAATGCCCATCCGTAGAGTTCTCCGACGAGCGCTGGGCGCCCGCAATAGAGCACGCAAACTCCGTCGACCGCGACGACAAGTACGTAACCGTCTTCTTCGCTTCCGGCACCTTTGAGATGACCCACAACCTCATGGGCATGGAAGACGCGATGATGGCCCTTTACGAAGAGCCGGAGTACATGCACGAGCTCATCGAATTCCTCACGGATTACGAGCTTCGCTACGCTGAGCAGATCATTGAGCGAATAAAGCCCAACGCGCTTTTTCATCACGATGATTGGGGCGGGCAGATTGCCTCATTCATGAGCCCAGATATGTTTGCCGAATTTTTTCTGGAACCCTACAAAAAAGCATATAAGTTCTGGAAAGACAACGGCATCGAGCTCATCGTACACCACAGCGACAGCTACGCGGCCAACCTCGTACCCCACATGATAGACATGGGTATCGATATATGGCAGGGCGTAATGACCACCAACAATACCCCTGAACTCATTAAGAAATACGGCCCAGACCTTACCTTCATGGGTGAGCTTGACAGTGGCGTACTTGACCACCCGACCTGGGACAAAGAGACAATCGCCGAGCACGTCAAGAAGGCTTGCGAAACATGCGGCAAGCACTACTTCATACCCTGCCTCACACAGGGCCTTCACTTCAGCTCATTCCCCGGCGTCTATGACGCGGCTACCGAAGCTATCAATGAGATGAGCAAAAAGATGTTCTAGCGACTCCCCGCTAGGTAAAATGGCGCTGCGGGAAGCCATGGCCTGCAGCGCCATTTTTTTGCCTGGATAATAACGACCCTTCTCAGGTGCGTTTTTTTATCTTGAATGATTCCCTGCTGATCCCAAGGCGCTTCATCATTGAATAGAGCGTCGATGGCTTTACCCCCAAAAGCTCTGCGGCTCCACCGTCACCGCTCACCTTGCCCCCAGTGCGCTCCAGCGCTTTTACAATGTAACGCGCTTCCATATCTTTTAGCGGTATTATCCTGGCGTCGTCCATCCCCACGCCCAATGGTGACGTCTCAAGCGGCGGTATTGTAAGCCTACCCCCCCGGCTGAGCAGCACCGCACGCTCAATAACATGCCTGAGCTCTCTTATATTGCCGGACCAATGGTAACTTTTAAGCACATCCAAATCACCCCTGGTCATTGACAATGTGGGTTTGCCGAACTTTTTACAGAACATCTCCATAAAATATTTTGCAAGGATGGAGATATCCTCGACTCGCTCCCTCAGGGGAGGTATCCGGATTGGAAATACATTGAGCCTATAGTAGAAATCGGAGCGAAAAAGCCCCTTGCCCACAAGGTCCTCAAGGTCGCGGTTGCTCGCTGCAAGCAAGCGAAAATTTGTCTCCAACGTACGGGTCCCGCCCACCCGCTCAAAGGTTCTTGTCTCAAGAACTCGGAGCAATTTGGCCTGGATATCAAGGGAGCAGGCGTCTATATCGTCTAAAAAGAGGGTGCCGCCGCCGGCAAGCTCAAAACGGCCCTTTCGCATCTGCGATGCGCCGGTGTATGCGCCCCGCTCGTGCCCGAACAGTTCACTGGCTATTAGCTCAGGGCTTAAAGCCGCCACATTTACAGCGATAAAGGGGCCATTGGCCCTGCCGCTGTTACGATGGATCGCCTGCGCGACCATCTCCTTGCCCACGCCCGTCTCGCCGGTAATCATCACCGTTGTATCTGAATCGGCCACCCGGCTTATCAGGTTCATCATCTTTTTGAATGAATCGGATCGGCCAAGCATACGCTGCCCCAAAGGAGCAGCCTCTGCTACTTCCCGGAAGTATTGTGTCTCAGCCTCCATCTCACTCTTTAAATCGTTGATCTCTTCAAATACCTCTACGTTTTCAAGAGCCACGGCGGCTTGATTGGTTATTATTCGCAAAAGCGCCGTTTCATCCTCAGGGAGCTCAAGCGCGGCGGGGCCTCGGTCAAGGTAGATAACCCCGATAACGTTGCCCCTGAGCTTCACGGGAAAACACCCAATCCAGCTGATATCCATAACGCGCTCAGGGGCTTCGGGGTCAAAGGACTCAACCTGCCGGGTAATTTCAGCCGCTGTCTCGAAGACCGTCTCAACCACCTCCATATGTGCCCTGAACGGTAAGGCACATAGCTCCTGCTGAACGATATTTCTGCTCGCGGCGAGCGCCGTGCAGCTGCCGGAGCCCATGAAAATTGCCCCTCTTTCAGCCCCGGAAATGCGCATTGCCTGCTTTATGATCTGCCCAAGGAGGTCGTCTTTTGTCCTGGTTTCACTCAAAGCCTCTCCAACGCTAAGGAGGGACTCAACCCATAGGCTGTGCTTTGATGTGCGGTCAAGATATGGTTTTAAATCTTGGGGAAAGAGATTTGCATTTACCTTTGAAAAGGTCTCCCAGGCCTTTTTAAGGAGCTCTTCACCAGCCTTATAATCTTTTTCATCCATATTGATCCGCGCCATCTGGATCTGGGCATGCGCCAACTCGATCCTCGCTCCGGCACGGGTCAACAGCTCAATGCTCCGCTTTAAGTCAGCGCGACCTCTCTCGGCATCTCCACTTTTTTCCATCTCCTTACGCGCCCTGTAGCGCAGGGCTACACCCTGCATGTAAAGGTCAGGCCACTCCAGAAGCCTTTCGATATCGCTGTCGAAGTTCCACTCGGGATGGATTATGCCTTTACGCTCAAGGCGCAGCATCACCTCAAGGTTGTCAGCCGCCCTATGGTGAGGGCTCCCCAAAATCTTCGACGCTTCCCAGGCCTCATTGAAGTAGCCATAGGCGCCTTCGAAATCGCCCTTTAAAACGGCAAAGTAAGCGCGCTTACCATTTCCGGGCCATAGTATGTAAGTATCTATAAGATTCTCCGGGAGGTCGAAAACCTCGGAGAGGTAACGCTCTGCCTCCTCAACCCTGCCAGCGTCAACCAGTACGACAACGAGCATTAAAGTGGCATAGCGTTCAAGGTCCTTGCCCCCCATCTCCTGGGCTTTTTTTCGAACTGCGCGGATCAGGCCAAGGCCCCGGGCGGTCTCTCCGGCAACGCCATAGACCCACCCAAGCTTTACGAAGCTTCTTAGAGTCTCGACGTTTTCAATAAGCTCTTCATGGTTCCCCAGCACTGATTCGTAGCGTTTTATTGCTTCGTCTATATGCCCCTGCCAGAAAAGCCTCTCCGAATCGACCAAAGCCAATTGTAGCCGCACATCGTCGGTGACTTCGGTTTCATCAAGCATCTGCCAGGCGCGCTCCAGGTGCTTGCCCGCCTCGCTGTAATAGACAGTGCGTAAATAGGACCTTGCTATCAGGATGTGCAGCCAAATCTCCCTGACTGGGTCTTCATGTGCGACGTCAAGTGCAAGCGCTTCCTGCAAGAATCGTCGTTGAGTCGCATGTGGGAGCGATGAATCCCTGCACATACATATCCCGATCGCCGCATCAATAAAGGCAACCTGCTGGTAGGGGGCGAGTTCCCTCGCCTCCATCGCTTCAAGGGCCATCCTGTAATATGATTCTGCGTAGGTGGTTATGTTGAGGTTGTGGCAATACATACCCGCTTTTACAAGCTCAGTGAGATGCTTAACCGGCACCCCCGAGGTCTCGTAAATATGGGCTATATGCATAAAGCGCTTTTTGTCGTCTTGAAAAAACTCCTCGACTCCCTCGATTGCTTTGGCGACGGCACCTTCAAGCTCGCCTTCAGCAAGACCGGATAAATACTTTTTGGACTCGGAAAAATCCGTCAGTGAATAATATCCCGCGCCCATCTCTTCACATTTTTTTAGCAGTCCTTTTGAGACGAGGGTTTCGGCGGAGTTCAAAACTTCTATGGGCGACCTTCCTAAAATAAGACAGAGCAGATCCAACGATATAGGCGGGGGCAGCAACACCATAATCAGATAGGCGCTGCCTAGCTTTTCGTCGTTCATCTCAAAATTTTTTGCAGCCTGTTTCAATCTGTTCTCCAACAACCAAAGTATTAAAACCCCCTAAAACGATTTGGCCTTAAATGCTATTTAGAAGCCCTCGTCAATAACCAATCAAACATTTGAGAGGGAGCACTTTTACCGGCGCTTATGTTATCATAATCGTATATTTAACCCATATCCAACAGCGTATGCGCACCCCCCAAAAATGAATAAGCTGGCCCCTTAGAAGACCGAAGAGTTTTATGGAGCACAATAAATATATATCCAACAGAAGGATGCTGATTATTCTCGCATTCCTGAGCGCTTTCACTCCGCTGTCAATCGACCTTTATCTGCCCGCGCTGCCCCAGATGGTAGAGGTATTCGAGACGACCGCAGCCAGAATAAATTTGACGCTCAGCCTCTTTTTTGTATCGCTTTCGGCGGGGATGCTCTTCTTTGGCCCGGTCAGCGATAAATTCGGCAGGAAACCGGTCCTCTTTTTCGGCCTCGCCCTATATACAATTTCAAGCGCCTTCTGTGCTTTTTCCGCCAGCGTCGACACATTAATCATAGCAAGGATTTTTCAGGCTTTCGGAGGCGGCGCGGCGACTACAATAGCAACCGCCATTGCTAAGGATCTATACTCCGGCGAAGAGCGCGCCAGGATGCTGGCGACAATACTGGCGATGGTCATCATCGCCCCCATCGTCGCGCCGCTTATGGGAGCTCTGGTGCTACAATTCGCTTCATGGAGAACAATCTTCTTAATTATCACCGCCGCAGGCGTCCTGGCATTCATATTGGTCCTGCCTTTACCGGAGCCGCTGACCACGAGGTACAGGGGCTCTACCATACGGTCTATTGGACGGCTCTTCGCTGTGCTTAAAAACCCCTCTTTCTCTATACTATTGCTCCTTTTTTCCGCCCTCTCCCTGCCCTTCATGGGGTACATCGCCGCCTCTTCCTACATCTACATCAACACTTTCGGTCTCAGCGAGGGGGCTTTCAGCTTTTATTTCGCGTTAAACTCCGTAGCCGCAATGGCAGGTCCGATGGTCTACATAAAGATATCCAGGCGCGTTGGCAGCTACTCAATAATAACGACCTCCTTTCTCTGCCTATCCATCAGCGGAATGTTTGTAGTAACAATTGGGCATTTGGCCCCATTGATTTTCGCAATATGCCTGATGCCCGCTACCTTGGCGACCACCGCGATGCGCTCGCCCAGTATGAACATTACATTGGAGCAGCATGAAGGGGACGCGGGGTCATCCTCGGCTCTTATAAATTTTCTGGGCATGCTGATGGGCGGGGTTGGGGTCTCCGCTGTCTTTCTTCCCGGAGATGACCTGATACTGTCAATAGGAGCGATGCAGCTTATTATAGGAATCTTCGGCGGAGCCCTTTGGCTTTTGATAAAAAGCGATAAACTAACTACCTTAAAAAGGGTCCCATAGCCGCTCTTCGGCGCTAATATTGACTGCTCCTTGCCATTGATCCGTTCCGGTGTCAGTATTGTTGGGGCAAGGAGTCAAAAATGATTAACCTACTCTTTTTAGCGCTGGCCCTTATTCTATCATTACCGGCCATCAACCCCGCCGCACCTCCACCTGAAGGCATCGACCCCTACCAGATAAGCCGCAAGCTCGATGAGCTTTACCGCTCCTCATCCTCAAGGGGTGAGATGACCATGACCGTGGCGACAAAGCACTACACCCGCACAGTCTCAATGAAAATGTGGTCACGCGGCCTTGACGATACCCTGGCGGTCATAACCTCCCCCGCCAAGGAACGCGGAACCGCAACCCTTAAGCGTGACAGGGAGATGTGGAACTACCTGCCGAAGATTGACAAGACTATCCGCATACCCCCGTCGATGATGATGGCGTCATGGATGGGAAGCGACTTTACCAACGACGACTTGATGCGTGAGACGAGTTGGGAGAAGGATTATACAATTTCGCTGGCTCAAGACGCGCCGGAGGGGGCCGTGGGCCTCGTCTACATTCCCAAACCCGATGCCCCCGTTACCTGGTCAAAGGTAGTCGGCTACATGGAGCTGGACACATATCTCCCGACTTCAATCGAATATTACGATGAAAAGGGGCGGTTGGTTCGCGAGATGACATTTGAGGAGCCAATCAAAATGGGTGGCAGAACAATCCCGCGACGGGTTGTATTAACCCCCCTCTCCAAAGATAAGCTTGGCAACTCCACCATACTTTTATATGAAAAAATGGAGTTCGATGTCCCCATTGAGGACAATCTTTTCAGCCTCTCCGCCTTGAGAAGGCGTGGGAGGTAGGACGTTTTGCGCGAGGTCGTCACCATTGGTCTCAGAAACCTGGCACGGCGCCGCGCTCGCACAGCCTTAACCCTTGGGATGATCTTCTTTGGCACCCTTCTAATCGTCTTCGGGGTAGGCCTCGGCGAGGGCACTTACGCGGACCTTATCGAGCTGGCAACCAGGAGCTGGGCCGGTCATTTTCAGATAACAGCCGATGACTATCAAGACAAGCCGTCCCTCTTTACGACTATAGACGACTACACACCTCTACTAACCGAACTGGAGCAAAATGAGGAAGTAGCGGCTGTTGCGCCAAGGGTTGAAAGCGCCGGGCTCCTGGCTTTGGGAAATCGCACCACAGGGGTACTCGCCACTGGGGTTGACCCAATAAAGGAAAACAAGGTTACGACAGTGGCGAAGACTGTACGCGAAGGCGAATGGTTGAGAGCCGGCGGAGAGGATGAGGCCCTTCCGATCATTCTCGGCTCGGGTGTAGCAAAGCGTCTGAGGGCGAAGCTTGGTGATGAAGTGAGCTTCGTAGGCCAGGCCGCGGACGGGTCAATAGCCGCCGACCTCTTCACCGTCACGGGCATTATGAATTCAGGGATGCTGGAGGTGGATTCGGCTGCGGTAATGATCAGGCTTGATGATGCACAAGAGCTCCTCTCCCTTAAGGGGCGTATTCACAAAATAGTGGGGATCTCCACTTCAATTTCATTGGTAGATGAACTTGGCAGCTCTCTTAAACTGCCGGGCAATCTCCATTACAGGGGCTGGAAGGCGGTCATGCCTCAGCTCGCCCAGACAATTAAAAGCGACCGCGCGGGGCTTTGGCTTTTCAATCTGATACTCCTTGCCGTAGTGGCCCTTGGGGTTACAAATACGATCTCCATGGCGGTTATCGAGCGTTCCCGTGAGCTTGGGGTAATGAGCGCATTGGGAACTACTCCGGCCAGGTTGGTGGGAATCGTCCTCGGTGAGGCTGCATGGCTTTCGATTATAGGCGTAGGCGCCGGTCTCGCCGCCGGAATTGGTGTAAACCTTCTTACGCTAAAGTGGGAGATACCGATAGGTTCCGAGCCGATTAGTTACGGCGGCATCGAGATTGCGTCCATGCACGCCACCAACACGGTTGAAGCAGTCATATACTGGCCCGCGATAATCCTCCTTTTCGCTTTGATTGCAGCGCTACCGCCGGCAATACGCACAGCGCGCATGCGCCCGGCAGAGGCCATAAGGGAGGGGTGACGTGACTATCGTCAAAATGGCCTGGAGAAACCTCTGGCGCAACCCCAAACGCACGGCCATAACGGGCTCGGCGATAGCCATCGGTCTTGCCACAATGATATTTTATCTGGGGTGGATGGGCGGCATGACCCTCCATCTTGTCCACACCATGACCTCCTCACAACTCGGGTACGCCCAGATACACGCAGTCGGCTATGAAGAATCACGCGAGCCGGAGCTAACCATCAAGGCCCCCTCCTCTCTCCTTGAAAGCCTGGGAAGTCGGAAAGGCGTTACCGGCGCCGCGCCCAGAGCCTATGGAGATGGGTTGCTGGCTATTGGCGACCGCTCAACGAATATTACCTGCATAGGATACGTTGAGGCACGTGAGAAGCTGGTTTCCGGGTGGAGTGAAAACATTATCAGCGGGAATCTCCCTCATGGAGAGAGGGAGATATTGGTCGGGGTCGACCTGGCGAAAAAGCTGGAGGTCGATGCGGGCTCAAAGGTTGTTCTGACCATAGCGGATATTTATTCCGGTGATTTAAACTACGTCCTCGTCAAAGTAGCCGGAGTTCTCTCCACCAACAACCCGGTAATTGACAAGCAGGCTGCGTTAATGCCGCTTGCTCCGCTACAAAGGGCGCTCGGGATTGGCGACGGCATCCACGAAGTAGCGCTCTCTCTGGATGTGTTACCCACTGATCTTGAGGGGATCAAAGCGATCCTTATGCCATTCAACACCCGGGAGCTTAGGGCGAAGCCATGGCAGGAACTCGTCCCGGTGGTGGCAAACATGGTAGAGCTACAGGGTATTTATATGGGGATAACGCTAGTTATAGTATTTACCCTTATAGCGTTTGGAATTGTAAATACCCTTTCAATGTCCCTCCTGGAGCGCATGAAAGAGTTCGGGGTACTGCGCGCACTGGGCACAACCCCGCTAAAACTATCGGCGCTGGTTATGTGCGAAGGGGCGTGGCTCGGCATTGTGGGCGCTCTCCTGGGGCTCATCATAGGTCTCATCGCACACCTGATTATCTCAAAAACCGGCATCACCATGGGCAACGCGGAAGCGATGGGAGTAACTTTCAGGTCGCCGGTATATCCTGTATTGAAACCCTTTGATATAGCAGCCGTTACCACAGTATTCCTCATACTCACCCCTCTGGTATCAATAATCGTTGCAAGGAAAGCGGGGAAGGTGGACCCCATAAAAGCCATGCGGCATGAATAGGACCTTCAATGACCGAGCCTGTTGCCAAACTTATCGACGTGAAGAAATACTATAAGCTCAGGGGTGAAACCGTTAAGGCCCTTGACGGGGTGACTCTCAATATCGCACCGGCTTCATTCATGACCGTCGCCGGCCCCTCGGGCTCAGGGAAATCCACCTTGCTAAACCTTATAGGAGCTCTCGACACGCCGACAAGCGGCGAGGTTATCGTCAACGGCAAAAACCTTGCGCACCTTACCGGCACCGAGCAGGCGATGATGAGAAGAGACCACATAGGGTTGATATTTCAATCTTACAACCTCATCCCGGTGCTGACTGCTTTGGAAAACGTCGAATATGTGATGCTTTTACAGGGAGTCGAACGGGCGGAACGAAAAAAGCGCTCACTGGCGTTAATAAATGAGGTCGGGCTTAAGGGAATGGAGGACCGTCGCCCCGCAGAACTTTCCGGGGGCCAGCAGCAGCGGGTGGCTATAGCCAGAGCCCTTGTCTCCCGACCATCGCTGGTGCTGGCTGATGAGCCTACCGCCAACGTGGACTCGAAAACTGGTGGAGCGCTCCTCGATACTATGGCTGAACTTAACGAAAGGCATGGCACAACCTTTATCTTTTCCACCCATGAAAAGATGGTGATGGACCGCGCTTCTCGCGTCGTCAGGCTGAGGGATGGGCGGGTGGAGTCGGACGAAACGAGATGATGCGCCTCTTTTTAATTATCATCTTTCTAATATCACCCGGGGCAGCCTTATCCCTGGAAGATTCAGTAAAGCTCCACCTCGATGCGGCGACCTCTCTATACCTGACCGACACCTGCCTCTTTGATGGAAGCACTCCTGATAGGACTTTACTTACAAGGATAAGGCCCTACTTGACAGCCACTCCCTCAAGGTCGATCTTCATATCCTTCGCGTATGAATCGAATTTAATAGCATCGAACACTCTGTCTGCCTCGCAGGGGCAGGCAGGAGAAAATACACGCCTTCGCTTAGCCGACATCCCAAGGGAAGTTTACGACGATGAGGAGAGGGCGTTGGCTCAAAATTTGGACCGAGTCTTCCTCACATGGTATGGGGACGGGGTGGAAGCCTCCCTTGGCCGTCAACCGATAGGGCATGGCAGCGCAAGAGTTTTTAACACCTCCGACATCTTTGCCCCATTTACCCCACAATCAACCTACTCTGAGTACAAAGCCGGCGTCGATGCTGTCAGGGTTAGAAAATATTTTGGTATCGATGGGGCGGTCGAGCTTATCTCAACGGCGCACAGAGATGGCGCGGAAGATGGGTATTATCTGCTGAGGGGCGAGTATTCATTGCCGGCGGTTAACCTCTCCGCATATGGAGGTTTTACCCTGGGCGCTCCGACATTCGCAGTGGATATTGCTTCAGACCTGGGAAATACCGGTATATATGGCGAGTGCGTCTTGAGAACGGACAGCCCCGTTCAAGATGCGCTTAGAGCTACCGCAGGCGGGCACAGGCGTTTCTTAAACGGCGTCAATGCGCTGGCGGAACTACACTACAACGGCGTGGGGGAAGAGAGCCCGGAGAAATACTTTCTGGCGACATCGACAAGAGAGTGGATAAACCGGGAAAGCTTCCTCCTCGGAAGATGGTATATGGCGCTGAGCGGCGATTACCAACCGCACCCGCTGGTAACAGTTGGCGCAAATTTTATCGGCAATTTGGCGGATGGCTCGGCGCTGTTTCAGCCCTCCGTGAAATGGGCGGCATTTGAGAGCGGCGACAGCACTGTCACATTGATTGGAGGGGGGTCCTTCGCTATGGCTAGCGGCGATGGGGAGTTCGACAACTCCCCGGACACCATTTACTTTGAGGCACAGTTGAGTCTTTAGGCAGCGGCAACTAATCTCTTATCAGCGCCCTTAACCCAAAACCCAGCCTGCGGGACATCTCTTCGGCAGCCGCCTTCGCCAATGGCAAGAGGAGCTCATTTACACGCTCCTCCGTGAACCTGTAGCTTGGACCCGTTATGGAGATGGAGGCCACCAAGGACTCGGTGTAATCGAAGATCGGAACCGCGATTCCGCAGATACCCTCCTGGACCTCCTGATCACTCACCGAATAGCCCTGTTCTTTTATTTTGACGAGGTCTGCCTTTAACTCTTCGACATTTTTTATCGTGTAAGGCGTCAGAACCTCAAAATCGATACCCTCGATTAGGCGTTTTTGCGAAGCTGGGTCACTGAAAGCCAAGAGCACTTTGCCCACCGAGGCGCAATGGAGGGGAAAGCTTTTACCAACTCGTGAAACCACCCTGACCGGATGTGTTGATTCTGCTGATTTGACATATACCGCGCGGCCCTCCCTGAGGACTGCAACATAAGTGGTCTCATTACACTCGTCGACAATATGCTGCAAGGCGGGGGCCGCCATTGCCAGCAGGTCCGCTTTTCTTATATAGAGGTGGGCTAGTTCGAGTGTTCTTACACCCAGGCGGTAGTTTCCAGTAAGGCGGTCCTGCTCGACATAACCTCGGCTCTCCAGGGTGGAGAGAAGCCTCTGCGCGGTATTTTTATGGAGCTCAAGCCGTAGCGCAAGCTCGGATAGGCCGAACTGCGGATCGCGCCCTTTGAAGGCCTCCAATATCTGGAAGGCTGACGCCACGGACTGAATTACATAGCTATCCTTTTCTCGCTTTCCCATCTCATCTCTTTCAAATGTAATAAAAGCCCTTTCTCAGGCATCTTTGGTACAAATAATAAAATATGCGGGATATACCCCATTATGGAAATTATACGTAAAAACAGCTCCAATAGCAGCAGAAATAAAACAAAGGAGCGATTTTTGCTGTGAAAAACATCGCATGTCTAACACTGTTTTATAGTGAAATCTCGACTGCGGGCGCGTCGCCTTCGCCCCTCTTTATAAGGGGAGACATCTCGATTATGCGCTCCTGGGCTATACCCTTGGAGGTAAGGTAATCCTTAACGCGTGACGAGCGGGTCCTTGCCAACTCGAATAGCGCTTCATCATCTATCTTTGGCAGCGGCGGTTCAGCCGGTTTGGCAGGAACCTCAGCCGGCGTTTCTTCGCTTCCGCCAACAACAGACCCCTCCTTTGCAGCATCTTCAAGGGGCAACGGCTCGGAGCTTTCAGCTGTCGTTGATTCCGCTAAAGCTGCATCTCCAGCAGCTGGAGCGCTGTCACTTGTCTGTGCTGCGGCTTCCGCTTTCGCCTGCTCTTCAGCCAGCCTCTCCGCTTCTGCCTTTGCCAGGGCCACCCTGTCGCTCTCTGTGGCTACACCCATAAAGCGCAGTGAAACTCCGGGCCTATCCGCCATAAGAGAAGCGACGGTATCCAAATGGGCCTTAGCCTCTTCGCTGAGCTGTGGATCGGAGGCATTGTAAATGATGGGGTCGAATGAGAGCGCCGTTAGCAGGTCGAAGGCTTTGCCGGCAAGGGAAAGCGCGCCAAGCGGGGAGAAGTAGTTTATAGCCGCCATCTTCGCGCCGCTTAAAACAGCCTTTTTAACCACTATTGCCACAGTAGGACCTACTCCTACATCGGGGCTGTCCAGATCCCCCTCCATCGGTATCTCAAGGGAAATATTTTCATCCTTGTCCTTTAAAAGTGAAATTATGAGGGTAACGGGCACCCCCAACTCCTCCGTATACTCATCCTTCTGGTCCGGCGACAGACTCGACATCTCGAACCGCTTCAGGTCGATGTACGCAACTGTTTTAAGCACCCCTTCTTCCACAGTGGCCTCGGTATTTACCCCAAGGACGCCGCTGTCAAGGCGATAGCCTATATGCCGCTGGGAATAGGATGTCAGCGGCGCCAGGTTAAGGCTATCGATTTTCAGCTTTAAAGACCCGTTGGGCTTAACCTTGAAAATGGTCCACTCGCCCGCGCCATCAATCTGCCCGTAGCGGTCAGTGGCAAGGTGCAGGTCAAATGGCGACGATTGATCTATTTTGGATGAATCTATTTTTGAAATCGTCAGAAGGATCTCCTCGACATTTGACTTGTAGTTGGGAGATACGCTGTCGTCTTTGAAGGAAAAAGTATTATTCCCTTTTAACTCGACTTCGCCGAGGCTGTAGGTAAATGATTTATCCTCGGCGGAGGAGGACTCGGCCAAAGGCTCTTGCGGCACCTCTCCCCCTTTGACCGGGCTTGCCTCACTAAAGGGTTTAAGGAGATGAGCGAAGCTCATTTCACCCTTCTTATCCCTGGCAAGCGCTACAGCGAAAGTGTCAAGTGAAGCGCTGCCCACCTCCAGCCGTGATGAGTTCAGCAATGACAGGTTGTCAACCTTCGCCTCTTCTAGAGTAAGTGTTTCACCCTCCGCCGTCTTTAGCGCAGAGAGGCCCGCCACCACCAACTCACCAAAAGTTATCTGCTCAGGACCCTCCATGGTCAGGTCATTTAAGGATAGCTCTTTCAAAGTCAGGAGGTCGCCATCCTCAACCGTAGATGCGGACACCTCTCCAAGGGAAAGCTTACCCTTTAAGGTGATTTGCTCACCCAGACCGCCTGAGCCCTCCCATTTTGCGCTGCCCAACGCGAACTTGGCTGGTTCACGCTCAACCGCCAACATCGAGAGGTCCACCTCCCCCATGTAATCAACGGTGAGGGCGCCCTCCGCTTTGTTAAAGGCGAGGTCGTGTGAGATCTCCAGGGAGAGGGCACCCTCAAGGGAGGATATACCGGAATCCTTCAGCATGGGGGTAAGCCATGCCAGCGGGAGCTCATCGACCGCTACGTCGCCAACAGCGGTAGCAGTATCAGCAAATGGGCGAGCTTTGCCGCTGAGCTCAACCCCTCCTCCATTTAATGACAAAGCGACGTCATAAGGGCTCTCTGCAAGTGGCGTCCATGTGGCAATGTTTGAAAAATCGGCGCTTTTGACTTCGACCTCCGCCGCAATCGACGGGTCCCTGTAGCGTACATCTATAGCGTCTAGGGAGATGCTTTCGACACCGACCCCCCAAGGCTCTTCGGGCTCACCCTCCGGAGTTTCAGTTGATTTGGATGGTGCGGGAATAGAGATACCGCCGACCTCAATCCCGCCCTCTTCATCCCGCTCTATGTCGAGGTCAATTCCAGAAATTTTAATCTCTTTAAGATAGAGGCGTTTTTTAAAAAGCGGCCAATATTCAAGGTCTATCTCCGCCCTGAATAGATTGAGCCGTTGGCTATCGCTCCGTCCACCGACAATCTTTCCGAATTCAACCCTGCCTGTGAATGGGTTGAAAAAGAAGTCGCCTATTTGGGCATCCGGATTACCGTTCTTATGGAGCCAGCTTTCCCCGGCAAGTTTAACGCCGGTGGAAAGAGCGATTAAGGAGAGCGGTATTGCAACGATTACAGCGATAAGTGCTTTATGACTTTTCTTTAATTTTAATTTCATCTTTCAGCCCCGTTTTAAAATTAAATTTACCCTTGAAATAATACCACCTTGGAAGCATTTAGTCTCACCGGGAGGCTAACAAAAGATTGAAATAAAGCCGCCCACAAACGTTCCGAAAAAATATCGCGGCATCAATGTGACGTAAAATATTTTTACAACTGCCTTCTTCGCGGTGATATTTCGTAAAAATATTTGACGCAACAAGATTTGAGGGGTAGTTGTGACGCGTAAGCAGGTTTAGCACGAAAGGCCACCGCAGCGGGTGGCCTTTTCATATCCGATCGTTTACAGAATATTCTTTAAATTTCCAATACCTGTTTATATAGTGGTCGTGCTTTGAGCACCTGGATAAATGCAATCCTCCGCTATCTGTTTATAGCCATTTTCCCGTCGATGTCCCGAAGAGTAAATGCCTCACCACGGGAAGAATAGCTGCGGGCTATAATCATGATTTGCCCCTCGACGTTCGCCATGGTTCCATTTATTTTCAATGTTTCGCCGGGCTCAAAATTTATTCCTCTATTCTCTAAAAAGCGCTTTGGCCCCATGTAAGCCAAAAATTCATGGTCGGAGTCTTTTAATTTGAGCACTATGGCATGGCTAGGAACATCCTGAGCCTCCGAATACAGCCATTGAATAACCTGGAGGATGCTCCCTTCAACAGCAATGTCTTCAGCTTGGCACAAAACTGACTGTGCATCCGCCAACTTAGTAAGTGAAGGGCAATCTGACGAGATGGCCGGACCAATTGTCAACAACAACACTATTAAAAATATTGGCGTGATAAAATAAATGTTTTTCATTGTCAGCTCCTTTCGTCAGCTTAGTAAAATAGTACTAAATTAGATACTGCCGTAAGGTATGCATATAAAAATATTGCTAATGAATTTTAATACTAACGCGATGCAAATATTTTACAACCAGCAATATGAATAAGTGAAAGTTTACTTTTTCACAGATAGACCGATAAACCACAGTTGCATGTGTAGGAATAAATCTTAAACACCTATTTATCAATAAGTATTAAATAGTAGGCCACCTCATCGGGTGGACTTTTCACATACGACCGTTTCTGACACCAATGAAAACTAATTAGAAATGTAGTGGTAGAAAGCGCTTTAGCAGAAATAACTTTCCTGGGAGCTCGCTAAATAGAAATCTCTAAGCCTCGCTACTATTCAATGGGTTTTGTGCGGCATTTCCTTTCTGTTTATCTAAGCAGCAAAATCAACGCATACATTGTAAGCTCATGTAATCACACATGCTCTATGTTGCAAATGACTTGTGATATACTTAGTGAGGTTAGCATCACTCAGATAAAAAGGAACTATAGTGCGTAAATTCTTAGATGGGATTAATATGTGAAAGGAGTACCCCCCATGAAACGCCTTGTTCACCATACCACCCTCATTATATTTACGCTCTTTCTTCTGGCCGCTTGCGGTGGAGGAGGAGGAACATCAATCGGGACCTCAAGTGGCGGCGATGTAGCTACTGGCCCTGCACTCAGGGTCTCAATCACCGATGCGCCCTTCTCGTTAGACAAAATCACCAGCGCGGTTGTACTAATCGAGAGCATGGAGGTGCGTCCGCTTGATGG
Organism: Deltaproteobacteria bacterium; assembly: GCA_002869005.1. Taxonomy (GTDB): domain Bacteria; phylum Desulfobacterota; class Deferrisomatia; order Deferrisomatales; family BM512; genus BM512. The sequence goes on from PKTU01000142.1 coordinate 20,727, forward strand.
CGAGTTTGTGCCACTTGAGGGTTTTACGCCCAAAACCCTTGACCTTATTCAGTTACAGAATGGCCTCTCCGAGGTTATATACGAGGGGAATCCCCCGCCAGGGGTCTATGACGAGATACGCCTCATCTCCACCGCACTGGAGATAGTACTGGTCGACGGCGATCTGACCCGTACGATCACCGACTTCAAAATACCCAGCGGTGAGCAGACCGGTATCAAGGTGAAGATAGAACCCAACGTCACCGTAGTTACTGAACTCACCGCAGACCTCATGCTCGATTACGACCTTAGCCGCTCCTTCGTGCCACAAGGCGACTCCAAGAGCATTGAGACGATAAAGAGCTTCAACTTCAAGCCGGTGGTGCGCGCAGTCAACATTTCCACGGCTGGCACTTTGACCTTCCGAGTCCTATCTGATAATGGCACACCAGAAACATCGGATGACTTTCTCATGAACGGCGTGGCCTATGACCTCTTTGACGACACCCAGAGTCCGTCGGCGCTTGTCGCCAGCGGCGCATCGGCAATGGACCCCGCCGGTGTAGAAACCAATCCCTACGACCAGGGATACGTGTTCCACCCGGCAATTCCGGCGGGCGTCTACAGGCTTGAGCTTTCACGGATTGGTTACACACCCCTCACCATTGGCGACGTAGAGATAATAATCGCCAACCTGACCGACCTAGGAGATATAGCTTTACAAGCTGATTCAGCCTCAATAAGCGGAACGGTGACCAGCGAAATTATTGACAACAACGGAACAACTTTTACTTTTCCCCTACCATCCACGATTGTCTCCGCGACACCAGATGGCGAAGTTACCCCGGTATCGGATACAACCAGCGACGCAGAGGGTGAGTATCTACTTGAGGTTACGCCTCCCCTCGCCCCTCTCTACACGGTAACAGGGTCAAAAGCTGGCTACAGCCCTGACGCTAAACAGTCACCGGCCACGGTCTCAGGAGCAACCGCCACCGCTGTCGACCTGCATCTTATGCCGCTCACCGACAATCTGATAGTTACGGTGATGGACCAGAACAGCACCCCACTTGAGGGCACAGAGGTCTCCCTCTTTCTTGACGACGGGATAACGCTCATGGGCACGGGTATTACAGATGTAGCCGGACAGGTGATCTTTGCCAACATGCCAACTGCGTCTTACCTGATTGAAGCGTCGACTCTCATAGACCCCCTTGTTAGTGGGCAGAATAGCTTCGACCACACAGGCGGGACGGGGGTTCCTGGAGAGGCAGCGGTTGTTTTAGTTTTACCCACCCCCTAAAAAGAGCTTGAGCCAAACGAAAGTGGTTGCAGTTATTATTTTGCTGCAACCACTTTAGCTTTTGTATCGACATGTTTATTTCTCATTACTCTTATTGGAATAATGAGCTTCAGAAAGGTTGCGTTGTGAGCGAACTCCCTTAGAGTTGGCGGGTTTTTCAAAAACGACCGTATTTGAGTCTAAAGCGGGAGACGAGGGCAACCCCAAGGGGGAGTCTACTTGGGTGTGTGCCGGGGCTTAGCCATGTCATAGAATAAATTGATTGCAACGCTGCCTTTACTTTGTGTGTGTAAGTCCAGCCTCAGGATGCCCCCCTACCTCCCCCCTCTACTTGAGAACAAAACCAAAGGGCTTACGCCATATCGCGTAAGTCCTTAATATAACAACTGGTACCTGGGGCGGGACTCGAACCCG
>PKTU01000003.1 GCA_002869005.1 Deltaproteobacteria bacterium
GCTTCTGCTTCAGGAAGCGCCTCTTCATGAGCGAAAATGAGGAGGTCTCCCGCGACGTCAGCGCCGGACTCGATTATATAAGCCGCCACAAAGAGATAAACAACGTCCTCCTTACCGGCGGCGACCCCCTGCTGCTCTCCACGCGCAGGCTGGGAGAGATATTGCGAAAGCTCAATACCCTTGAACATGTAAAGGTTATACGTATCGGCTCCAAGATGCTCGCCTTCAACCCGAGGCGAGTCCTCGGAGACGCTGAGCTGATTTCGCTCCTTGGCGAGCATAGCCGCCCCGATCGCCGCCTCTATCTGATGGCGCACTTCAACCACCCGCGAGAGCTAACCTGCGAAGCCAGAGAGGCAATACGCCAGCTTAGGGAAGCCGGGGTGATCATAATGAATCAAACCCCGATGATAAGGGGTGTGAACGACTCGGCCAAAGTGCTTAGAGAGCTATTCAACGACTTGGCGGCAATCGGCGTAGCGCCCTACTACGTCTTCCAATGCCGCCCGACGCAGGGCAACTTTGCCTACACAGTACCAATCGAAGAGGGCTATAGCCACTTCTCGGAGGCTATGAGGGGCTGCTCTGGGCTGGCGCGCCGCGCGCGCTTCGTCATGAGCCACTCCACAGGAAAGGTTGAAGTCGCCGGGCTCTCCGACGATTATATCTTCATGCGATACCACCGCGCCGCAAAGCCGCGGGAGGAGGGCCGCTTTATAATGGCGGAGAGAAACCCGCATGCCTACTGGCTGGACGACTACACGATGGAAACCCCGGAGCAGTTCATCGAAGTGGAAAAGGCCGCCGCCGCCATCTGTTCATAGAGGCTCCCCGGCTAAAACAAAAGAGGCCACCCCAAAAGGGTGGCCTTTCAAACATCATAAAAAACAGCTCTACATCTCCACAAAGATAAAGAGCAGATCCGCTCCCGCCGAGTTCAGCTTACGTTCAAGGTCCTCATAGACGCGCTTCGTATAGCCCCAATCAGAATAAACGATGTTGGAATATTTAACCGCGACCCGCCCGGTTGCCCGGTTTGTAATAGTGTAGACAACCACCGCCTTGGAGCGGATGTCGCCCATCACCGGGTCCTCAACTACCCGCCCATCCTCAAGGACCGCGACATGCACAAGCGCCTCCGTAGCAAGCAGATATTCGGCATCCTCCTTGCTATCGACGAGGGCGGAGAAGCGCTTCGACTCCATCGCCGCCGCCGCCGCCCCTGCGCGGGTAGCCAGCGCCAGCCTCGGCAAAAACTCCTCAGGATAAGTGCCGGGCTTCGTGCCCTTAATCGTCACCTCATCGACGAAAAGAGGCCCCAGCTCCGCATCTTTAAGCTCCGAGGAAACAAAGGCCCGCTGCTCCTTGCCCCCCGATGCCGGGTGAGTGGGCGTAGCCTCAAGCACCCGCGCGTTATCGTACCAGGCATGATTTTGAGCACACCCAACAATCATAGAAAGAAGCGCAGCGACAAAGGCCAAACGGATGATCATCAGAAAATCCTCCCGACAAACGGTTTCACCCAATTTGCCAGAGGGCGGCGAGCATCACAAGGGCCAAATCAAAAGCGTAAGCGCGATAATCCTGTAGCCCCCAAAAGTAAAGGTGAAAATCAGACAAAAGCCCCCTTGACAGCCGACCCCATCCATCGGAATTTGACACAATTCAATACAAGCCGTACGCACCTCAAACGGCCAAATTTTCGATTGACACCCCTCCCGCGATTCATGTATAAACCGGTTTCCCGCGTCGGGTGGACGACCACCCATCTCGCGGAAAACAAACGACTAAATACTGCCAAACGATGCATATTCCGGCGTAGCTCAATGGCAGAGCATGCGGCTGTTAACCGCAGGGTTGTAAGTTCGAATCTTACCGCCGGAGCCATAATAAAAAGCCACCCCTTTACGGGGGTGGCTTTTCTATTTAGGGCAAAGGCGGTGAGTGAGGACTTGCACCGGTAAGTTCGCTCGATTCGCGCTCGTCAAGGAGCGAATCGGACGCGACAAGCGAAGCGTTCGCGCCCCGAAGGGGTGAGGTTTCGCGCCGCCCCGCGAAACCGAATCCATCTTACCGCCGGAGCCATAATAAAAAGCCATCCCTTTACGGGGGTGGCTTTTCTATTTTCCAATATCTCTCCTCATCGCGGGCGCCGGTAAGTTGGTATATATTTATTCTGCATTTACGGTCAGCCGGATTTTAAGGAGTGTCAACCATGCCTTCTACGGATTCCTACCACCTCAAATGTTCTTCATGCGGCGCGGTGAACAGGGTGCCCAACCAAAAAATTGGCGCTGCGCCCAAGTGCGCAAAGTGCGCGGCGCACCTATCCGCAAATGAGGCGGTGCCCATCATCGTAAACGACGCGAGCTGGGAGAGTGAGGTGAAGTCATCATCCTTGCCCACTGTGGTTGAGGTTTGGGGGGCCAATTGCGGGGTGTGCACTACCTATTCGGCGAAAGTCGATGAGATGGCGCGGCATTTTTACGGCAAGGCGCGTGTGCTCAAGCTGGACGCTGGAGTAAATCCCCGGACAGCTTCCCTTTATCAGATCCGAGGAGTACCCACCCTGCTTATCTTCAAAGGCGGTAAGTTCGACCGGGCGCTTGTGGGCGCCCAGCCGGAGGAGGTCGTAAGGGGCGCGCTGGGCTTATGAGGTCAGCGCTTTTGGTAGCTCTCCACGGTAAGTTTACCTAGCTCTCTGCCTTTTAATGAAGGGTCACTGCCGAGCTTGCTATTTAGGGTTTTTAAAAGGCCCGCTCTTATGTCGGCGGGTTTTTCACCTGCAAGCTGCGCCTCGCGCATCCCGTCGATGAGCTCCGCCAGGCAGGCGCCGCGACACCCGCTTTTGGCAGCTTCCACAACCAATTTTTTAAGTTCATTTTGGTTGTTGTAGATCATGGCGTACTTTTCCAAAGGGCTATCGATATCTACCAACTCGTTCTCTGTGAGACCGGCGGCAAATCTTACATCCGTTTTGAAGTCATAAACGTCCTGTTCAAATGGCAACACGCCCTCCCTTTCGAATTTATCTCCGGCAAAAACAGCAACCGGCAGCAGCAGTAGCGCTAAAAGGATTATCAAATTTCCGGCTTTTTGCATAATTGGCCTCCCTTCTTATTCTTGGCCGTATAAGTCCAGCCAATTAAATTTAACCACCTCTTTTTGAGAATTAAAGGGGCCGCCAAAAATTTCCCAAAAAAAGGGCCGCACACTGCGGCCCTCCTTTATAAAGATTTTGCCTCGTCGCTACTTAACTTTGACCGGTTCACCCACGGTGTATCCTGCATCGCCAAGGGCTTTTAAGATCGAATCCAACTTCACAGTCTCATCATCGAAGGTCGCTGTAACCGTATGATCCGTTGGTGATGCGCTAACCTCCCCTACTCCATCTACCGACATCGCGGCCGCACGGGCGCGTGCTGCTGTACTGCCTCAGACGACTCCTGGTGTGGGCAGCGTGTAAGTAACCTCCGCCGCGAAGGCGGCCGCTGCGAAACCGAGGAACATCGCAGCTGTTAAGAGCTTTCTAATCATTTATACCTCCCTTTCTTGTATGTTGTGCCTCCTTAGAAGAGTTTAACGGGTTCAGCTTGGATTGCAAGAGGCGGCGGCTAGGCGTAAAGTGCCAGCGGATAAAGTGTAATAGGTTGGATATTTAAAGTGGAAACGAGGCGAGATGAAATTCACGGCTATTTTTTTGAGTGCACTTTTGGGCACCCTCTTATTTGCCGCGCTGCCTGAAGCGAATGCCGCGAAGAGTATTTTCCGAGGCGATGATGGTAGCGAGATCACCCTCTCTACGATGGTCGAAGAGCTATCCGGTGCCCGTGTAATTGTCATGGGAGAGCGCCACAATTCCCCGGACGACCATACGGCGCAGCGTACCCTCATTCAAGCGCTTGTCGACAGCGGCAGCAAGGTCGCTCTGAGCTTTGAGATGTTTGAGCGCGGCGCGCAGCCCCTGCTCGACCGCTGGATAGAGGGCACGCTTGATGAAGAGTCTTTCGCCAACCTCTTCGCATCGGGATGGAATCCTCGCTGGTATCCCCTATACCACGGGATTTTTTATTACGCCCGCCAAGAGGGGCTGCCTATGGTCGCGCTTAACATAGCCCCCGGCTACGCTTCCGCCGTTTATAAAGAGGGTATTTCCGCACTGCCCGAAGAGTTCCGTGAGGAGGTTGGGACACCCGCCTGCGACATCTCCGAAGAGTACAAAGGAATTCTCTCAAAAGCATTGGGCGGTAAGCCCTCCCCCGGAGGATTCACGCGGTTCTGTCAGGCGCAGGTGCTCCGCGACCTCACGATGGCCTCCGCAGGGCTTGATTTTTTGAGAGAAAATGAGGGGTATCTGCTCGTCATGCTTACCGGCAACTACCACGCATGGCGGCTTGGCATACCCGAGCAGATTAAACGTATCGACGATGGCATCGCCGTGAAGGTCGTTATGCCCACCAGCGACGCGACATTCAACGCCTACGACCTCCTCTCCCGTGAAGCGGACTATCTGTGGAAGGTAGAGTGAACTTACTACTCCTCTAGCGCGGCGGCAAAACGTTTATCCAGCATGATTTGGAGGATCGTCCGGTCGGTCTCGATCATCCCCTCGCTTGAGAGCGTGCCTACATTCTGCATCGTCCCTTCGGGGGAGAGGCCGATNATGCCGTCGGTGGAGGCGATCCTGATTCCGTGGAGGGCAAATAACGCCGCCTGCACGGCGGAGCCCGCCGCAGTCGCTAGTTTAAAAGAGCAGCTCGCCTTTGCCCCGTCACAGATAACCCCGGCAAGGTCTCCCAGAAGGTTTATGATTGCAGCGGCGATATGGTTGTGGTTGCCCCCGAGAAGATAGGTCGCTCCAGCCGCTGCACCGGCCCCCGCTGCAACGGAGCAGCCGCATATCGCTGACAGCCTCCCGGTGAAAGCCTTGATGTAAGCCGTAACGAGGTGCGAGAGGGCTATGGCCTCCACCACCCTGTCGTCGCCTTCCAGCTCGATAAATTCCCGCAACGCCCAAATGGGAAGTATAGCCGTCAAACCGTGATTGCCCGAGCCGCCGGAGCTCATCGCCGGTAGTTTAGCGCCACTCATTCGTGCATCCGCCGCCGCGCTGGTGAGCGCTTTGGCCTCATGGACCATATCACGCTTAAGCAGCCCCTCGATGGCAAGGCGCTTCATGCCAAGGCCTATTCCCAACCCCGGGCCATATTTAAGGCCGTAATTGGCGAGCGCCACATTATATTTTACCCCCTCCATCAAAAACTCACGGTCATCGCCGTCGAGGTCGTCGAGGAGTGAAAGCAGGTCCGTTAGCTCCAGACCCTTAAGCCAACCCTCAAGGTCTCTTAACGAGCGGTTGCCCACATTTACCGAAGAGATGAGCCCGCTCTTTGAAACCTCGGCGCCATCCAGAGAGAGCGCTGATATATTGTCGTGAAGGTCCTCAATGACCGATTCCGCCGCATGCCCCCCCGCCTCTACATGAGAGCGTATGTAGATACCCTTGGTGGAATCCAAAAGATTAACCTTTACGCGGCCCGCTTTAACCAACTCCTTTGCGCGGCTGAAATGCCCCTCTTCCAGCGGCTCAAGCACCTCCATGCGTAGCACCGGATCACCGCCGAAGGCGCCCATGGCCGCCGCGAGGTCGAGCCCGGTAGCGCCTGATGCGCCGGGGATTGAGACAGCTACGCCGTTCTTATAGATGTTTGGATCAACCCATATCTCAACCGCTTCAATATCCCTGGAGGGCAGAAGGGAAGCGGCGGCGGCGGCACCCAAGGCTATGGCGGTGGGTTCGGTGCATCCCAGAGCGGGCGCGACCTCCATATTTAAAATGTCTTTTACCGTGTAAGTCATTTTCTTATCTCCGGATGGACGCCATTAAGTACGCCTGTCATATATGTGTAAAATTTTGGTGGGTAACTTTACACGTTGTCGTACCTAGAGCAAAATTAATTTTCCAGTAAACTTCAAGCTTATTTCGACATATAAAATATATTGTTATTTAAAATACACAAATTACGCTATTTTAAGTTAATAAAAGATTTTCTTTACTCATTTATATTGTGAGTTACAATTTAACTACTCAACTCAAGGGGCACTTTTATCTTTCGCTGGTACACAGCAAGGGAGAGATGCAATGTCTTCACCACGAAGCTCCAGATTCGTCGTAATAGCAATAATCCTGCTGATTGGCACATTTTGGGCGTTCAGCTCGGCAACTGGAAAGGCAAACGGGGGTTACCCTGCGGACATCCTCATCGACGGCACTTGGCTCAAAGCACATAAAGATGACCCCGGCACGGTCGTTGTCGACGTACGTCAGGATAAGTACTTGGACGGCCGCTTTATCCCCGGCGCAGTGCGCCTCCCCTACTCCGAATTTCAGGTGGACGACAACGCCAATGGAGTTGGCAGCGTGTTTGTAGGCGCATCCATTGCGCAGGAGATATTGGGAAAAGCCGGGATATCACGAGAAGATACGGTCATTCTTTACGACTCGGTAAAACGTGACGGAGGCGCAACCTCCTCATATTTTTTCTGGGTGCTGGACTACCTGGGGCATAAAAAGGTCAAGGTCTTGAATCGCGGTATAGATGGTTGGGTTGATGCCGGCAACGAGATAGTAGATGCCCCCGCGACCGCCGAACCGGTCCTTTATCAGGCGCCCGCAGACGAGATCAATACCTCAATCCTGACAACCGGCGAGTTCATCCGTTCGCGCCTTGGCGACACCCACTATCTGATAATGGACGTACGCTCACCCGAGGAATACATCGGCGAGAAGGCAAACGGCATGTTCGGCGGCGGACCTCTAAAGCTGGGCCACATTCCGACCTCGATAAACATCGAATACAAAAGCGCCTGGGTGGATAACGAAAGCAAGGCCATCAAGGACTACGCCGGGCTCCTGGAAACATACAGGGGCCTAGACCCCACAAAGACAATCATCCTCTACTGTCACTCAGGGCGGCGCGCCTCCTTTACCTACCTCATATTGAGGCTCATGGGCTTAGAGGATGTAAAAGTATACGAGGCCTCCTATTACGAGTGGGGACGGCCCGATAAATATTTCCCAGTGGAGCTTGAGGTAAACAAGCTGTCGGGGGTAGACCTGCCCACCAACCTCAAGAAGGCTCAGGGCGGAGTTAAAAAGACCGGCGAAAAAGGCGGACCCGCGAAGGGCGGCTACGTCTCCTGTGGAGGTTAAACGATGAATAAAGCGAGATATTGGGGCTGGGTCCCCACATCAATCGCCCTCACGGGAGTGATCCTCTTCATCTTCGCCACCTTCGGGCCTCCCGCCTCCTCAAGCGGCTTCGTGACGACGCTTAAGGGAATACTCCAGCCGATAGCCCCTGACTATGTCGCGGGCAAGGAACATTACGCTATGATGCCTGGGCCGGGCTCATGGCTCATGACCTTCGTGCTAGGCATGGCGATAGGCGGCTTCATCGGCGGGCGCACCATGAAAAAGAAGATTCACGACGTCCCGGAGATATGGGTCAAGAACTTTGGAGGGAGCCGTAAAAAACGTTACATCGCAACCTTCATCGGCGGCGTGCTCATACTCTTCGGGGCCCGCCTCGCGGGGGGCTGCACCTTGGGGCTCTTCATCTCCGGGTCGACCCAGCTTGCGATAAGCGGCCTATACTTCGGCGTCATCATCTTCGCCGTGGCGATGATAACCGCGCGCATCGTCTACAAGAAGTATGGAAAGGGGGTGCTTTGATGGATAACCTCTGGCTAGGGCTAATCTCCGGGGTGCTCTTCGGCTTCGTCATACAGCGCGGCGGCGCGACAGACGCCGACGAGATGGTCAAGGCGCACCTTATGGCTGACGGGCGCGTGCCCAAATTTATGGTTGCGGCGGTGGCGCTCTCCGCCCTCGGCCTCTACGGTCTACAATCAGTTGGCGTCGGCAGAGTGATGGTGCTGCCGGTATCCATAGTCGCCACAGGGCTCGGCGCGGTAATCTTCGGTATAGGGTGGGGCCTCTCGGGCTACTGCCCCGGCACCTGCTGGGCTGCCGCGGGCGAGGGCCGGATGGACGCAATCTTCGCGCTTCTGGGCGGTTTCGTCGGAACGCTCCTCTTCGCACAGCTGCACGAGACGCTGATCCCACTGCTCTACCTTCCCACCAGCATGGGGCCGGTAACACTCACAGACTGGCTGGGAGAACCAGGCGGTGTTCTTACCCTCTTCGTTGTCTTCGCGGTAATGGTTTGGCTGATTGGCCGCTTGTGGGGTACTCCGGCGGAGGAATGATAAGACTTATCCCCCTCCTCTTGATCACCGGGCTCCTCGCTATTTTTGGATGCTCCGATACCAAAAGACAGGCGCCCCTCGAACTTCCGAGGGGCGTCCTCTCCCGCCTTGAGGTCAAGCTGGATGGACACCTGTACACCTTTGGCCCCTTCGTCGGCTATTACTTCAAACCGACGAAAGCGGGAGAGCTTGACCACTTAAATATCTGGTGCTTTAACGAACGCGGCTTCTATTCATCGGATATGCCGGAGAACGCACTTCTATTCACCGGCGATGCGAAACTGGCGGCGCTGCCTGAAAAAGCAGAAGCGTTGCCCGTAGAGGGAGGCCGGATCAAGCCCGTCTTCTTCGATGAAGCGCCTGAAGAGTGGCTCGACACGCGCCCCGAACCAATGGATGAATTCCTCCACTTCCACTCACTCTACGACAATACCGGCCCTGCAAGGCGCGGCTATTGGATACGACACATAGCCGAAGGGGGCTTTACCTACGACATGGGCGGCAGGGTGAGCGAAGGCAGCCCCCTCTACCACAGGGTCACCCCCGGAGTGGACAAAGACTTCGCGAAGATAATCGAATTCGACGAAGGACCGGCTAAAAGGGCAAATTAATTGCTCAGACCGCTTTTGGCGGGTTCATTACGACCATCCCTGAGGCGACCATGACGAGGCATATCAAGAGCCCTCCCGTAACCGGTTCACCTAGGATAAACCATCCACTTATCGCCACACCGAAGACCGGCGCGAAGAAGGTGTACGCGGTCAAAAGGCTCGCCGTGTGGCGGTGGAGCATCTCGAACCAGACAACGTAGCTTGCGAAGGCGACGATGACTCCTTGGTAGAGTTGCGCCCAGAAGCCCGGCCAGCTAAAACCGAGATATATCTTCTCGTCGATGATTAGGCTCATCGGCAAGAGGAGGGGTATGGAGAAGCAGAGGTGGTAAAAGAGGGTCTGAACACCCTCCGCGCGTACTGCCAGATACTTCTTTACGTATATGCTGGTAGCAGCCCATAGAAACCCGCCGAAGAGAAAGAGCAGGTCGCCCGGCAGCGTCTCCACAGAGAGCTCTCCCCAATCCTTAGCGAAGAGGAGCGCGACGCCGCCGAAGGCCAGGCAGAGGCCGACCACTTTGCGCGCGGAGAGCTTATCTTGATGTAGTAGATAATGTCCGCCAAGCGCTACGAAAAAGGGGTGCGTGTAAAGTAGCAGATACGCCCGCGAGGCAAGCGTGTACTTCATCCCCATGTAGATGCACCCGAACTCCACCGCGAAGAGTAGACCTACGACGACGCCGTGGAGCACCGTAACCCTGTCCGGGAAGAAGGGAATCTTTCTCATGCGCATCCAGAGGGCGAGGCAGATAGTCGCGAGCACCGAGCGGGTAAAGGCGGAGAAGACGGGAGCGAGCATCTCCGAGCTTATCTTTATCGCCGCCATGTTGGCCCCCCAGACAATGCAGAGAGACAGCATTATGAGGACCGCAGAGAGAGGCAGGCGCTTGCCCGTGGCTTGAACGTTCATTGGCTCAGCTCCCCCTTTGAATTCTGGTGGTAAGGTAAAGGGCGAGAACCGCCGCCACAGTCATTATGGCTCCGAATAGAGGGCCGACTATATTCCACCCACCGAAGATGGTGACAGCCTGAGCGATAACGATGGGACCTGCCAAAGCGCCCATATTCCTTCCCGTCATGATAAAGGCGAAGGCGCGAGAGGCCGAGGCGGGGTTGTCGCCGGAGATAGCGCCTGGCAGCGCGAAGAGGCCGGTGGGGGTAAGGCCGGAGGCTATCGCATAAGCGCCCAGCGCCACCGCGCCGACCACCCCTGTGCCCATCACGGGTATGAGCATCCACACGATCGCTTCAACGATGATGGTGGAGACTATAAGAAGCCTTAGCGTCATCCCCGCGCGCAAGAAGAAGCCCGCGAGGACGTTGAAGAGCGCGACGAGTATCGGGGGAAATAAGTAGACTATCGCCGCCTTGCCGGGGGTGATTCCACCCGCTTCGACCAGGTACTGGGGCAGCCAGCTCATAAAGCCTATGTACTGCATCCCCCAGAGGGCGAACAGGCAGCCGGCGATGGTGAGGAGCAGAGTCTCCCTCATCTTCGCGGCGCTTTTTTCGACCCCACTCTCGGCCTCGGCCTCCGGGAAGGTGAGCCCTCCAACGCTCCTGATGCGCAACCCCCAAAGCGCCATGAGGAGCGAGGCTGCGATCGCGACCCACCAGAGAGGGCGCCAGTGCCCCTCCCCCACTATGCCTATGGCGATAATGGAGGAGGCGATCTGCCCCATCGGTATCCAGGTAGCCCATAGGGCTATCGCTATGGGCCGCGTGCGCGGCGATGCGGAGGAGGAGGCTATAACCGCCCCCGCTATTGCGATTATCGCGAAGGCTATCCCCTCAAGGAATCGACCGCCCAACATCAGCGCTCCCGATTCCGGGTAGAGAAGCGCAATCGCGTTACCCAAGAGGGTGAAGATGAGCGCCGCGCCCAGGAGCCCCCAGGGCCCTCTCCTGCCGAGCAGGCCACCGAGATATATGGTGAAGATGAGGCCGGTTAAAGAATAGACCGACATGAAGGAGCCCGCGAGGAGCTTTGAGTAGCCGTACCGCTCGATTAAAAGAGGCATCGCCGGTGGGAGTTTGAAGAGCTGATACGCTCCCAACGCTCCGAGAAGGACACCGAAGAGTATCCCCTCCTTATTGCTTTTGGGCTCGCCGGTCACCTTTTCGCCGCCTCTCTCATCATCCTTATCATCGCTCCAAATTCAAAACAAAGTTATAAGTGCGGACGATTATACAGTTGCCCCTTCACCCATCAAATAGAGAAGCTTGGAAACGGCAGTAGAGACAAACTCCCGGCTGTTGATGTGAGCTGAAACGGTGTCGAAGGAAACTCTCCCGGAGAGCATCTTCTCAAGGCGCTCCGAAAAAGCCCGATCCGCTTAGAAGTCCTCAAGCGGGCCCCCCTCAAGGCTGAGGGAGCTCCACCCCCCGCTGGGCAAGATAAAGGCGGCCGGACCTTTAGCCGAATTCAGCTTTTTAGCGACCGCTTCGGCGACTTCACGCAGCTCGACGGCATTAGTCCTCGCCTCCACCCTCAAGTTGTCCGGTATATAGAGCTTTCTCCTCATAAGACCCCGGTCGCGCCAAAGGCGGTCGCCGCCATCACCCCTTGCAAGGGGGCCGCAGCTGAGCATATCGAGACCTCCGGGGGCTATTACCTGGGCTATCCCGGCATCGCCGGCAGCCTCAAGCCTTGTAGCCTCTCCGCGCCGGTTACCGCCGAGAAGGCGCTCTGATACTCCCGCAGGAACAAGGTCCAGCACGCCGTCAAAGAAGCCTTCGCGTATAAGCGACTCCATTGAGACTTCACCGACCCCCTGCGCATGGAAGGGGTAAACCTCCAGGCCGGCCTCCTCTAAAAGCTTAATCGCAATACGAGTTGCACCGCTTGTAAACTGGAAACCGGTCACCGCGACTCGGCGCTTTACGCCCCCCGCTCCGGGCACACCCGGCGGGCGCTCCACATAGGCGGACGCGGCCAGGGCTCGCGCCGCTCTTTCAAGGACATTTTCGAGGATCGGGTTCATCCCCATGAGCCCGACCAGGGAGTTCATGATGGTTATGTCCCGTGCGGCGAAGTATTCGCCCGAGTACGCGGGAGTCCCGGCCATCGATGATACGATGAGCTTCGGCAGCCCTATGGGCATCGCGGCCATCACCCTGCTTGCGACTCCCGTTACCACCGCGCCGCCTATGGCCGCTACTGCGTCAAGCTTCCCCTCCCCTAAGAGGCTAAAAGCGCTCTTCGAGCCTTCGCCGGCGAGCCCCTCCACAAAGGAGATGCTCTCGTCGCCATCTGAAAGCGTCTTTAGGTCTATCCGCTCGACGGCAAGCCCCGACTCCCGAAGGACCGCTGAGAAAAACTCAACCGCCCGCTCCGTGACCTCAGGGTCGGCAATCAACGCAATATGTTTCATGGCGCGCTTAACTTACTTTCCTTCCAATGCGGCAAGGTCCTCAAAGTGTATCATCATTGTCCTGAGGGTTCCCCGCATGCGGCGAACGTTTCTCTCAACGCTCTTTATGGAACCGCCCGTCTCCTCGACTCTGTCCAAAACCTTCCCGGTCTCTTCCAAGGCGGCGTAGAGCTCTTTCATATCGACATTTGCGCTCATTATTTACCCCTCATATCGTGAAAACGCTTAGCCTTTATCTGGTGACGAGGCATTGAGCCGAATTCAACGGGCTTTATCTTGAAGTTAAGCTGCGTCTTGAACCTTAGCTGTGATTTTAAGTCGTCAAGGAGGGTAGCCTGCTTCTCCTCGGAGCAAACCTCGGGCATCTCCAGAGTGAGCTCGATATTGTCCAGATCACCCTTTTTTGAGACGACAATCTCAAACTCACCCTCAAGCTCGGGAAATGAGCGCACGACCTCCTCAACGGTTACCGGCGAGAAGAGAACGCCCTTAACCTTTGTGATGTGGTCAAGCCTCCCGTGGACACCTCGCTCAAGGATGCGCCAGGTACGCCCGCACTCGCACCCGCCGTCTTTCCACATGGAGACGTCTTTGGTGTCGAATCTTACGCAGGGCTGCGCCTGACGGTCGAAGGAGGTTATTACGATACGGCCGGGGATGCCCGGCTCCGTAACAGGCTCATCTGAATCAAGGGCTAAAAGTTCAACTAGAAACATCGACTCCATCACATGAAGCCCGCCGGGGCGATGACGGCACTCGAAGGACCATGCCCCCACCTCCGTAGCTCCCACATGGTCACGTACGCCGCAGCCCCACGCCTCCTCCATCCTCGCCTTTGTGGTGGAGATTAGCGCCCCTGGCTCGCCCGCGCAGAGAATCTTCTCAATCCCCCACTCCTTGGGGTCCGCTCCGAGCTCTTTTTGCGCGGTCTCCGCCATGCCTAGTACATAAGTAGGGGTCGCCATGAAACCGTTCACCTTGAGCTCGCGCATCTTCTCAAGGCGTTCACGCGTACCAAGGACGCCGCCGGGAACCACTTCGCAGCCGATCTTCTCGCAGGCATAGTGCCCCGCCCAGTAGGCGACGAAGATATTGTAGCCGAAGGGTATGAAGATGCGGTCTTCCGGCCTGAAGCCCTGTGCCCAGAGGATGGTCGCCCAACATTCGCTCCACCACTCCCAATCAGCCCAGGTATCGGGCTGATAAACCGGGGTGCCGGTGGTACCGCTGGTCTGATGAAACTCGGTGACCTCCTCGATAGGCACGCAGAGGGAGTCGCCATAGGGGAACGGATCCACACCCTGACATCTGTAATCGTCCTTTGTCAGGAGCGGAACCTTGGCGATATCCTCCCAGCTCTGTATAGAGTCGCGGCCTAGTCCCGCTGCCTCATACTTTCCACGGTAGAGTTTGCTCTTATCCCAAACCCACTGGTATACGCGCCTGAACTTACGCAGCTGAAGTTCACGGAGCGTATCAAAATCAAGTGTCTCAAGGGGCTGATTCCAATACTCATTTCCTTCGACCATAGGTATACTCCATATATTATGTTCGCGAAGCCGCTTAAAAAACGACGTTAACAAAACGTCGTTATAAAGTGTAATCAATATTTCTTATCGTTTGAGCAAGTCGGCTTCAAGCCGATTGCCGCATCTTTTGAGAGCCATAGACGACGTGATTTCATGCGCTTTGACCTCAACCTGAAGCAGCTGAAAATTTTCTATTATGCTGCGCGCCACTTAAATTTCAGGCGTGCCGCAGAAGAGCTGTTCGTAAGCCAACCCGCAGTATCGATGCAGATTCAGAGCCTTGAGGAAGCTTTCGGAACGCCGCTCTTTAGCAGGGCAAAAAAGAAGCTCGCGCTAACCGAAGCCGGACGGCTCCTCTTCACCTATGCGGAGCGCATAATGCACCTGGCGGTGGAGGCGGAGCAGGCTATCGAGGGGGTAAAGGCCGCGCCGAAGGGGGTCCTCAAAATAGGAACAACTCCCATCTTCGCCAAGAGCCTCTTAACGCTGGGGCTCATGAAATTTCACGAGCGGTTCCCCGAGATAAGAATCGAGGTGAACCAAGGCAGCTCAGAGAGAATGTCCAGCAGCATCCTCTACGGTGAGAACGACCTGGCTGTAGTGGGGCGCGTCCCATATGATGAGCGCATTCTGGCCCGCCCCTTTCCCGAGCTCCCCGAGGATGAACTTCTCCTTATCGTGCCTGAAAAGCACCATCTGGCTGAGAGCTTCGGGGTAACGGTTCATGACCTTGAGGGGTTGCCCCTTATCATGCGCGAGCGGGGCTCCGCCACCCGTCACGCGCTGACAAAGCGCTTCGACGCCGAGGGTGTAAAGCCCACGGTTGCGATTGAGGCAAGCGATCTTACGTTCATAGGCGACCTTGTGGAGCGCGGCTACGGCGCGGCGGTTCTGGGAAGGGTCGCTTTTGAAAATGAGCTCGCTAGAGCGCCCTTGACGGGAGTACCCTTTGCCGGCGGGCCCCTTAGGATGGGTATAGACGTCGTGCTCCCACGGGAGGAGCGTCTGAACGATGCCGCAAATAAATTTTTATCCCTGCTCTTTGAAGGTTGAGGAATACGATATGTCAAAAGACAAAGTGACCGTTTTTAAGCAATACCCCCTAGAAGAGGGGCAGAAGATACGCCTGGTCGGGGGGAAACGCGGCGGAGATTGGCTGGTAATTGGCGTTGACGAGAAGAAGGCGCGTCTAAAGTGCCCCGTTTCGGGCGTAGAAGTTGAGTGGGACCGCTTCTTTTACTTTGTCCAGGAGCTTGAACGCGAAGAGTGGCCTCTCAAGGATTAGAGATTGATTGAGATAACCTCGGAACTATCAATAGGCGAGGATGAGATTGAGGAGAAGTTCATACGCGCTTCGGGCCCCGGCGGGCAGCGTGTAAACAAGGTAGCGACAGCGGTCCAGCTGCGCTTTAACGCCGCAAACTCGCCATCTCTTCCTGCTGGGGTGCGCGCGCGCCTCCTGACCCTTGCCGGCTCAAGAGCAACTTCAGATGGCGAAATCGTTATCGAAGCCGACCGCTTCAGGACCCGTGAGCAAAACCGCGCGGATGCGCTTGAGCGGTTGGTCGAGCTTATAAGAAAGGCTGCATTTAAGCCCCGCCAGCGAAAGAAAACCAAGGTTTCAAAAGCCGCTAAAAAACGCCGGGTCGATGCAAAGGTAAGGAGGGGCGAGATTAAAAAGGGCCGCTCAAAGGTGACCCGCGACGATTGACTCCCCGAACCTCTCCAGCTCGCTACACCCTCATGACTTTCAGGATATTGGTATTACCCGCTACGTGGAGCGGATGACCGGCAGTGACCACGACCAGGTCGCCCCTTTCCGCCAGCCCCGTCTCAAGAGCCGCCTGACGACAACGCTCAAAGACGGCGTCGGTGGAATCCTGCGGAGAAATCTCCATCGCCGTTACCCCCCAAGAGACGCCAAGCTGGTGGACGGTGTCGTGGAGCGTTGAAAGCGCGAGGATGGGCTGCTCCGGGCGGGTGGCCGCTATGTGCCTGGCCGTTGCGCCGCTGGTTGTGGGTATGACAATCGCCTTCGCCCCAATCTCCAGCGCCACCGAGCGGGTGGCCTTCGCTATGGCTTCCGTAGGAGTCATATTCCCGGGAGGCGAAGGGATTATTGTGGGCGTAGCTATGCCGCTATTCGCTACCTCTTCGCCAATCCTGTTCATCATCCGGACCGCTTCGACCGGATAGCTGCCCATTGCCGTCTCCTCGCTTAACATTACGGCGTCGGTGCCATCCATCATCGCGTTTGCCACATCGGTCGTTTCAGCGCGCGAGGGTGTGGGGTTTCCTACCATGGTAAGGAGCATCTGCGTAGCGGTAACCACCGGCTTGCCTACTCGGTTTGCACGCGAAATGATCTCCTTTTGTATCATGGGCAGCCGCTCAAGCGGCACCTCAACCCCAAGGTCGCCACGCGCAACCATTAGCCCGTCAAAGGCTTTTACTATCGCGTCAAGGTTGATAAGCGCCTGGGGTTTTTCAATTTTCGCCATGAGGGGCACCCGCCGCCCCTCCTCATCCATGATTTTTCGCGGTGGCCCGGCATCTGAGGGGGAGCGGACGAAGCTTAGGCTAACCCAATCGACCCCGGCCTTAAGGCCGAAGCGCAGGTCTACGGCGTCTTTCTCCGTTAACGAGGGAAGCCCTTCTCCCCCGGTGGGAAGGTTCACGCCCTTTGAGCTTGAGAGGGTGCCGCCGTGGTTGACCCTTGCCCTGAGGCGATCCCCGGATACCTCCAGGCACTCCATGTGTATAAGACCATCGACGAGGCTGAAGCGCTCGCCCACCTTTACTTCACTGGTAAATTGAGGGTATTTGACCGGCACGTCGCCCTCAAGCGGTGCCTTTATATTTGTCGTGAACCAAACCTCGTCGCCAACGTGGAGGAGCCTCGGAGCGGGCAGCTCACCCAGCCTGATTTTGGGGCCGGAGAGGTCCATAAGGATCGCCACCTGCTTGCCGGTTTCGGCGGAAACCTTGCGGATGCGCTTTATTACCTCTCCGTGCTCTTCATGGGTGCCATGGCTCATATTCAAGCGGCACACATCCATCCCCGCTTCTATGAGGCGCTTTAGCATCTCCTCACTTCGGGTGGCTGGGCCGATGGTGCAAACTATTTTAGCGCGGCGGCTTTCTATCTCTCTCATTTAAGGTAACCTTAGAGGTGAAATTCGGGGACTGGTTTGAGTTTAACTACTCCTTTGCCGGCAAAATTGCAAGGGGGGCCGAAACCGACTTAAGGGTCAAACATAGAAAAAAGGAGCTGCCATGCAGGTAAATGAACACAACGCTGAACGTGTGGTGAGGGTAATCTTTGGGATAGCGCTGCTCTCTTTGCTATTCATACTCGATTCCAACTGGCGCTACATTGGCCTTGTCGGCATCGTGCCGATCCTAACCGGCCTCACAGGCTTTTGCCCGCTCTACACCCTCCTCGGCATCAACACCGCCAAGAAAAGCAAGTAGGTAAAGTGCAAAAGATACCTGATTATCCCGAATTTACCCCCCTCGGCCTCACACACAAAAGCGAGGTCGAGGGGGCGCTATCAAAGATGGACCGTTCAATATCAGAGATGACGTTCTCCAACCTCTTTCTCTTTGGCGAGACGCACGAATACCGGGTCAGCAAAAAGGAAGGGCTGCTCCTCATAACCGGCAAGGGCTATGACGGTGAGCGCTACGCGCTGCCTCCATGGGGGGAGGGCGATGTGGAGGCCGCGTCAAACCTCCTCCTCGACCACCTTGAGAAGAGTAACAAATCGACAGCGCCACCGCGTCTCTTTCCCGTCTCAAGAGAGATGGTAGAGCGCCATTTCTCCCCGGAGCGCTGGGGCGCCGACGCTGACAGGGACCAAGCCGATTACGTATATCTCAGGGAGGAGCTCGCTACACTCCCCGGCAAAAGCTTCCACAAAAAACGCAACCGTTTAGCCAAATTCTTAAGGGAGAATGTGGGAGATTATGAATTCTCGGAGCTTGAAGAGGAGCATATAAAGGGGTGCGCGGCAATTGCAAACGGATGGTGCGAGGTCCGCTGCTCCATAGAACGCCCCTCCAGCTACCTTGAGACCGCTGCGGCTGTTAGCGCCCTCGAAAATCGCGAAGCCTTGGGGCTAAGCGGCGGTGTAATCCTGCTAAAGGGAGAGGTAGCCGCTTACACTCTTGGAGAGGCGCTAAACGAAGAAACCTTCCTCCTCCACTTCGAAAAGACGCGCCCCGGCGAGGAGGGGCTGGCGCAGCTTATCAACCGTGATTTCGCGCTCCACTGCCTAAAAGGGTACACCTACATCAACAGGGAGCAGGACCTTGGCGACCCCGGGTTGAGACAGGCCAAAGAGAGCTACCGCCCACACCATCTGGCGGAAAAATTTATAGTGACGCGACGCTGAAAAGAGCTTTAACCCCCCATAGGCTCGTGAAGTTTGGCAAAAAAAAAGGCCGTTCCCCAATTGGGGGACGGCCTCTTTTCTTATGAGTAAGGGCTTTTAGCTATCGAAGGAGCGGCTAAAGAGCTCCTCGATGGCTTTTTCGCCGGCCGCTGTCAAATTCCTCGTGCCGGTGCCGCAGAAGGTCCTTGCGGAGATCACCGGAACTTCATGCGACCATGTGTCATTTTTCCATGTGAACCAGTCGCCCTTCTCCTGGTCGAATACGTAGAGGGGGCGGTTGAACATCTTGCCAAGCTCCGCCGCCCAGCCTGTACCGCCTTTAACGGTGCCGTCGGAGTTTATGCTTCCGATTATAAACACTTGGAAGCCGCCGTTAATTTGATGCCAGATCGACTGGAGGATGCGGCGCATCCAAGGTGATTTTGAATAGTCGCGCCCTATGCGGGAGGAGACCTCATTCATTGTAACATCACCTTTTGAAAGCTCGGCATCGGTGAGGGTTACAGTGTGCGCGGTGCGCTCGATGTGGTGTCCGTCGAAGGTATAGTTGACCTCTGATACGCCGAACTTGGCAGCGTTCTCGCCGAAAGCGGCCTCGGCTCCACGCGCGCCGCCGCTGTAGAGTGTTGCGTCAGATGCGTTCATCGTAAATCCTTTCCAAGCGGGCTCTCCCGCCTAGTATCACTTATCCCGATTTTAAAAGCGAAGAGGGCTTTTACAGCAAAAACCCTCGCCGGGTCAATATAAAACCACTCATGTAACTAAATAATAAAACATACTTGCGCGATTTGTAGGCGAAAAAACAACCAACAGCTAAAAAAAGGGGGACGCAAAGAGATGAATGGAGAACTATCCATTACAGCTAATATAAAATTATTGCGACGCGAGAAAAATGGGTGAAGTGAAAACTCATCCGGGAAATTCGTCAGCCTTTAGCATGCCTGCTTTTTTTCAAATTTTTTAAAGCCCCTGTGATAGAATTTCGGGATGGCAAATTATGAGTTAAGCCCCGCCTATTACCACCTGACAGAGATGGCCCTCTCATTCTTGGAGAAGGTCCTAAAGGTCAACATCAAGCTCTACGCGACCGATGAGGAGATGGACCAGGGCGATATATTTTTATTTAATCATTTCGCACGCTTTGAAACCGCAATACCCCCATATCTGATTTACAGGGCGACAGGCAAGATGTCTCGCTCAATAACGTCTCCGGAATTTTTTACCGGCAGCGAGGCTGCAAAACACCTTCTTATCGGCCTGGGAGCGGTTCCGGCAAATATGCCCGGACTGATGCCATTTCTGGCGCGCGAGATAATAAAGGGCCGCAAAGTAATCATCTTCCCGGAAGGGGGGATGGTGAAGGACCGCAGGGTTGTCGATAAACGCGGCAGATATTCCGTATTCTCAAGGACCTCCGGTGAGCGCCGTAAACATCATATGGGCTCGGCCGTTCTATCGCTTGGGGTGGATATTTTCAAGGAAGCGGTGCGTTCAGCCAAAAAACATGGCAATGACGATATATTGGCTGAATGGTCAAAGGAGCTTGGGGAAGGGGGAAGAGAGCTCCTCTTGGAGTTTGCGGAAAAAGAGACGACGATAATCCCCTCAAACATCACCTTCTACCCCATACGCGCCGAGGTCTCGCTTCTTGAGCGCTGGGCGGGGCTCCTTGCACAGGGCGAGATGGCGTTACGCCTAAAGGAAGAACTCAGGATCGAGTCCAACATCCTCTTTCGCGACACGGATATGGACATACGCTTCGGGCGCCCATCGTGCCCCAGCGAGTATATCGGGTTGATGGAGAAGTTGACGCTCCGCTTCGCCAAGAGCGAACTCGGCTCGCTTGAGGAGATATTCGACTACCTAAAGGGTGAAGGACTGCTCCACACCTTTACCAGGCGGCGACTGTATGAGCTCAGAAACTCATATATGGAGGAGATATATACCTGCGTATCGGTTAACATAAGCCACCTAGCCTCCTCGCTCATCTACGCCTATCTGGAGCAGGGGGTTGACGCAATCGAGACAAGTACTTTCAGCCGCGCGTTATACCTCACCATCAAAAAGATCCAGAAGTATCCCTTCATCAAACTACACAGGTCCGTGGCAAACCCTGAGCTCTACTGCTCCGTCTTCGAGGGCACCTGCCCGGCGCTTGAGGAGTATCTGACCGTCGCAGAGGAGCTGAGGCTCGTCGAGCGCGAAGAGGCGCTAATCAACTTCTTGCCGCGCCTCCTGGTTGAAGTCGATTTCGAGAACATCCGTATCGAAAACCCCATTATGGTCTACGCTAACGAGGTGCGGCCAATTTCCCGCGTAATATCCTCGGTAGCAAAGGCCATAGAGGAGACTGAGACTATAACCGAGCGGGAGATGGCGCTTCTCGCCTTCGACGATGAGCTTGCCTCACGAACCTTTGACCTGGCCCGCTATTCTGGAGCCAAACACCGCGAACTCAACAACGCCCAGCAGATAACCACGGACCCCCGTCCCTTCCTCCTCATACCAGAGGGGACCCCGAAGAGTACGGGAGTCATCCTCATCCACGGCTTTACGGCATCTCCCGCGGAGATGCGCCCGCTTGGGGAAAAGCTCCGCGATGCAGGATACATAGTTCACGGGGTCAGGCTAAAGGGGCATGGAACGTCTGTTTGGGACTTAAAAGATTCCACCAGAGAGGAGTGGCGCCGCTCCGTAGCCCACTCACGTAAAGTCATGGAAGCCTTGGCGGATAATCTGGTGATCGTAGGCTTCTCGACGGGCGCTCTTCTTGCGCTTGAATCAGCGGCGCTGAACCCTGAAAACATAAGCGGAATCGTCTCGGCCGCGGCGCCACTCAAGCTTCGCGACAAGGCGATGATCTTCACCCCGCTCGTGCATGGAATCAATATGCTTACGGGGATCTTCTCCGAGGATATGGAGCTACATCCATTCCACGAATCAAAGCCGGAGCACCCTGAAGTAAACTACAACCAAATACCAATCGCATCGCTACATGAGCTGGACAAGTACATAGGTGAAGTCGAAAAATTGCTGGGCAAGGTAAAGGCGCCCGTCCTTGTAATGCAATCCTCGGGTGACGAGACGGTGGTCCCGGAGAGCGGCAAGAAGCTTTACGATAAACTCGGCAGCGCCAGAAAACGCCTCCTCAATATAAACTCCACCCGCCACGGGATAATTTACGAGAACATCGACAACTGCCACGACGACGTTCTCGATTTCATTGAGGACCTGGAATAAGGCAACCCCCTTGGAGGAGTCAACTGTGAAAGAGAGCATCCGCAAGTTCGCCTTGGAAGCAGGGGGAGAGTTTGTTGGCTTTGCCTACGTAAGTGACTACGAGAGCCCACGCTCCCCCTCAATCGAGAAACTCTTCCCAGCAGCCAAATCAATCGTAGTTATTGCCTACGCCGAGCTCTCTACATGCGAAAGCCCCTCCCCTCAGATTGCGATGAACGGCAGGATGGATCTGATGGAGTTTTCCCGCTCCGTAAATTATAAGGTGGCGCGCTTCATTGAACGCAAGCTGGGAGCCGCCGCGATGACGGTTCCCATCTCCTATCCCCTCGAAATGTCCATGGAGACGATGGGAGGGGTTGGGGAGGTATCACTCAGGCACGCAGCGGTGGCGGCAGGGCTCGGCGCCTTTGGCAGGCATAACCTAGTCATCCATCCCGAGCTTGGGACCAGGGTTCTATTCACCGCCATCCTCACCGACCTTGACCTTCCATCCGACCCGAAAGCCGGGGAGGACCTATGCATCGACTGCGGCCTTTGCGTCGAAAACTGCCCCGCCGGGGCGCTTGACAAAGAGGGCTTTACAGATTTTTCCGGGTGCCTTAAGAACTCACAGCCTTATGGCTTAGGCGGAATGATAAGATTTTGGTCACAGGTCTTTGAGACACCGGAGCAAGAGCGCAAAAAGCTATTTTACGACTCCCATTATTGGAAACTCTACCAGGCTGGGTTCATCGGTTTTCAGTACGTCTGCTGGAAATGCATGGCCTCCTGCCCCGTTGGAAGCAAGAAGGGGCAAACGCCGCCAACTCCATAATTAATGCCATATTTTTTCAGCGGTTGAGAAAATCCCGGTAGCTGCACATGTGAGAGAGCGCCCTTACAGCGCGCTCCGGCGTCGGGAAGAAGACGCCCTTGTACTTTGCCCCCGCTATCTCATATAGGGTTCGCTGCGCGCCGCCGCTGGCCAGCTCGACTCCAATGATCGGCTTATCGTAGCGCTCCATCAGCTTTGCGCAGTGCTCTATGTAACGCTGCTCCAGAAGGTTCATCATCCCCTGAAGCTCTTCGGCTTTTGAGGAGTCTAGGCCGGGGTCGACCCTCTCAAGGGAGGTCAAAAGCCACTTCAGCAGGTAGCGGCGGCCAACGATTCCAAGGTTTATCACCGCGTCGCAGCCATCCCATGCAGCGAGCGCCTCCACGCCGATAAAGGGCAGGTCCGGGTCGTTTTCGCCGACGAGGTCCACGGGGTTGGTGCGGCTCCAATAGGGAGGCAATACACCGTCGAGCTTTTTAACGAGTCCTGCCGACAGCTCCGGCACCTCCAGGTCATGTTCGGCGCAAAGGTCGGAGGTGACGACTCCCCACCCCCCGCCAAGGGTCATAATCGCCACCCGGCGCCCCTTTGGAAGGGGGAGCGAAGAAAATGCTGCTGAGGCATCCAGCATCTCAACGGGTTGGCTCACCGAGACTATCCCCGCCTGCTTCGATACCGCCTGAAACACCCTGTAGTCTGACGCCATCGCCCCGGTATGGCTGGAGGCGGCCCGGCTTCCCGCCGCTGTACGGCCACCCTTTAAAACCACCACCGGTTTTTTCCTGCCGACCCGTTTAGCCGATTCAAGGAAGCGCCGCCCCTCTTTGACGCTCTCAAGATAGAGAAGGACAGTGGTAGTCTCATCATCTACCTCAAAGGCCTCCATAAAATCTTCTATCGTCACCATCGCCTCATTGCCGGAGCCCCCGAAGGCGCGTATACCGATCCCCTGCCGCGAAGCGTAGTCAAGAAGCTGGACCCCCATGTTGCCCGACTGGGAGATTAGCGCGGTGCCGCCTGCGGGCGGGCGGGTATGGACACCTGTTATGTATAAACTTATCGAGGGGTTGAGGATGCCCATTGTGTTGGGGCCGAAGACGACCAACCCCGCGTCTCGACACTCCTCCACCAGCCGCCGCTCAAGTTCGCGGCCCTCGGCCCCGGTCTCGCCGAAGCCTGAGGTAATGAGGAGCACCTGCTTTACCCCCTTCTCTTTTAACTCAGGGATTAAGGCAAGAACCCCCTTTGCTGGTATGCTGACTACCGCAAGCCCTATTTCACCCTCGATTTCCGAGATTGATTTGTATACATGACGCCCCCACATCTCTTCGCCTTTGGGGTTGACCAGATATATCTCCCCCTCATAACCTCCCGCGATTAGGTTTGTCGGGAGAGACTGCCCCCACTTGCCCATTCCCGTTGTGGCGCCGATGAAAGCCACCGACTTGGGATAAAAAATCTTCCCGATCTCTTCCGGGCTGGTTTGTGGGCGCGGCGGTATGGGATCCGTAGGCGGGGAGATTACGACAAGCGCATCTACCGCGACGATAGCGCCTTCCGGCGTCGCAATGAGCGGGTTGAGGTCAACTTCGGCTATATCCGGGCGCTCAATAGCCAGCCTGGACAACCCCAACAGGGCATTGACAAGGGCATCCCTATCCACCTGCGCCTCGCCTCTGAACTCGCCAAGGAGAGCCGCTACGGGACCAAGCTCCTCAAGCATCTCCTCCGCGTCGGCCCGCTCGATAGGCGCTACCCTCATCGATATCTCCGAGAGCGCCTCCGTCAGAACGCCACCCAGGCCGAAGACAACCATCGGGCCATAGATGGGGTCGCGGAATATACCTGCCAGAAACTCCCGGCGGCCTTTGATCTGCTCTTGAACCAAAAACCCCTCAAGCCCCTCAGGATCGCCCGCAAGCATATTTCGTGCAGCATTTAGGACAGCTTCTTCATCTTCCAGCCCTACAGCCACAAGACCAAGTTCACTCTTATGCGCCAAAGCCGCTCCATGACCCTTTAGTACAACAGGAAAACCCATGCTGGCGGCAACCTTCACAGCGCTCTCCGGGTCTGCGGCTACCATCTCCCTTACCGTAGGTAAGCCGTAGCTCGAAAGGAGCTTTTTGGATTGATTTTCCGATAGGGTTTTTCTGGTATGGGCAGCTTCAGCCATTTAGTACTCCTCCGCTAATTCCCGCAAAACGACCGGCGGGGACCGCCCAATGACAGTCCCCGCCGAAAGTATATCACCAAGGTTGCTAAATCACTTTATTCCATATCAGCGAAGGCCTCTCCAAGGTCCATCTGCTGATAGTGACACCTGCGGCAGTTATCGGGGTTCCTGTCCTCAGCGTGGCAATCGCCGGTGAAGCAGCCAACCATCAATGGACGGCTGGTCGGGTTCAGCGAATAGTCATGCGCTATGGTACGGTGACAGTCCAAGCAGGAGAGCATCTGCATGGAGCCGTCATAATCCAGCTCTTTGGATAAGTGCGCTTTGTGGTTGATACGGATGAACTGCTTGTGCTCGGCCTCTGCCGTGGGGATGCCCTCATGGCACCCTAGGCATCTCGCCTCAATGTGCTCACGGTCGGATGAATAGCGTTCGGGAATCGCCAAATCTCGTACGTAGGTAAGGAGGTTGATCTCCACTTCCACGTCCTTGGTATGGCAGTGGTAGCAGGTCACCTTGTCTGAGGGGTGGCCCTGGCTGGATGCCCAGAGGGGCACCAGATCGGGATGGCAGGTTGCGCACTGCGAAGGAGAGGTGTTCACCGTTCTCGCAATGGTTACGAAACCTGCAACTCCTAAGATGACCGCGAGGAGGATGAAACCCAGCAGCCCCTCTTTGGACATGTTCTTTAGACGGTTAATGATGAAGTTCATCGTCCTAACCCCCGTGTCCGCCGCGGGTGGGCTCAACTGTGACCTTAAAGTCGGTTAACATCTCACCGGTGGAGGTAAGACTGAGTGGGGCCAAGGCTTCAACCCTGAGTTCCGTACCGTGACCGGCCCATGAGGGGGTTGACTTCCGTTCACCCTTCATGCTGTATGCCCGCTTCGCCACGTTGATAAGATCGCGGCGCTCTATATGGAGCTCGTATCCATTCTCACCTTGCGCTGCCATGGAGCCCGCAGCCCAGTGACCGCACTCGGCGTAAAACGCCACTGCATCCGGATGTATTCCCTGAATCACCTTGACCGTAGCCGTCCCGGCGCCGGTCTTGCTTTTGACTTCAACCGTAGCCCCATCGTGTATCCCGGCCTTCTCGGCAGCGGAGGCGCTCATGTAAATAGGCAAATTGTGCGCCAACTCACGGCCCCAGCTTGTATTGGCGTAAGCAGGGTCCAGGGCGGGGTGGTTAACCACAACTGCGTCATACCCCTCACCCTCAGGCAGCTCAACCGGGACAAAGCCTTCAGCTACAAGGGTGACCTTAGCCGGAGTACGAACACGCGCAACGGCAAGTCCCGCCCCCGAGAGAGCTTCAATCCCCTGGCCGTTAAAGCCTGTCGCGGCTTTTTCCATAACCTCCGCTACAGTTCCCTCCTCACCCACGAGTGAGATGAGGAAATCGCCAAGTTGACGCGTACCTTTAAACGGGGCTGGCTTCGCGCCACCGAAAAGAGTTTCGAGAGCCGCCCTCTTGTCGCCCAGATCTTCCTTACGGAGGGTTTTGATCTCAGAGGCCCATGTGGTAACGGGGCGCTGCAAGCGCACCTCAAGGAGCCTACCGCGTTGAGCGCCGAGAAAGTTCCAGCACTCCAGATCGGTGGCCGCGGGCAGAATGATATCAGCTACCTTGGCGGTCTCCGTCATGTGCGTATCGAAGGCTACTATTAAGTTGACCTTCTCCGCGTTCTTCTCAAAGAGGGCCGAGGAGAAGACCGGGTTTGAGCGGTACGCCAGATAGACCGAAGCGCCCCGCTCATTCACCTTATCGTAAATTTCGCCACGGGAGGCTGTCGGAATTGCGGAGAGCTCCCTCGGCAGGGCCTCACCGGCGGTGACGCCGCCGGTAATGATAGCGCCGCCCAGCACGTTGAGGAGGGCAGCCGCTGTCTCAAGGCTGGCGGAATCCCCTCTGCCGTCGGAGGTAGTGATGGTGACGGTGGCAAGGCTCTTTAAAAAGAGCATCGCCGCTTCATCTACGACATCTTTACCAATGCCGTAGGCAGCCAGCTTCTCTTCGTCGTATGGCGCTAACAATTCCTTGGCTTCTTCCAGGCCCAAATTGGAGAAGCTGCCCAGCACTCTCTCGTAAATCGGGTTCGATTCAAGAATCCGCCGCGCTATGGCGAAAGCAAAAACCGATTCAGCGCCAGCCCTTACCGGGAACCAGCGGTCGGCATAGCTGCCCGACTCTCCCTGGTATGGGGAGATGGCTATCACCTTAGCCCCATTGTCTCTCGCCCCGTTTAGCTCAGCCGCCATACCAGCGATATCGCGGTTGTCGTCGAAGGGCATCGCCCCAAGGAGGATGACGAGATTTGCTCGGCTCAGGTCGTGACGCGCAAGCGGCGTACCGTATATTTCGCGCTGCGCCTTGGCTGAACCCCACGCCTTCGATGACTCG
>PKTU01000084.1 GCA_002869005.1 Deltaproteobacteria bacterium
AGGCTCCTCTTCTGAAGGCTCCTCTTCTGAAGGCTCCTCTTCTGAAGGCTCCTCTTCTGAAGGCTCCTCTTGAATCTCCTCTTCTTCAGCCCTCTCCCCAAGGGCTTTTATCGCCTCCTCTTCATCAACCTCCTCCTCAATAGTGTGGAGGGCGGCTTCAAGCTTTTCATCTTCGCTCGGCTCCGAGGGGGGCTCCGTAATATCGGCTAGGCCGAATGCGGGTTCTTTGAATGTGCCGCCGGCTTCATCCTTATCAACCCTGAATGCGAAGAGGTCGAACTCTCCCCCTTTGTCTGTGAGTATCCAGCCCTCTTCGAGTAAGAGAACTTTGTCAGGGCGGCTTGGCTCTTGCGACTCTGCTACGGCGGGCTCATCACCGGGTAACTCCGCATCCGATTCCGCTTCCTGCTCAGGCTCAGGCATTTCTTCTTCATCTGTTCCGGCAGGGGTGGTTGCCGCAATCTCGTCGTCACTTTCATCCGGAGGGGTGCCGTTCTCGAGAATGGCTTCCTCCGAGAGCTCTACTTTCTCAGGCTCGCCCTCCCCATCGGCGGGGGCGACAGCTTCTTCTGATTCCATATCGCCGGTTATGCGGAACATCGCCTCCTCGAAGGCATCAATCTCAAGGTTGAGTTCGCCCGGCTTGACGTCGAAGCTTTTAAGCAGCGTGGTGAGGTCGGATGCAGGAAGCGGCAGGGGAAGGTTGTGTGTTCGGCGGCCAAAATCAAAAGAATCGCCAAGGAATATAACGTCGAGGAGGAAACGGCCCGGTAATGCGCGAACCTCTTTCAGAAAGTCTGCGGCGCCGGCTTCTTCGATCTCCGCTGGCATAAGTAGCGCGCCAAATGAATCTGAGGAGAGCGCACTCAGGGCCTCCTCGGGGTTGTCGATGTGCTGCGAGTCCCACCCGGCCGACCTCGCCGCCGCATTGGCGATGGCGGAGAATCCTACCTCCGGGTCCAGGATGAGCAGACGCTTCGTCATATTTTTACTCCCCTCACTTTACCGCTTAATGATTTCACCTTACGCGCCGCTGGCACAGCGATAAATTCTACAACACTTTCCAGGGTCTTGGCATGAAAATCGTATTATATAGGGACAGTGCATACCTGTCCGTCATCCCCGCGATGAAGTCCGCCACCTCGACATCCACAGGGGCGTCGCTCCTGTCGTCCTCAGGCAGCGCCTCGGGATTCTCCTGATAGTGCCGGTACAACTCTTCGAGAAGTTTTGTCGCTTTAATGAAGTCGCCGTGTACCTTCGGGTTGTCGTATACGCGGTGGTAGAGGAACTCCCGGAACTCGACGAGTATGTCATTCATATCGGCGGAGATCACTATTGACTCCATCTCCCCTGCAATAGTCTCCGATATAGTGTTCTCCACGATTGCGGAGATGCGGGAGCCGTGGGTCTCTCCGAGGTGTTTTCTGACCGGGGCCGGAACCTCGGCGGGCGTGATTATCCCTGCTCGCAGGGCATCGTCAAGGTCATGGTTAAGGTAGGCGATGAGGTCCGCGACGCGGACTACCTGCGCTTCCAGGGTTTTAAGGGGGCTTAGGATCTTTCCCTTGCCCTTTGAGTGCCCAGCGATGCCCTCCCTGACCTCGGCTGTGAGGTTAAGCCCCGCGCCTTCGCGCTCAAGACATTCTACAACCCTGAGCGACTGCTTTGCGTGGTGAAAGCCCTTTGGGGATAGCTTGTTGAGGACAGCCTCTCCGGCGTGACCGAAGGGGGTATGGCCGAGGTCGTGTCCGAGCGCTATCGCCTCTGTAAGGTTTTCGTTGAGACCGAGGGCGCGGGAAATCGTCCTCGCGATTTGGCTGACCTCCAGTGTGTGGGTGAGGCGGTTTCTGTAGTGGTCGCCGGCAGGCGCGAGGAAGACTTGCGTCTTCTGGCTGAGCCTCCTGAATGACTTGGAGTGGAGGATGCGGTCCCGGTCGACCTGATAGGCCAGCCGGATGGAGCACTCCTCCTCTTCACGTTCCCGGCCGCGCGTGTTGATTGAACGCGCCGCGCGGGGGTGTAGCTCTTTCGCCTCTTCGCCCTCAAGGCGTTCACGGATGGATATAGTCATAATCGGGTAAGATACCTTTTTTAAAAGATATTTTCCAGAGTCAAGGCCCCTTTGGATATGGAAAACAGCGAGTACGCATGGTATCTTTCGGGTAACGTCGATTATTTCACATGGAGGCGGTAAATGGACTCAAATTTCTCGGGACCGGAATGGAATGCCGACGAGTGGCAATCCGCATGGTCGATAAATGTCGGCAAGACCTATAAATGCTCGGTGTGCGGCAACGTCATAATCGTTGTGCGCGGCGGCACGGGGACACTTGAACCTCGCTGCCACGGAAAGATGATGGAGAGCGTCGAGGGGTCTCGCTGATGGACAAGGTCACTATGGGCAGGGTCTTCAAGTGTCCGGTCTGCGGCGCGGAGGTTATGGTCGTGGGGGCGGCTTCACAGGAGCTGGACCCGCACTGTTGCAATACCTCGATGCTCCCCAAGCCAAGGGTCCATGAGGTCTACCACTGTGCCCACTGCGGCGCGGAGGTAGCGTTGGTATCCGGCAGCGCCGAACACCTTGACCCCTACTGCTGCAACGACAGGATGAGACGGATAGCTTGACCTCCCTCACGCGAAGGACGAGGACCGACCTCCTTGTGGTCGGGGCTACGGAGCGTGAGCTTGAGTGGAGCTCATCGAATGAGGTTAGAGACCTCCTTGGCAGGTCGCGCCTCGCGGTCGAATTTCTCGTCACCGGAGTAGGAGAGGTTAGCGCCGCTTTTGCTCTTGGAAATTACCTAAGTGATTTTGCCCCGGCGTTAATCCTGTCGGTAGGCGTTGGAGGGGCTTTCCCCCTCTCGGGGCTCGGACCAGGCGGGGTGGCCGTCGCGACCTCCGAGACCGATGGGGATTGGGGCGTGGAGTCCCCAGGCGCTATTTTAAAAGAGCCGCTCTCGGTTCCACGCTTCATCTCCCCCGAAGGGGAGGAGGTCCAGGGCGAATTCGCGGTCTCAATTCCACACGCCGATATCATCGCCTCCCTCTCGGAGGAGCGCTACCCCACCATCAAGGGCCCCTTTCTCACCACCTCCACCGTAACATCCACCGCCGAAAGCGCCGACGCTTTATTCAAAGCCCACGGGGCGATCTGTGAAAACATGGAGGGTGCCGCCGTGGCCCACGCTGCGCTAATCTCAGGCGCGTCTTTTGCTGAGGTGAGGGGGATCTCCAACGTCGTAGGCCCGCGCGATCTGGCATCGTGGAAGCTTGATGAGGCGATCGGAGCCGCCGGGTGGGTAGCGACACGCTTCATCGAGTATCTTGAGGAGTCCAAATGAAGCTCCGCTTCGGTTTCTCACCCTGCCCCAATGATACTATTCAGTTTTATGCGCTGGTAAATGGCCTTGTAGACACGGAGGGGTATGAGTTCGAGCCCATCTTGGAAGATGTCGAGGCGCTCAACCTGATGGCCCTTGAGGGTGAGCTTGAGCTCTCCAAAGCCAGCTACGGGCTTTTGGGACACGTCCTGACCGATTACTGGTGCCTGCGCTCCGGCGGCGCACTGGGGCGAGGCTGCGGGCCGCTCTGGATAGCGGCGAGGCCGGGCCCTGCTGAGGAGTACGCGGAGTACCCGGTGGCACACCCCGGCGTAAACACCACCGCTTATCTCCTTCTCACCCTTCGCACAGGAGGGGTCGAGGGTGTGCCTATGCTCTTTAGCGATGTGATGGGCGCGGTTGCATCCGGGGAGGCCAACTCCGGGGTAATCATCCACGAGGGGCGCTTCACCTATGGCGAGCGTGGCCTCTTCGCCGTGGAGGATCTGGGCGAGTGGTGGGAGCGTACCACCGGCGCGCCAATTCCCCTCGGCTGCATAATGCTCAAACGGGATATCCCCGGCGGTCCCGACCCGCTGAAGGTGGAGAGGTGGCTCAGGGAGAGCTATGAATACGCCCTCGCCAATCCGGAGAAGGTGCTTGAATATGTTCGCGAGCACTCACAAGAGCTCTCCGAAGAGGTCGTAAAGAGCCACATAGGACTCTACGTCAACGAGTTTTCCCGTGACCTCGGCGAGGAGGGGGAGGGCGCGGTGCTTGAGCTAATGCGGCGCCAGCGTGATTTGGCCCTCATACCACAATTCGCTGGTGAAATATTCCCGCCAAAGTAAGGAGCGCCTTCACGTGACTCAAGCCGGTTACCCTCGGGGCAGCAGCTGGATAACTCCATTCGCGGTAAAGAGCAGGGCAAAAACGAGAAGCAGAGCCGCCATAAGGCCCACCAGATAGCGGTACCGCTTATCGGTTAGAAAGCGCCGCCCGAAATGCACCAGCCCTGAAACCAATGAGTACCACACCAGATCGCCGGTTATGTGTCCCGCGTAGAAGACCCCCGGCGCGGCGAATCCACCCTTTGAGGTGAGCGTCAGCGCGGAGAGCCCCGCCGTCGCCCACCAGAGAGTGAAGTAGGGGTTGGTGACGGAGGTGACGATACCGCTCACGAAAGGGTTGGCGCTCTTTGCCCCCGATGGTGTGAAGTCGAGGGTCAAGGAGGAGAGTTCGCGGAGCATTCCCCATGCCATCCAGAGCAGGGCCGCCCCGCCGACAACTCCGATAAGCCCAAGAAATATCCGCTCTTCAAAGAGCGCCGCAAGGCCGAGGTAGAGCCCTGTGACGAGCGCAAGCTCCAAAAAGGCGTGGCCCGCGACCAGCAGGGGGCCCGCGATAAAGCCCCTCCGCGCCGATTCGCGTATGGTGACCGCGAGCATGGGCCCAGGCATCATCGCGCCGGAAAAGGCAAGTATGAAGGAAGAAAACCAGACAAGTGGTAGGGAGTCGACCGGCTGCATAAAGTAAATGTATCACGCACCCGGTTGACAGTGCCAGCGCCTCGATTTATACCAACCATATCACTATAAGACCCCGCACCACCCCACGGAGATGACAATGGCACTTTTAACCGGCGCTATAAGGTTGCGCCGCTATCAGGTAATTGGCGCGCTCCCAGGCGGCTACCTCGAAAAGTTCGAGGAGTCCATAAGGAGCCACGCCTTCGTCGAGTTCACCGAGGCCGACCTCCGCGAGGAAGCGGTGGGTTGGGTGACCATCGAGGACGTATTCGATGCCGACCTTCATCGGAGCCGCTGGGAGATCGGCGACACGTTAAATCTCACCATGCGTTTAGATACCAGACGCATCCCCGCGCGCATCCTAAACCACAGGTGCAAGGTCATTGAGGAGGAGCGAAAAGAGAGGGACGGACGCGAACGCCTCTCCAGAAACGAGAAGATGGAGATAAAGGAGCTTGTCAAGCAGGAGCTTTCGGCGAAGGTCCTTCCCAACATCCGCACGGTGGAGTTCAGTTGGGACCTAAAGCGCGGTGAGCTCTATCTTTTCGCCTGCGCGGAGAAGGTGGCGGAGACCTTCCGCACCCTCTTTGAAAAAACCTTTAACTTGAAGGTGCGCCCACTCTTTCCCTATGCGCTCCTCGCGCGCGAAAAGGGTGACGAAAAGGTCGGCGACGCGGTGACGGGCGCATGGTTCGCGCCGGGGAGCGAGTCCTGATGGATATCCTGAAGACCCTCGAAGAAAAATCTTTCTGGGGCCATGATTTTCTTACATGGCTCTGGTTTATCACCGAGACAGAGGGCGGAGAGGTGGACCTAGGCGGTGAGATCGGCCCCGTCGCCCTATATATCGACGATATGCTCGTGTTGGAGTCGCCACAGTCGCAGTCAAAGGAGAACATCCTTAAAACAGGCGACGTCTCCCGCTCCGCCGAGGCAGCGGCCGCATTGGCGGTGGGCAAGAAGGTGACTCGCGCCCGCTTCGGTATGACGAAGGGTGAGTACCAGTGGTCTTTCACCATCGATGGGGCCAGCTTCGATGTAACGTCGATGAAGATCCCGACGGTCCTCCCAGATGAGGATGAAGACCCGATAGAGGGCACCGTGCTCGTACGTCTGGCTTATATACGTGACTGCATGGATGTCGTCGACGGGCTCTTCATGCGCTACGCGGAGCTGCGCCTATCCGGTGAGTGGAACTCTACTACGGTACCTGAAATCAGCGAGTGGATAGCGGCCAAGGAGGGTGACTGATATACTATAAGTGTAGCCAACATGCCTACGGAAGGGAGGAGCAGTGCTTGAAAACGTTCCCTACAGCTATCTGATAGGCGCGGCGGTCCTCCTCGGCCTCGCGCCATTCCTTCCAGAACCACATCTGGTCGAAAAAGTGCGTATGCTTTTAAATGGCGAGCTTAAAAAACCGCTCGATATATTCGACCTCCTTTTACACTCCTCGCCTCTCTTTCTAATCGCGCTTAAGTGGATTACCGCCAAATTCCCCTAGGACAGCCTCAATGACCTTTGAAGAGATGCGTAAACTTGCCTCTGGTTATCAGCCCGCCAAAACATTCCTCGCGGCGCTGAGGGTCGGCCTCTTTGACGCACTCGCCGACGGTCCAAAGGATTCGAGTGCGCTGGGGCGGTTGACCTTATGCGACGCAAGGGCTATCGGCATAGTGGCCGATGCGCTGACCTCCGTGGGAATTCTTCATAAAGGGGAGGAAGGCTACAGCCTCTCCGTGGAGTCCGAGCGCTACCTCGTAAAGGGCTCCAAGGAGTACAGGGGCGCAGTGCTTGAGCACATACACGCCAGCTGGGAGGATTGGAGCGACCTTGAGGAGACCCTGCGTACCGGAAGCGCCAGATGCAGGCGAAAGAGTGAGAGTCTCCCGAAGACCGATGAAGCGCTTAAGAATTTCATAATGGGCATGGAGAACGTCACCCGCGACACGGCTCCTAAGGTGGCGGGCAGGCTCCCTCTCGCCGACCGGGAACGAATCCTCGACCTCGGTGGCGGCCCCGGTAAC
This sequence comes from Deltaproteobacteria bacterium, assembly GCA_002869005.1. Lineage (GTDB taxonomy): Bacteria > Desulfobacterota > Deferrisomatia > Deferrisomatales > BM512 > BM512. The sequence goes on from PKTU01000084.1 coordinate 6,880, forward strand.
TATGCGCTGGCGTTTTTGGCCGAAGCTCCGCAAGCTAAGGTTTACCACTTCGACCTCCCGCGCGTTACCCCAATAGCCAGAAGTTTCATCGAGGGCAAAGAGGGTAGCGAGCGCGTTGAATTCATCTCCGGAGACTTCCTGAAAGACCCTTTAGGCGGGCCTTACGACTTCATCTGGACCAGCCAGATACTTCACATGCTCCCCGAAGCCGAGGTCGAGAGAATGGTAGTTGATTTGGCGAAAACCCTGACGCAGGACGGTATTTTCTGCGTTCACGAGCACTTCCTTGACGACGCCAAAGATGGACCGGTACCCGCTGCCTTCTTCGGCGTCCACATGCTCGCCGCCACCCCCGGCGGCAGGGCTTACTCCTTCGCCGAGCTTGAAGAGATGATGCGCGGCGCGGGTTTATATAAAACCGAACGCATTGACTACGGGGCAAAACCGCGTCTACTCCTCGGGCGCAGATAGGGATGACGATGCAGGAACTTTCCAAGCGCGCGTTAGCTTATCTAAGGGAGATCAAGTCGGTGACCTTCGCGACGGTGGAGCAGGGGGTGCCCTCGGCACGCATAATAGACGTCATGATGGTTGACGATGAGGGGCTTTACTTTCTAACCGGTCGAGGCAAGCCTTTTTATAGGGAGATAATAGAGAGCGAGGTCGTCGCCGTAACTGCCATGACGCCGGAATGGGTATCTGTTCGCGTCGTCGGCGATGTACTCCCCAACGCCGACCCTAAAGTGCGTAAAAAGATTTTCATCGACAACCCCGTATTATCCCAACTGTACCCAGGCGGGAAGGACGATATCCTCGAAGTATTCCAGCTCTACAGGGGGAGGGGGGAGCTCTTCGACCTCTCCGGCGGGCCGCCCCTTCGTGAGCGCTTCGCCTTTGGCGGGGAAGAACCATCCGTGCCAGGGGCGTTTATCACCGAGGAGTGTACCGCCTGTGGCGCATGTGAACCGGAGTGCCCCGTCGGCGCCATCTCAAAGGGTGAAATATACGTTGTAGACGGGTCTCGCTGCCTCGAATGCGGGCGCTGCGCCGAATACTGCACCTATGACGCAATCGAACCCGCCAAGGGGCTCTAGATAAATGCCGGAGATTTTGTTCGCGCGGCTGCCAGACTAAGGCCGGTGGGGAAGGCACGCATAGGCGCATGGTAAAAGTAGCGCAATGCGTAGCCCTAAACCGTAAGCGGCTTATTTCTTATCCGTTGAGGTTACAGCTGCTCCTCTTCCTATTTTTCGTAAAAATCCAAAAAAAACTTTGAATTCATTTTAAAGGTTGTAGGATGGGAGGGCTGTAGTCCCGGCATGCCTCAAGGGGCTGCCCCTCCGACGCAGCCGTCTTTTTTACTTTTTCTTCGGTGTAGTGTTCAAACACATGTTTTTGTGAAAGGCTTTGAAAATGAAGGTTCTTATCTTAGAGGGCGGAGCTAGAAGGAACGGCAATACCGCGACGGTTACTGGTTGGATTGCCGAGGAGCTTGAGCGGCTGGGCCACGAGCTTGAACGCATTACTTTGCAGGATAAAAATATAAAGGGTTGCCTGGCTTGCATGAAGTGCAAAGAGCGGCCCGACGAGGTCGGGTGCGTAATCGATGACGACGCAATTTTGATACTTGAGAAGATGGTCGCCGCCGAGCTGGTGCTCTTTACCTCGCCCCTATACTTTTGGGGGGTTGCCGGACCGCTCAAATCGCTCATAGACCGTAGCTACTCGCTTTACATAGACTACCACCAACCGACACATGCTTCGCTCGTAAAGGGGCAGCGCCAAGCGCTTTTGGTCACCGGCGCGGGGCCTTGGGAGAATAACGCCGAGGCTACCTTCACGGCATTTAATCGGCTGCAACGGCCTCACATGGCGGTAAAGGCTGGGGAGCTTTTCATCGGCAGGTGCGCCTCTCCGGAGGATCTGGGAGAGGGCGTGAAGAGTGAGGCGCTCTCCTTCGCCCGGGAGATAGCCGCCGCTTAGCAGTGGCTTTACGTCACCTTTGCTATTTGGGTTTCAACTATGCCTCTAGTATCATGTGAGTGTCACTGTTTTAACCCTTTAAAGAGTCCATGATGCCACCATCTCAAGACCATGAATGGATTAAAGAGCTCTTCTTTCGCGCAGCCTTCGTACGCGATATGGGCATCGAGCTTACTTGCGTAGGCGAGGATTATGTCGAGACCGCCCTCGATATTACCGGGCGGATGACTCAGCAGGACGGCTTTGTTCACGCAGGGGTTCTCGCCACCTTAGCCGACCACACCGGCGGTGGTGCCGGCTGGACCGCTTGCAGGCGGGACCAGACCGTTTTATCCGTGGAATTCAAGATATCCATGTTGAGACCCGCGATGGGGCCTCGTCTGAGATGCCGGGCGGAGGTCATCCGTGCCGGGAAGTCTGTAATTTTTACCGAGGCAACGGTACTTGGAGGGGACGGCCGCGAGGTCGCCAGGCTAACCCAGACCCTCGCGGTGGTCCCGATCGGCATTGGAAACAGGTGACCAATGGGAGCTGAAGTAAAGAAGATACCTTGGGTGAAGAAACAGCCGGTGATGGGCACCGTGCTTCGCGCCATCGCGCCATTGGTCATCTTCTCCCTCTACCTTTACGGGTGGCGCGCGTTGCTCATTTTTCTCACTACCAACCTCACCGCTTACGCAACGGAGTACTTTTTTACCAGAAGGCGCGGTGAGCCGGTAACGGAGGCGGTCTTCGTGACGGGGTCGCTTCTTGCGCTCTCTCTACCACCAGGCGTTCCTCTCTGGATCGCGGCTGTGGGGGCGGTTGTCGGCATAGCCTTCGGGAAAGAGCTCTTCGGCGGCTTTGGCCGGAACCTCTTCAACCCCGCGTTGGTTGGCCGTGCCTTTATCTTCGTATCCTTCCCCTCCCAGATAACCGGGGCATGGTATGAGCCCCTTCGTGGCCCTATAGCTGGCTTCATCTTCTATGGGCCCCATGAGGCGGTGACAGGCGCGACCCCGCTCGCGGCGATGGCCTCCGGCGGCGGCCGCGATTTAATCGACCTCATTATCGGCCGCATCCCCGGTTGCATAGGGGAGTCCTCCGCTGTGCTCGTAATCCTCGGGGGGTTATATCTGCTCTATAAAAAGGTGGCGTCGCGGGAGATAGTGATTTCAGCGCTCGTTACCTACTTCGCCGCGGCGGGTCTATGCTACCTAATGGGGTGGGGAGCGCCCTTGAACCCGGTTTACGCAATCTTTGCGGGCGGACTCCTCTTCGGGGTCTTCTTTATGGCGACCGACCCAGTGAGTGCGGTGGCGTCAAAGGAGGGCAAGGTCGCTTACGGAGCGATAATAGGTCTCTCCATACTGTTGATTAGAAACTTCGGCAACTTCCCGGAAGGAACGATGTTCGCGATCCTTCTCGGCAACACCTTCGGCCCGATAGCGGAGATGGGCGTCAAAGGGCTAAAGTCGCTGCGTGCGCCGGAGGGGGCACATGAATAAGTCTCCTCTATACTCGATACTCTTCATTGCGCTCCTGGCCGTCTTTTTCGGCGGCGCTGTCTCCGGCGTGGAGCAGTACACCCGAGAGAGGGTGGAGCAGGGCCGTGTAGCGGCGGAGCGTTCACGGGTGCTTGAGGCGCTGGGCATGGAGGCCCCCGACTCCCCAGCCGAACTGGCTGACCTATGGTCGGGCAGAATTTCAGAAAAAGCCGATGCCTCCGGCCTCTACTACAGCGCAAAAGATGGGGCTGGGGCGCTAATGGGGTACGCCTTCCCGTTCACCGCGCCGGGGTTCTGGGGGCCGGTTCGGGGGGTGGTAGGGGTAAACCCGCAAGGGACGACCCTCCTCGGACTCTCAATCATCAGCCACCAGGAGACCCCGGGCCTGGGCGGCCGCATCTCCGAAAAGTGGTTTACGGAGCAGTTCAGGGGCAAGCGGATAGATACCTCCACAAATGCCCCGCTCTCCTTCGTATACCGCACGGTTAACGCGCCAAACGAGGTGGAAGCGGTAACGGGGGCGACGCAGACCTCCTCACGGTTCGCCGGGTTTATGAACCCATTTTTGGCTGAGCTCCCGAAGCGGGGCGTTTTCGAAGGGGGGGGCGCTAAATGAGTACTATAAAGGCGCTTAGAAAGAACGTTACGCTCTCTACGATAAGGCGCGGCATCTGGGACGAGAACCCCGTCTTCCGGCAGGTGCTCGGCATTTGCTCCGCGCTAGCGGTGACAAATCTTTTGGCGAACACATTGGTGATGAGCGCAGGCCTCTTCTTTACAGCCGCTATGTCGAGCTTTACGGTGAGCCTGCTTAGGCGCTATACGCCCCGCGACGTGAGGATCATGGCGCAGGTGCTAATCATCGCCAGCTACGTCATATGCGTCGACCTGGCGATAAAGGCTTATTACCCGGAGATAAGCGCCACCCTTGGCCCCTATGTCGGCCTCATCATAACTAACTGCATAATCATGGGGCGCTGCGAGGCTTTCGCCTACCATAACCCCCCGATCCCAGCGTTGCTGGATGGCGCGGCGGCGGGCGTGGGATACTCCGTGGTGCTCACCTTCATAGCCTTCTGGCGTGAACTCCTGGGCTTCGGCACACTCTTCGGCCATCAAGTTTTAGGCGATGGCTTCACGCACTGGACGATAATGGTGATGCCTCCGGGGGCTTTCTTCATGTTGGGTATAACCGTATGGCTATTTAGGGGCCTCTTGCCGCCTGAGAGGAGAGACTGATGAACGGACAACCAAGCGCGCTGACCGTCTTTGTCGCCTCGATCATCATAAACAACATACTCCTCACCAACTTCCTTGGGATGTGCTCCTACCTCAGCATCTCCAAGTCGGTGCGCCCGGCGGCGGGGCTTGGGATGGCGGTGGTCTTCGTGATGACGATAACCTCCGCGCTAAACTACCTCGTCTATGACCTGGTTCTCCTTCCCCTGGGGCTGGAATACCTGCGCTTCATCGCCTTTATCGTGGTTATCGCGGCGACGGTGCAGCTGGTCGAGATGGTGATGGAAAAATACACCCCGGGCCTCTACTACCTCCTCGGCATATTTCTGCCGCTCATCGCGGTCAACTGCGCGATCCTCGGCGTCAGCCTCTTCATGGTCATAAGGCAGTATAGCTTCGTCACCGCTGTAGCCTACGGCGCGGGGAGCGGCCTCGGCTGGGCGCTCGCCATAGTGGCCCTGGCCGGGCTGAGGGAGAAGATGAAGCGCTCCCGCGTGCATCCTGCTCTTGAGGGGCCTGGAATCACTCTCATCATCACCGGCATAATGGCGCTAGCCTTCATCGGTTTTTCCGGCATGGTGCCGGTGTAGGGGAGGGGACCATGGATTTTTCCCTCATCCCCCTCCTCGTCGTTGCGGGGATCAGCGTAGCGCTTGCGCTGGTTATCGTAATCGTCGAAAAGCTCGTGATCAAAGCGGGGCCTGTGACCCTCAAGCTTAACGAAGCCGCGCCAAAAGAGATCGAGGGCGGCGGCTCGCTCCTCGGCGCGCTAAAAGATGAGGGGGTGCTGGTGCCCTCCGCCTGCGGCGGGCGTGGAAGTTGCGGGATGTGCAAGGTGAAGGTGCTGGAAGGCGGCGGCAAGATCCTCGCAACCGAAGCCCCGCACCTCACCGATGAAGAGCAAGAGGGGAATATCCGCCTCTCCTGCCAGATAAAGGTGCGGGAGAACCTAGTCGTCGAGGTGCCCTCCGGGCTTCTCGATATAGAGGAGTATGAGGTGCTGGTAACCGGCGCGGAGCCCTTAAACCACGATACGATGAGGGTTACCCTCACCTTTGAAGAAGGGGTTGAATTTTCCTTCAGGTCGGGGCAGTACGTGCAGCTTGAGACGCCGATATACGATGGTCTCCCGGCTCCGACCCAGCGAGCCTACTCCATCGCCTCTCCACCCCAGGAGAAAAATTATATCGACCTCATCATCCGCCGGGTAAAGCGCGGCGTCGCCACGACCTTCGTACATGATCTCATTGAGGTCGACGACGAGCTAACCCTCTCCGGCCCCTACGGCGACTTCTACCTGAGGGAGACCCCCGCCGAAGCGATCTTTATCGCTGGCGGCTCCGGCCTAGCCCCCTTCGAGGCGATCCTCGCGGATATGGCGGCGCGTAATATAGCCAAAAAGGTCACCCTGATCTTCGGCGCGGTCAACGGCGACGACCTCTACGATGTGGAGAAGATGCGCGGCTACGAAAGGGAAATACCGAACTTCCGCTACGTGCCCGCCCTCTCATCCCCGCGTGAGGAGGACAATTGGGAGGGCGAAGTCGGCCTCGTCACCGAAGTCGCCGGGCGGCTCTTCGAATCAATGGAGGGGATGGAGGGGTACCTCTGCGGCGGGCCGGGGATGATCGACGCCTGCATAAAAGAGATGACAAATAGAGGCATCAAGGAAAAAGATATCTACTACGACAAATTCACGTAAAGAACGCCGTGCCGTACCAAGCCTCGTTGGATTAGCAGGGTAGGATGCATTGTGCGTAAGCCGTAGCGTAGCGCTCCCTGGATTCGCAAAGGTACGGAAAGTATCCCAAGAAGCTCTTGCGTAATCGTTACGCCTAGCGAAAAAAACCACAGCCAGTTTCAGTTGCGCCTAAAGGGACTACGCATGAAACTCCGATATTTCGAGGATATTAAAGAGGGTGAGGCCCTAAAATGCGCCCCGGTCGAGTTCACCCGCGACGCCATCCTGGAGTTCGGTCGTCGCTTCGACCCGCAGCCCTTTCACGTCGACGAGGACGCCGCCGACGCCTCCATCTTCAAGGGTCTTGTCGCCTCCTCCCTGCACACCCTTTCGGCCTGCACCAGAGTCGTCGTCGAAGCGCTTGACGGGGCGGTTATTCTGACGGGCGTGGGGGTAGAGAAGACGGTGCTTTTTCATCCGGTCCGGCCGGGCGACATTCTGACCGTCAACGCACAATGGGCGGACATGAGGCGTTCAGCGACAAAACCGGGCAACGGCTTCGCGACGGTCAGGTGCGAAGTGGTAAACCAGAATGGCCGGCTCGTAATGCGTCATGGGTACAACTATATGTTGGCGTGCAGGGAAGAGGGCGCGGATTGAGGGGCTCCCGTAAAAATTGGCGGAGCATCCCCAATAACAAAACGTCGAGCGTTGCTTTTTAGAACCTTTAATTGCCGCCCAGCCTTATTCCCATCCCGACGAAAGTCGGCTCAAGTATTTCAACCGCCTTCCTTTCATGCGCCTTTACCGAGGTATGAAAGCGGAAGCAGTCTGTCTCCCGCGTGTCTAACCCCTCTTTCCGGTAGTATTTGTCGTGAAAGAGGGGTTAGAGGGCTGTCAGCGCATTTCCGGGGCACCTAAACCCCCTCACGTCGGTATCTATGGCCTCGTCGAACTCCTCCAGCCGTCCCTAAGGAGCGCTTTGTATCTTTCGATGCGCCCGCTCCGGTAGGCGTTTTCGCTGTCAGTGAAGCCCCGGCCCCTCGCTTGTATTCTGTATTTTGCCCTCAAAGGTGGGAGCGAGTCTTTTTCGCCTCCATCCTCACGATGTAGGCGTTATCCCAGAGGTTGTTGTGCTCTCCCTCACCGAGGGCCCCAGTTATAGCCCTTTCGAGGGCCGTTCTTTTTTCAGCGTCAAGGAGGGCGCAACGGGCCATCTTGCCGAGGCTCCTGAATGCTTTGCTCCTTATCTTGGCGTAGGTATCGGAGGTGAGCGTGATGAGCTTATCGAATATGGCTCCCCGGCTGGCCTCGTCTAACTTCTCCGCCCCTATGTTTTCACAGAGCTTTCCAAGCGCCCGCGCCGCGGTGTCTCTTACTTCGGCGCTCCGATCGCTTGCCGCATCCAGGAGGGTTGGCACTGCCTTTATCATTTCGGGGCCATTTATCTTACCGAAGGTGTAGAGGATGAATATTCTCGATACCTCCGGAGGGTTTTTGGCGTAAGCGTCAAGGAGCGGGGCGACTGCCTTGCCGCCCATCTTGCCGAGGGCCGAAGCGATGTGAAAATCGGCTTTCATATCGCTCTCCTCAAGGAGGCTCAGGAGGGTGGGGATTATATTGACGCCGAGCCCGGCGATAAGGTCGCCTGCGCGTTCGAGCGTGGGGGATAACTCGGGGTGGTCCAGCGTGTCGATGTAGAAGGTGCCGACGACCGCCTCGACCGCCTCTTGCAAATCGCCGCCGGAGAGGTCTCCCGAGGCTTTAGCCAGGGTAGCCAACGCCTCTTCAATCTTTGCCTGGTCTTCGCTTCCGAGCATCTCTATAACCGTTGAAAGCATGGTGCCTCCTCTCTCCAGTTAGTATGTGACCTTGTATCAAGTATACCCCAAAAGCGACTTGGCCTGGCAAATTCTACTTTTTAGATTCAAGCTCCTCCCAGCGCTCCATTAGTGTTTCCAATTCGCTGCCTACCTTTGACAGCTCCTCGGAGAGGGCCGTCAGCGCTTCGTGTCCGCCGTCGATTGAGGCTGGGGCCGCCAGGCTTGCTTCAACTTCTCCGTGACGCTCTTCAAGAAGCGCTATCTTTTCCTCTATCTCTTCAAGTTCCTTCTTTTCTTTGAAAGAGAGGCCCTTCTTTTTCACGGTCGCGGGAGCGGGCTGCTGCGATCCCTTGGCGGCTTTAGTCTCGGCGGCCCGCTTTTGACTTTCGCGCTCGGTCTCTTTCTTTCGCTCCATCGCGCGGGAGAAGGCGGTGTAGCCTCCCTCGTAATATGTAACGCGCCCATCGCCCTCCATGTGGAGGATTCCCGTCGCCACTTTGTCGAGAAAGTAGCGGTCGTGGGTGACTATGAGCGCGCTGCCGGTGAACTCGGTCAGCGCCTCGTCAAGCACTTGCAGGGTTGGGATATCTATATCGTTGGTGGGTTCGTCCAGGACTATTAAGTTCGCTCCGATGAGGAGCAGCTTGGCTAGGAGAAGCCTCGCCCGTTCGCCGCCGGAGAGGGTTGAGACGGGGGCCTTCTGGTCGTTATAACTAAATAAGAAGGATTCGAGATAGCCCTTCCTGTGCTTTCGTTCGCCGCGCGCGCCGCCCACCGTGACCCACTCGTTGAGGGAGAGGTTTTCCTCGACGGAGTCCTCCTCCATGAGGCCGCTGCGCTCTTGGTCGATGTAACCTATGAGGGTCTTGTTGCCCCGCCTGACCTCGCCTGAGATCAAGGGCAGCTCGCCGAGGAGCGCTTTTATGAGGGTGGATTTACCGCAACCGTTGGGACCGAGGACCCCAATTCGCTCACCCTTCCTCAGGGTGAGGGAGAAATCCCTTATTATGGGGTTCCCTCCATAGCCTGCTGTGATCTTCTCCGCTTCGAGGACCATCCCCCCCGCTTCGCGCCCGGTGGTTATGGCAAAGTCAAGCTCGCGCCGATGAGTTGCCTTGGTCTTCTCACGAAGCTCCTCTGCGCGGCCTATCCTCGCCTTCTGCTTGGTTGTGCGAGCCTTGGGGGAGCGGGAGAGCCACTCCTCCTCTCGCCGCAGGAGGTTGAGGAGCCGGCTCTGGGTGCGGCCCTCCAGGGTCAGGCGTTCCGCTTTTTGCTCAAGGTAGGAGGAGTATCCGCCCGTGTAGGCGGTGAGCTCGCCACCCTCAAGTTCAAACATCCGCGTTACCACGCGGTCTAAAAAGTAGCGGTCGTGGGTGACGAGGAGTATCGCGCCGGGATATTCGAGTAGGTACTCCTCAAGCCATGCGACGGTATCTGCGTCGAGCTGGTTCGTCGGCTCGTCCAAGAGGAGCAGATCCGGGGCGGCGAGGAGCATCCCCGCGAGAGCTACGCGCTGGTTCCAGCCGCCGGAGAGGTCGGCTACCTTTGCGTCGGGGTTGAGGATGTTGAAGCGGGCGCATATCTCCTCTACGCGGTGGTCAAGGGTCCAGGCATTGTGGTGGTCGAGCCAGGAGTGGACCTCTTCTTGCTCTTTCAGGAGTTTATCCAGTTCATCGCCGGAGGCATTGGCTACTAGGCGCGAGAGCTCGCCGTGACGCTTTAGATTCTCCCTCGGCTCGCCCAGGTATTCGCCCAGCAGTTGACGGACCGTGAGGCCGGGGTCTAGGCCGGGGCGCTGGTCCAGATAGCCCATTGTCAGGCCGCGACGCTTTACTATCTCGCCTGAGTCCGCCTCTTCACGTCCCGCCAGGATGCGGAAGAGGGTTGATTTTCCGCAACCGTTTCTCCCCACGATGCCGACGCGTTCGCGTTCGCCCACCGCGAAGGAGACGGAGGAGAGGATGGTGGTGGTGCCGTAGCTCTTGGTTAGGCCGGTGACGTCGATTGCGTTCAAAAAATCACCCCAGCCTCCCGCCGGATGGGGGCCTCATGAGGTCCTTCACCATTGCGGCGGTCAGAAGGTTGGCGGTGCCCTCGCCGGGGTCGAAGACTACAAGCACCTCGCCCCGCTCAAGTTGGTCACGCACCTTCGAGACCTTCTCCGCGAGATCATGGCGCACCCCTCCGTAATCGGTCCCCTCGCGGGTGACGTACTCCTCTATCAGGCCGGTAAGCGCCTCGTCGCTGAGTTCTTTAAATGGAATGATCACCTTTAACGCCTTCTGTATGAATTACCCAGATGGTGGGGAACTCTACCAGAAGTGAGACCATCCCTTAAAGGGTTTGTGTTTTGGCGATCGATTTAGCGTCTTTCCGATTACTTTACTGTAATGTCATCGCCTGACCGCAGCAGACGAGCTCGCCGCCGCCGCTCTCAATGACCTTTACCTTGTTTCCGCAGATTTCACAAAGATATTCCTGTCCGGTTTCTGTAGCCATCAGCAGCTCCTTGTTTGTTGGTTTTAAAAGCCGCCCCAAAGATAGGGCACACTAGAAAGCTAACAGGAAAACGCTAATGCACAAGTTGACCGATGTGGAGGTTTCGACTCTTAAGGGATTGCCTCGCGCCCTTCCGGCGCTTATCATGCACCTCCGCCAACCTTTCGGAATATTCGGTTTAGTCAAAGCCAGAGGAAAGATATGCAATCAATTACAAGCCGCCTCGCCGAAGAACTCTCCGCTACAGAGGGGCAGGTGGATGTCGCCGTCGCTCTTCTGGACGGAGGCGCAACGGTGCCATTCATAGCACGATACAGAAAAGAGGCTACCGGCGGGCTCGACGATGGGCAGCTTAGGCTTTTGGAGACGAGGTTGACTTATCTTCGCGAGCTTGAGGAGCGCCGCGCGGCGATAATCAAGTCGGTGGAGGAGCAGGGTAAGCTCAACGATGAGCTCTTGATGAAAATCAATGAGGCTGACACAAAGAGCCGCCTCGAAGACCTCTATCTTCCCTATAAACCCAAACGCCGCACAAAGGGGCAGATTGCCATAGAGGCGGGGCTGGAGCCACTGGCCTGCGCGCTCCTCGATGACCCTGCGCTTACCCCGGAGGAGGAAGCATCAAAATACCTTGACGCCGATGCCGGGGTACCCGACCTCAAGGCGGCGTTCGACGGGGCCAAGCACATCCTCATGGAGCGCTTCGTTGAGGACGCGGACCTCGTAGGGCGGGTGCGCGATTACTCCTGGGAGCATGGCACCTTCTCCTCCAGAGTAATAGAGGGCAAGGAGGGGGAGGGGGGCAAGTACCGCGACTATTTCGACCACTCAGAGCCGATTTCGACGGTGCCCTCGCACCGTGCGCTGGCTATGTTCAGGGGTTTTATGGAGGGGATACTCTTCGTCGAGCTTAAGGTGGGGGAGGAACCCTTGCCGGGAGCTTTTCACCCTTGCGAGGGAATGGTTGCCTCAGCCGCCGGGGTTGCGCTACGCGGCCGCCCCGCCGATGAGTGGCTAGCCGGGGTGGTCAAGTGGACATGGAGAATAAAGCTCCTCCTGAAGGTGCAGACGGACCTCTTAGCCAGGGTCAAGGAGAGCGCTGAGGCTGAGGCGATAAGGGTCTTCGGAGCGAATCTAAAGGACCTTCTCCTAGCCGCGCCTGCGGGGCGCAAGGGGGTAATCGGCCTGGATCCTGGGCTCCGCACAGGGGTTAAGGTCGCGGTGGTTGACGGCACGGGCAAGCTCCTTGAAACGGATACTATTTATCCCCATCCGCCGCGCAACGATGAGGCGGGCGCTGCCCGTGCGGTTATACGATTAGCTGAGGCGCACGGGGTCAAGCTTGTAGCCATCGGCAACGGCACGGCGAGCCGCGAGACCGATCGGTTTGTCGCCGCGATTCAACGCGCACGCCCTGAGCTCGGGCTCGTCAAGGTGGTTGTAAGCGAGGCGGGAGCATCGGTCTATTCCGCATCGGAGCTTGCGGCGAAAGAGTTTCCAGAGCTCGACGTCTCCCTTCGCGGCGCGGTCTCTATCGCCAGGAGACTCCAGGACCCTTTGGCGGAGCTCGTAAAGATAGAGCCCAAGGCGATTGGAGTGGGGCAGTATCAGCACGATGTAAACCAGTTTAAACTCGCCCGGGCACTCGACGGCGTGGTGGAGGATTGCGTCAACGGCGTCGGTGTCGAAGTGAACACCGCCTCAGCACCGTTGCTCGCCCGTGTATCGGGGCTAAATCCCTCACTTGCCGATTACATAGTCGAGCACCGGAATATGAACGGCGCTTTCGCCAGACGCGAGGAGCTGCTAAGCGTGCCCCGCATGGGCCCAAAGACTTTCGAGCAGGCGGCTGGTTTTTTAAGAATTGTCGGGGGAGAGAATCCCCTTGATGCCTCGGCGGTACATCCCGAGTCCTACGAGGTGGTTGAGCGGATTGCCGCCAAGGCGGGGCGGGGGGTTGACACCCTGATCGGAGACGCCGAATTTTTAAAGAAGCTAAACCCCAAGGAGTACACCGACGAGCGCTTTGGCGTCCCCACGGTAACCGATATAATAGCTGAGCTTGAAAAGCCCGGCCGTGACCCTCGCCCTGAGTTCAAGACCGCCTCCTTTCGCGATGGAGTGGAGGATATACGTGACCTTGAGCCGGGCATGGTCCTTGAGGGAACCGTCTCCAACGTCGCCAACTTCGGCGCGTTCGTCGATATAGGGGTCCATCAGGATGGGCTCGTCCACATCTCCAAATTGGCGGATAAATTCGTGAAAGACCCCCGCGAGATCGTCAGGGCGGGAGACGTGGTAAAGGTCAAGGTGGTCGAGGTCGATATCGAGCGGGGGCGCATCTCCCTGACCATGCGGCTGGCGGAACAGCTTGTCGATGCCGGGCCAAGACGCGAGGAGCGCAGGCCCCCAGCCGGCAGAGCGGATATAAAGAGAGCTGAGCGGGGCGGCGGCGGGGGTGGTGGAGGGAGCTTCGCGGAGCTCTTCGCCAAGGCGAGCCGGAAAAAGAGCGGATAATGTAAAAGAGGGACGCCGGATGGCGCCCCTCTTTTATTCCTGCCTGCTTTTTTCGATCAGCAGCTACAGCCGGAGCCGCATTCCTGCTGGGTGAGTGACTTTATGATGAACCCCTTTCTGAAGGGGCCGTCTGAGTAGTCTACCTTAACGCCGCCGGAGCTCTTTAAAAGTTCCGAATCGGCCGTTAGGGTGAAGTTGTCAAGGGAGAGCTTTGTGTCAGTGTCTTTTGACTCATCCAGAGCCATGCCCCAAGAGGGGCCGCCTCAGCCTACTCCCGCCTGATAGAGGCGGACGGTCAATGCGTCGCCGTTGTCTTTGATCGCCTCGAATAGTTTCTCCTCGGCGAGCTTCGTAATCTCGATCATTTAAATGTCCTTCCCGTGATAATGGGGTAGTTGGAAAGCACTACTGTCTTTATAAGTGTATAGATGATTGACTCTCCTATCAAGTTACAGAAAAGTTGTTTTTTGAAAAAAAGTTGCTGTTTTCATATTACGACCATGTTAAATTTCTTCGTCTTCAAAAAGCCTTTTCGGTGTTACTCGTCCTTTCTTTGATTGAATCCGTGAGGAGATGCAAGTCATGGAGAATTTTGGTCGACCCAGCCGCCACGGGGTTGAGAACCAGGGCCTTACCGAGCTTAAAAACGTTTATTGGAATCTAACCACACCGCAGCTGTGCGAGGAGGCGCTGAGGCGCGGCGAGGGCTCTCTCACCGCCGACGGCGCTTTTTATACCCTCACCGGCGAGCACACGGGACGCTCTCCCAACGACAAATTCACCGTTAAAGAGCCCTCCACAGAGGGCGATATCTGGTGGGGCGATGTAAACAGGTCCATCGAAATCGATAAGTTCAACCAGCTGCTCGCCAAGATACGCGAGCACTACAAAGGCCGCGACGCCTTTGTGCAGGACTGCTTCGTGGGGGCCGACTCGGAGAATCGCCTCTCCGTGCGCGTGGTGACGGAGGAGGCGTGGCACAGCATCTTCGTCAGAAACCTCTTCATCCCCATCGACGACGCGGCTGGCGCGACCTGTGAGGACCATCAGCCGGAGTTCACCGTAATCCAGGCGCCCTCCTGCCTCGCGGACCCTGAAGCCGAGGGGACAAACTCCAAGACCTTTGTCCTCGTCAACTTCGCCGAAAAGCTTGTCATAATAGGCGGCACGAGCTACGCGGGAGAGATAAAGAAATCGATCTTCTCCGTTATGAACTACCTTATGCCCATGAAGGGCGTTCTCTCGATGCACTGCTCCGCCAACATCGGCAAAGATGGCGACGCGGCGCTCTTCTTCGGCCTCTCCGGCACCGGCAAGACGACTCTCTCCGCCGACCCGGAGCGCCTCCTCATAGGCGACGACGAGCACGGTTGGACCGATAAGGGCGTCTTCAACTTTGAGGGCGGCTGCTACGCCAAAGTGATCCGCCTGGACCCGGAAACCGAGCCGCAGATATACTCCTGCACAAAGCGTTTTGGGACCATCCTTGAGAACGTGGTGGTCGACGAGGTCAAGCGCACCATCGACTATGATGACGAGCGCTACACCGAAAACACCCGCGCCGCCTACCCTGTTGAGTTTATACCCGGCGCGGAGATGAGCGGGCAGGGGAGCCACCCCAAAAACATCTTCATGCTCACCTGCGACGCCTTCGGCGTCCTACCCCCAATATCCAAATTAACCCCCGAACAGGCGATGTACCACTTCCTCGCCGGTTATACCGCCAAGGTAGCGGGGACAGAGAAGGGCATCCTTGAGCCGCAGGCGACATTCTCCTCCTGCTTCGGAGCCCCCTTTCTGCCCCTCAATCCCGCCGTATACGCGGAGCTCCTGGGCAAAAAGATGGAGGAGCACGGAGCTAATTGCTGGCTTCTCAACACCGGCTGGACCGGCGGCGCCTACGGCGTCGGCTCACGCATGAGCCTGCCGCATACACGCGCGTTGATTCACGCGGCGATGAACGGCTCGCTTGACGACGTCGAGTGGAAAGAGGAGCCCG
>PKTU01000044.1:0-8747 GCA_002869005.1 Deltaproteobacteria bacterium
TGTTTTGCCTTAACGGTGCATTTGCCGGAGATGGCATTTTAAGGAGGGCTTTAACATGCGGACTTTGTGGGCGGGTTTTTTTGCGCTTGCGCTACTGATATCAGGCTGTTCCGGCACGCAGGTGCAGACCTATTCCAAGCCCGTAACCCCAGGGCCTCTATTTAGCGGGATCAAAAGGGTGGCGGTGTTGCCCTTTGACACCCTTGCTGAAGGTGCCGTAGGCCCCAAACAAGCTGAGAACGTACTCGTTCAAGAACTCCTCTCCGAGGGCGTCTTTGACGTGGTTGAGGAGCCTCGCTATGTAGCCGGGCTCATGAAGAAGCTTAAACTGCGCAACACTGAGAGTCTGGACCGGGAAATCGTAAGGAAGATCGGCGAAGAGCTTCAGGTTGACGCCGTTATAGTAGGTGGCCTGACGCTTTATGGCGAAGAGGAGAAATCAACCAACATAGAATTCTCCTTCTTCCTTGATATGCTTCACGTTGAAACCGGCGACCTTATCTGGTCAGCCAGGATATTCTCCCGCTCAAATACAACCATAGCCGAGGTTTTTGGCCTCAATGAAGGTCCTTCTGTCAATGAACTCGCCGAGGAGGGGATGGTAGACCTCGCGGGTGAGCTCTCCGACACGATCCGAGATAATCGCGAACAAGAACTTGAGCTTATATTCCAGCAGCAGCAAGACGAGGCGGAGCTTCTTTCCGGTGATGAAAGCGACGGGCAGTTAATGGGCGATGAAGAGCCCGAGGACCTTGATGATACAGGTCCCGATGAGATACTGCTGAAGGTGAAGCCAAAATAATAAAGATTTTACGTGGAGCAGGAGCCGCTATTCTTCTGATACTTTTAGCGGCTTCCGCGGCAAATTGCGCCAACGCTCCTGAGTACGTACTTGAAAAGATAATAGGTGACAGCGGTCCCGGCAGCTGGAATCAGCTGGAGAATATCTCCGCCCTCGCGCTTACCAAGTCGGGTTCGCTGGTAGCCGCCGACACCGGCAAGGACCACCTCGTCTATTATGATGCCTTTAACGGCAGGTGGGATAAAACAGTTGGTCTGCCCGATGGCGAAGGGCACTTGGAGTTCGATGACCCCTCCGGTCTTACTGAAGACAGGATGGAGCGGCTCTGGGTTTCCGATGCAGGTAATGACCGCATGGTCGTGCTTGACTCCGGCGGCGCTGTGATAGCCACCTTCTCCGAGCGGGGCAGGCGCGAGGGAGAGTTAAAGAATCCGGGCGGGTTGGCCGATAGTACTAACGGTCGGCTTTATGTCGCCGATAGGGATAATGAGAGGGTTCAGGTATTCTCCAACCGGGGAATTTTCCTCGATGAGTGGGGTAAGCGAAGCGTTAAGTCAAAGCGTCTTATAAAGCGCCCCATCGATATTGCATTTACAGGTGATGACAGGGGAAGTGTATGGGTCCTGCAATCGGGACGCGATACCCTTGACAGATTCACCTTAGACGGCGGATGGGAAGAGTCCGTAGATCTAAAGGAGCTTACGGGAGACACTCTGGAACTTGCCGGGATCTCCTGCGACCGTCGCTTTGGATGGTTGTTCGTGTTGGATAAAAAGGGCAATCGCGTGATAGTGGTCAACTCCCGCAGGGAGCTGGCTTCGAAAATTGAGATGCCCGAAGGCTCCAAGGCTACATGCCTCGTGGCCGATGAAAAAAGAGGTGTATATGTGGGAGATTCAGCCAACTCCCGCATACTGTATTTCGCCAAGCGGTAGGGGGCTCTTTGAGCGGCCGCCCGGCAAATTGGCATTGACGAAGCTTTTTTAATTTTTGCGGGAGAATAAAATGCGTAAGCGTACCTTCACAATCCTCGGTTTGGCTATGGCTCTCTT
Organism: Deltaproteobacteria bacterium; assembly: GCA_002869005.1. GTDB lineage: Bacteria > Desulfobacterota > Deferrisomatia > Deferrisomatales > BM512 > BM512. The sequence continues at coordinate 1,855 of PKTU01000044.1, forward strand.
GCTGGCCTTCAATGTTGCCGCCTTGGCTCAGGATGAAGGGATGACTCCCCTTGATATTCCTACTATAGGGGATATGGAAGCGCTCCAGCCTGGCGAAAAGGCACCTAGCTTCACCCTTAAAGATACGAGCGGCAATCCCTACACCTTCAGCCCTGAAGAACGCGGTGGCGCATGTCTCCTAGTGTTCTGGTCGATCTTTTGCGAACCCTGCCGCGATGAGATGCCTCTCATCCAGTCCCTCTACGAGCGGTACAAAGAAAAAGGGTTTGATGTCATTACCGTGGCGCTAGATGGCGACCTTGCAAATAACATCGCCCAATTCGCAAAGCAGAGCAAACTGACTTTCAAGATACTGCTTGATGAGCTTGGCGACGACGATTCTCTTATCGTAGCCGAGGATTACATGGTTCCCGGCACGCCCACCCTTTATATGATCAACGGCAAAGGAGAGATAACCTTTGTTCGTGTCGGGCGAGTCAGCGAAGAGGTCCTTACCGGGGAAATCGAAAAAGCTCTGGGTAATTGATAGATGGTTAATCGGGGCAAGAGCAGAAGGAGCGCGTTACGTCTGGCAGCGCTTGTGGTTTTTTTCTCTACCATTTTGCTGCTGCTTTCCGCTCCGGCTATCGCCGCCGATGGTGAAGCGAAAAAAGTTCAGCCCTTTGACGGACACACTTTTACCAATGATGAATTCTCTCTTGAGCCTTACCTCGGCAAGGTGCCGATACTCCTAGATTTCGGCTCCATATACTGCACAACCTGCGTGCAGTCGATCCCCCACCTCATCGTAATGCAAAACAAGTACGGAGCCGACAAGCTTAAAGTCGTCGGCGTCAATCTGGATACTTACGGTCTGGGTCGCGTCAAGCGCTTCTTCAACTCCTTTAAAGAGAACCTCAACTTCCCGATCCTCATCGATCGCTCCTTAAAGATCAGCTCCGCATTTGATGTCCTCACCCTTCCAACATATATCTTAATCGACAAAAATGCCGAGATTGTAGCCACAATAGTAGGTTGGGATGAGGTAAATAAGGAGAAGCTGGAGACGATAGTCGACAAGGTGGTAAGCGGCAAGGCCATCGCTGATGAGGAGAAGCTAGTTAAAAGCGACGTGACCATCTTGGCGCCCGCGAACTTTACAGTAACCTACCAGCGCGCGATATGGGTTGTCGGACTTACCGGAGACAATCCCGGCCCCTTCACTATTCGCTTAAATGGCGGCACCGAGTATGAGGTAGAGGTGTACGACGAGAAATTTGCCGCCAGGATACCCTTAAGCTACGGATCCAACTTTATAGAAGTGGTCTACCCAAAGGGCGCGGATGTCGGCACTCAGGCGGTGGTTCTATTCAGGGATCCGCGCATGGGTGAGGGCATGGGAGTCAACTTCCCCGAATACGCTTTTCACATAGCAGCTCGTGAAGAGCCATGCCTTGATTGCCATGATATAATGCCGCCGGAAGACCAAATGGGGATGACGATGGTCTGCGATGTGTGCCACGGCTACCAGACAACAAAGAAATACGTGCATGGCCCGATACCGGTTGGCGGTTGCCCCGCATGTCACGATTTCGAGTCAACGCCCAAGCGTTTTGAGCTTACATCGATGGGTTCGGACCTCTGCTTTACCTGCCACGGCGATGTGATGGCGCAGTTTGAGAGGAAAAACGTGCATGGGCCCGTCGCGATGGGCTTTTGCACGGTGTGCCACAACCCCCATTCATCATCATTCAAGTACCAGCTGAACTCCTCGCAGACTGAGCTCTGCCTCTCCTGCCACGACGGCATGAATGAAAAGCTCTCCGGCCTCTATGTACATGCGCCAGTTGAAAATGATGAATGTACCGGCTGTCACGACCCGCATTCATCCGATAACGATATGTACTTCCTGAAAGGAAGCGGCGCGGGGCTCTGCGCGCTTTGTCACAGCGAATCCCTCATGGCTTCCCACACCCACCCGACGGGTGGCAAGGCGCTCAAGGTGTATGACGGTATGTACCTGGACGATCAAGGTAATTATATCTGCAAATCATGCCATAATCCTCACTCCTCGGATTCGCCAAGACTTTCGCCGGTCGCGGGGGGATGCAATGGATGTCACGAGAAGTTGATTGACTTTCCAACCGGTGAAGAAGANGAAGAAGAGGAAGAGGAGCGCGCCTGGTACGAGGATTAGTAAAAAGCCGGGCATCAAAAGGGCGACTTCTTGTCCGGCCCGTTATTCCGCGAAGCAATGACCCTAAACGCAGAGACCAAATATAAAAATCCTTTTCCGACCGTTGATATAGTGATAACGGATGGGGAGGGTCTTGTGCTCGTCTCAAGGAAAAATCCCCCCCACGGCTGGGCGCTGCCGGGCGGCTTCGTGGATGACGGTGAGTCGCTGGAGTCAGCAGCGGTCAGAGAGGCGTTGGAGGAGACGGGCTTAAAGGTAGCGCTCAAAGAGCAATTTTACACCTACTCCAATCCAAACCGTGACCCAAGGCACCATACAATCTCTACGGTCTTTATAGCCGAGGCCGATGGCGAACCCAGCGGGGGCGATGACGCCGCGGAGGCTTTGCGTTTTGGATGGGAGGAGCTGCCCTCGGAGATCGTCTTCGACCATAGGCAGATAATTGAGGAGGTGAAAAAATACCTTATGAGTGGTGAAAGACCTAAACCCTGATAGGTTCAGTGAATCTTCTTCTTGCAGCACTCCTCGTAGCTGACCCCGGAGCCGCAGTGGCAGTAACCACCATCATAATCGAAGGGATATGAAGCGGCAGCCGCGCCGTCATCCCGCCCCTCTTGACGTTCCTCCGCCCAATAGTCATGGCGACGCTGCCGTTCGTCAACCTCATAAAAGCTCATCCAGTCACGTTGGTAAAAATCGAGGTCGCGGCTATCGGCTGCGAGGAAGTCATCCACTTCCCAATCGTAGAAAGCGCCTTCGTAGGATGATATCTCCTCTCTTCTAAGCGCCTCTTCCCGCCCGAACTTTATGAGTAGATCCCGGTGGGCCGTTGAGCGAAAGTCGAGCAGGATATTCGCGGCGGCTTGCCTTAAGTTTATGGATTCGGAGAGGTTGTCAAGAACCCCCGCTGCGAAATCCAGGAACCCCGCGCGGAGCTTTATCTCCGTTGCGCAGATGGAGGCCATGGACATCAGCGCAGTTGCGCGCGCGCTCCACCCCGCCGAAATGTCATGGGCTGCCGCCATCAGGTAGGGGTATGCGCCGACGCCCAGTTTGCCGAAGATGCTGGGTAGATCCTCGGTAACCCACTCGTTGTCAAAGGCGTCGGCCCAACGAAGAGCGCTCATCAGGGCGGGCAGAGCGTCGATTGACTCCATCGCGCCAAGTAGGTAGGTCGCGTGAACGGCAGCCCACCACTCAGGCATTGGCCTAGTCCAGTTCGACTTGTCGATAACGATCAGCGTGAGCAGGGGTAGCATGCGGTCGCTACGGTCCAGCACCTCCTCTACAACCTCCATGGGCAAAGCGTCTCCCGAGGTATGGAGGAGCTCCAAAAGCTCGCCGTCAGTTAGCTTTTGGTAGTTATTCTCTTCAGTTTTATTCATTTTTCGCGGTTAAAATTCAAGCTTGCCAAATGCCTCTCTAATGCGCCTGACACCCTCGATAATATTGTTATCGGAGGTCGCGTATGAGAGCCTCATGTTCATGGGTGCGCCGAAGGGGGTGCCCGGCACCACTGCTACCTTAGCCTCCTCCAGGAGGAACGCGGCTATATCCATAGAGTCATTGATTACCGTTTCGCCGAATTTTGCTCCGACGTAGGCGGCTATGGAGGGAAAAGCGTAAAAGGCTCCTGTCGGCATGGCGCATGTCACCTTGTCGATAGCGTTAAGGCTGTCGACTAATAGTTGACGCCTTTTTTTAAAGGTATCAACCATCTCGGCAACGCATGACTGGTCACCGATAAGCGCCTCTATAGCGCCTCTCTGTGCGAAAGAGGTCGGGTTTGAAGTGGATTGGCCCTGGATTTTTTCCATTGCCGAAATGATATTCTTCGGCCCTGCGGCAAAGCCTATGCGCCAGCCGGTCATCGCATAGGTCTTTGAGACGCCGTTTACGATAATTACACGGTCTTTAAGGGCAGGCGCGACCGAAAGTATTGAGACGAACTCCCCTTCGTAGACGAGTTTGTGGTAGATGTCGTCGCTAATCACCACAATGTCGCGGCCCTCCAGGACTCCGGCGATCCCCGCGAGCCTGTCGGCATCCAGCATGGCGCCCGATGGGTTTGAAGGGCTGTTTAAAACTACGGCTTTTGTCTTAGGCGTAAGGGTAGCCTCAAGTATCTCGGGGGTCAGGAGAAAATCTTCCCCCTCGCTGACCTCGGCGATAACGGGGACGCCACCGGCGAGGGCTACCTGCTCAGGGTAGCTTACCCAGTATGGGGCGGGGATTACCACTTCATCCCCCTCGTCAAGCAGCGCCATGAAGATGTTGAAAAGGGTGTGCTTCGCTCCGCAGGAGGCAGTTACCTCTGCGGCGGAGTATTCCAAACCGTATTCGCGCTTTATGAAGTCGCATATAGCGCTCTTGAGTGCGGGTGAGCCTCCAACTGGCGTATAATGAGTCTCTCCCGCTTCAAGCGATTTTATAGCAGCGTTTACAATGCTCCCCGGAGTGGCGAAGTCGGGCTCACCGGCGCCAAACCCGATTACATCGATCCCCTCGGCTTTCAGCTGTTTCGCCTTGCTTGTTATTGCCAGGGTTGCCGACGGCTGTAGACTCTCTGCTCTCTTGCTTAATTTCACCTTGAACTCCTGCTATTTAGGCCCTGCAAATTTTTTATTCATAGCGGTAACGACCGCTTCGGGCGCTAGGTCGCTTATTGAAGCTCCGAGGTTGAAAATCTCTTTGACGATCCTTGAGCTTATGTAAGAGCAGTTCTCGCTGGATGCCATGAAAAAAGTTTCAACTCCAGAGTAAATACGCCTGTTCATTAACGCCATCTGAAACTCATACTCAAAGTCTGATACCGCCCTCAGGCGCCTTATGACGACGGGTATGTCCCGCTTCTTCAAGTATTCGACCAAGAGCCCCTCAAAGGAATCCACCTCTATATTTGGACAATCCTTGAAGACCTCACGAATAAGCTCACAGCGCTCATTCAGGGTAAAGAGCCCCTTTTTCTCGCTATTTACCGCTATGAGCACAACCAATTTGTCAAAAACTTTGGAGGCTCTGGAGATGATGTCGACGTGCCCGTTTGTTATCGGGTCAAAGCTTCCTGGGTAAACTGCGACGGAACCCTTCAAGAGATGCTCCTCATCTGGGGGTAAAAGGGGATTGTCTTATATACTTTAGCTTGGCTCGCCTGTAAAGGAAAAGCACCTTAAAGCAACCACCGGTTGACAGGGATTGCTGTAAAATGGTAGAGAGCACACTACGCTTGGATCCGCGGAGACGGACCGGGACGGAAATGATATGCAAGGATAGCTAAACGCCCTGTTGGGCAGAGCTGACCATTTTGCGCCCCGTACGATAAGGTGGGGCGCTTTTTGTTTTTTAAGGGTTGAGAATGCTTAAGATTTCATCTCCGGAAAAACTGCGGGAGCTAGCGCTTGAGGCTAAAGACGAAGGCCTCACGGTGGGACTGGTCCCGACTATGGGGTATCTGCACGAGGGGCACCTCTCTCTGGTTAGGAGGGCGCGCGAGCGCAATGATTTCGTGGTCGTCTCCATCTTCGTCAACCCCACTCAATTTGGCCCGGGTGAAGATCTGGACAAATACCCTAGAGATTTAGAGCGTGACGAGGCGCTTCTTGAGGCGGCGGGTGTCGATATACTTTTCATCCCCACTCCTGAGGAGGTCTACCCAGAGGGCTTTCAGTCTTTGGTACACCTAGAGCACATAACAAAGCCACTCTGCGGTGCAAGCCGTAAAGGGCACTTTGACGGGGTCTGCACCGTAGTGCTGAAGCTCTTTAACATGGCGGTTCCAGACGATGCCTATTTCGGGATGAAGGACTACCAACAGCTCAACGTGATTGAGCGCATGGTGAGGGATTTAAACGTAGGCGTCAGGATTGAGGGCATGCCGATCGTCCGCGAGGCTGACGGCCTTGCGATGAGCAGCAGAAATAAATACTTGTCAGCCGAGGAGCGGGTGAGGGCGCTGGCGCTATTCAAAGCCCTAGACAAGGCTGAAGAGTTGTTGGAGGGGGGTCTACGCGACCGCGAAGAGTTGCTATCTGCGGTAAGGGCTATCCTGGATGAGGCAAGGGTTAAGATAGATTATGCCGAGCTCCTTGATGCGGAGAACCTGGAGGAGATAAACACTTTCCAGGGGAGCCTTCTTTTGGCAATTGCCGCCTTTGTCGGGAACACAAGACTTATAGACAACCGCGTCCTTGTGGCGCGTTGAGGATTTTAGCCAAGGAGTTGAATAATCATGAAGCGCAGGATGCTACAGGGAAAAATTCACCGCTGCACCGTGACGGGGGCCGACCTCCACTATGAGGGCTCAATAGCCATAGATGAAAACCTCATGGAGGCCGCGGGCATCCTCCCCTATGAAGAGGTGCAGATTTACAACGTGACAAACGGCGAACGTTTCGCAACCTACACCATATCCGGCGAACGCGGGAGCGGGGTTATTTGCGTAAATGGCGCCGCCGCGCACAAGGCCAGCGCAGGCGACATAATAATCATCTGCTGCTACGTCTATGTGGACGACTCCGAAGCGAAAGAGTGGAAACCTAAGCTAACGTACGTCGACGGGCAAAACCGCGTTACCAATATGGCCTCCAGATGAAGCTGTTCTCGGCGCCGCTCTTTTTTGATGGAATAAACCCGCCCCTGAAAGATGGGGCGGTTCTCGTTGATGGCGGCAAAATAGTTGACGCAGGCGGCATAAGCGTGCTCAGAGATGCGCATCCCG
>PKTU01000044.1:8765-18391 GCA_002869005.1 Deltaproteobacteria bacterium
AAGGCTCCCTTCTGATGCCGGCGCTGGTCAATTGTCATGCCCACTTGGAGCTTACAGGGATTGGCGAGGTCGCTCCCGGCCTCCCCTTCGCTGAGTGGATAGCGGCGGTAATCGGGCTAAAACGTGCTGCCGCTTCCGGGCAATTCATAGAAGCTGCGGTCAAAGGCGCTAGAGAGTGCCGCGCTTTGGGGCAGGGAATAGTAGCCGATGTGGTTAGTGTAGAGGGGGTTGAAGAGGCATATCCCCACGATGGTGCCGAGGTTATCCCCGCCCGCGAGGTTATATGTCCGTCAGCCGGGAACGCCGCAGCAATTTCACGTATGCTTGAAGGGGCGAAAGGCGGTGTTTTCCTGCACTCACCATATACGGTCTGTGCCGAAGCCTTCAAAGAGGCGGCGCTATTTGCGCGTAACGCAAGCTTGCCGATCTTCACCCACCTCGCAGAATCCTCCGATGAGGTGGAGTTTCTGCTTAAGGGCACTGGAAAGATCCCGAAGTTTGTATATGGACCGTTGCCTGTTGAGCCGCCCAAAAACCCAGGCGCCGCCCCTGTCGAATACCTCCTTGACCCCGATGTGCTCGGCGGCAGGTTTGTTGCCGTACACCTTGTAAACATTAGCTCCGATGATGTAATACGCCTTGCCCGAGCGGACGTCTCATCGGTGCTCTGCCCACGTTCCAACAGGAATTTAGGGGTGGGCAAGGCGCCGGGAAGGCGGATCCTCGACTCCGGCATGGCTACGGGGCTGGGTACCGACTCATCGCTCTCAGGCGGAGACCTTGACCTGTGGGGAGACGTCGTGGCTGCGGTGGAGGATTATGGGTGGTCAGTCACGGAGGCGCTACGCGCGGCGACGAGCGGCGGTGCGGCGGTTTTAGGCGTCGATGGTGAAAGAGGGGCTTTTACGCCGGGACTCAAGGCTGATATAATCTTACGCAAACTGGGGCCGGGGTGGACGGATGATGAACGCATCCTCTCATCGAAGGCTTCAGGGGGCTTATTGACAATAAGTTGAACATTTTATTTCCGCTACCTTAGAGGCGTGCTGATGGGTTTTTTCGCAAAGGTTAAGTCAGCGATGAAGAGGCACTTCCTCACGGGTGTCCTTGTATTCGTCCCAATCGTTCTTACAGTCTACCTCGTGAACTGGCTCGACGAAGTGCTGATGGGCCAACTGTCTACACTCCCGCCAAGGTTCAACCCGCAAAGTTATATTCCCTTCAGGGTGCCTGGACTGGGCGTCATACTAACCATCATCATAATCTACGTAGTCGGCGCAATTAGCTCCAACTACCTGGGCAAAAAGATCCTTGAGGGCTACGAAAACCTCCTTGAAAGGATCCCGGGTGTGCGCTGGCTCTATGTAGTCCTCAAGCAGATGATGGAGGCGGTGTTCAATTTGTTGGAGGAGTTTCAGGGCAAAGGCGCCGACAGGTTCAGGGGGGTTGTTCTCGTGGAGTATCCGCGAAAGGGGATATACTCTCTCGCTTTCGTAACGGGTGATACAAGGGGCGAGATTCAAGAACGCACGGCCTCGAAGGTGGTCAATATTTTCATTCCCACTACACCCAACCCGACCTCCGGCTTTTATCTGATGATCCCTTCGGACCAATTGATAAGGCTCGATATTTCGGTGGAGCAGGCGTTTAGAATGTTGATGAGCGCGGGTATGGTGGGAGATCAAAACTACGGCAATAAAAAGGCCCGCCCCCAAAGGGGGCAGGCCGTTGAACCTGGCAAGGAAGAGGGTGCCTAGCGGCGACCGCCTGCGCGCTTGGAGGCTTTGAGGGGGTTGACGAAACGTGCTTCCGCCGCGGCCTCTGCCTTGATGTGGGTCGCCATGTTGCAGACGCCCAAATCCCACTGATTCTCAGGGTGAGCATAAGTGGAGCAGTATTTACCGGTGGGCCACTCTTCGACGCGGGCGCACCCTTCGCACTTCTCATCCACGATATGACATTCGCCTGCTTCCTGCGCGCAGCCGCCTGCGGACCAGAAAAGGCACTCTTTATCTTTTTTAACTGTCTGGCAAAGCATGGCTCTTGCCCTCCTGCTGATATGTACGGCGCGGGGCCGGTTGATTTGCGTGAAGCGCCGTATGATAAACGGCAGTAAATGAAAAAGTCAATGGATTTAAGAGAAGAAATTAAAACCGTACTTGCTGCGACCTCTCTTCTGGAGGGGAGGCTGCTTGTAGCGCTCTCCGGCGGGTTGGACTCATCGGCACTCCTTCGCCTTCTTGTGGAGATTGAAGGGCCAAAGGTAGAAGCTGCCCATATCGACCACAATCTCAGACCCTCATCGGTGGCGGATGCGGAGTTTTGCAGCGCCCTTTGCAGCAAACTTGGCATACCATTTCACATGAAAACCCTGGAGAAAGGAGCCCTTGAGGGGAATATGCAGGCGGAGGCGAGGAGCGCTCGCCGGGAATTTTTCGAGGACATACTTAAAACCGGTCGTTTCGATGCGGTACTACTTGCCCACCATGCCGACGACCAGATTGAGACGCTTCTATTCCGTTTCCTGAGAGGAGCGGGGCCGAGGGGGATCACCGGCATGAATACCTGGGAGCCTCCATATTTAAGGCCTCTCCTCGGCGTAAGACGCAGCGATATTGAAAAGTACGCCCAGCTACGGGGGTGGAGTCACAGGGAAGACCCCACCAACGCCACGGCAAAATACTCAAGGAACAGGGTGCGCCATGAACTTTTGCCTTTGGCCAGGGATATCTGCCCCGGGGCAGACGAGGCAGTTCTGCGCTTTGCCGCATTGGCGAGAAGGGATGAAGAGTATTTGACGGAGCTTGCCCTCGCGCTATACAGGGGAATCAAGCGTGAGGAGCCAGAAGGGATATCGCTCGATATAAAAGAGCTTTGCGATGCTCCAGCTGCATTGAGGAGCAGGGTGCTTTTGGCTGCATTCAGGGATGGCGGCGGCGACACCTCTATAATCTCCCTGGACCACCTTAAGGAGGTGGAAGGACTTATGGAGGAGGGGCGGCCGCATCGCGTGGCGCCATTGCCGGGAGAGGTCAAATATATAAGAAGTTACGATAGGTTGTGGGTGATGAAGCTGCGAGGTGAGGTGCCCGATGCCTCCCCGCCTCTGGTAATTTGCGAAACGGATGACGTGTCTCCGGCCGAGGGGGAAATATCTTTCAAACTTCCCTCTCCCCGAACCGGGGGAGAGCCTTCCTTCAGGTATATTGAACCGGGTGACCGGCTGGGTAAAAGGAAGGTAAAGGAGATATTGATTAACCGCCGCGTTCACCGGTGGAGGCGGCCCTGGACCATCGTCTGCCAAAATGCCGAGGGGCCCTTTGCGATAATCGCGCCCGCTGAGCCCCCCGTCATTATCGCAGCCAAAGATATGAATGACTCCGAAGCCTCGCCGCGTTACGCGCGGGTCGTTGATAATTGGTGGAAAAAATCCCGTTAATTCCCCGCAAGATGTAGTAAACACCGGCCCGAATATGTTAAAGATAACTCTAATCTGAAACCATCCGTCCGGCGCTTCGCCGGGGTTTAAAAAAATTTGGAGAAAGACTTATGAGCTCGGCCCAAAGGCCTATGAAACCCGTATTCAAAAACGTCGCGCTGTGGATGTTGATAGCCGTCATCATGATGATGCTATACCAGTTCTTCGGCCAGCTTGATTCGGGGCAGAACACAATCGCATATTCAGACTTTGTCGAATCCCTTGAGAAGGGGCGGGTGACGGAAGTCCATATAAATGGCGAGGAGATCTACGGCGAGTACACCGACCAGACAACCTTCAAAACCATTCGGCCCACCGGAGACCCCGACCTGTTGAAGGTGATGAAGGAGAAGGGCGTTTCGATAACGGTCGACCCAGCCGAGGAGACGCCATTTCTCCTGATGCTTTTAATCAACTGGTTTCCCATGATTTTACTCATGGTTGTCTTCTTCCTCTTCATGAGGCAGATGCAGGGGGGCGGCAAGGCGATGACCTTCGGGAAATCGCGAGCCAAGCTCCTCAACCAGGATGAAACCAAGGCCTCCTTCGCAGACGTCGCCGGAATCGATGAGGCCAAGGATGAGGTGCAGGAGATAGTCGAGTTCTTACGTTCGCCCAAAAAATTTACCAAGCTCGGCGGGCGCATCCCCAAAGGCGTCCTCCTCATGGGCTCGCCCGGCACCGGTAAAACTCTTTTAGCCAAGGCGATAGCGGGCGAGGCAGGAGTGCCCTTCTTCTCGATATCGGGTTCTGATTTCGTAGAGATGTTCGTAGGCGTAGGGGCCTCCAGGGTTAGAGACCTCTTCATACAGGGCAAGCGCAACGCGCCCTGCATCATTTTCATCGACGAGATCGACGCTGTAGGCCGTCACCGTGGAGCTGGCGTAGGCGGCGGGCACGATGAGCGCGAGCAGACCCTAAACCAGCTGCTCGTTGAGATGGACGGCTTCGAGGCGAGCGAAGGGGTCATACTGATGGCTGCCACCAACCGCCCGGACGTCCTTGACCCCGCCCTCTTGAGGCCGGGACGATTCGACAGACAGGTCATAGTCCCGCAGCCCGACATCAAAGGCCGCACGGGCATCCTTAAGGTTCACGCCAAGGATGTGCCGCTCTCCGATGATGTTGACCTTGAGGTCATCGCGCGCGGCACCCCCGGCTTTTCAGGCGCCGACCTTGAGAATCTGGTCAACGAAGCAGCCCTGGCGGCCGCCCGCGGAGATAAGGACGCCGTCCACATGGACGACTTCGAGAAGGCGAAGGACAAGGTCCTCATGGGAACGGAGAGGCGTTCAATGGCCCTCTCTGAGGAGGAGCGGAAGATTACCGCCTACCATGAAGCGGGCCACGCAGTTGTGGGCGTTCTTTTGCCCCACGCGGACCCCGTACACAAAATTTCCATCATTCCCCGAGGCAGGGCGCTTGGCGTGACGCTCTCGATGCCCTCCGATGACAGGTACACATACACCCGGGACTACCTTGTCGACAGAATTGCGGTGGCGCTTGGCGGGCGCGCGGCAGAGGAGATCTTTTTAGGGCACATCTCCACAGGCGCGGCAAACGATATTGAAAAGGCGACCGAGATCGCGAGGCGCATGGTCTGCAAGTACGGCATGAGCGAGNGAGGCGCATGGTCTGCAAGTACGGCATGAGCGAAAAAATGGGCCCTGTATCCTACGGCAAGGAGGATGAGCAGATATTCCTTGGCAAAGAGCTCGCGACTCACAAGGATTTCAGTGAGGCTACCGCCGTGGATATAGACAACGAGATCCGGGACTTGATCGAGACGGCGCTTCATACAGCGCACAATGTAATAGAGGAAAATCGCGAGAAGGTGGAGCAGCTCGTAAGCGCTCTCCTCGAAAAGGAAACCCTTGCGGCGGACGACGTAGAGGAGATAATGGGCAAGAAAGAGGCAGCTCCGGCAAAGATGGGAGGCGGCTCCATCGAGGAGGTCGATCCCCGGCAGGAGGCCTTCGACTTTCTTAACAGTGACGAAGGGGAAAAGGGTTGAGATTTCGTGTAAGAAAGCTGGAGCTCACAAGCCGAGAGGATGCCCTCCGTGAACTCGACCTGACCCTCGCCGATGAGGCGTGCGTCGGGCGCATGCGTGACAAGGCCCGTTTCGCGGCGTTGAAGGTGGAAGGGCTAAAGCCGGCCGCCGGAAACATCCTAAAGCAGGAGGCGCTCTCCCTAGGCTGCGATGCAGCAGTGGCGCGCGGAGTCATAAACTGCTCTGTCGAAACAACCGACGCAGTTATCATGGGTACGATGAAGCAGCTTAGGGCGATTACGCGAAAGCTGCGCCCCCAGCCCTTCGGCTTAAAGGTGCTGGGCGAGGAGATTGCTGAGCTGCTAAAGGAGGACGTCAACGATCGTGTGCCTCTGCCCGGAGGGAAGTTCCTTGACCTATCCAGCCCTGCCGTTATGGGAATTGTCAACGTAACCCCTGACTCTTTTTCTGACGGTGGAGACAACTACTCTGCCGATACAGCCGTAGAATCGGCTTTGAGAATGGTTGAAGAGGGCGCGGATGTTCTCGATATCGGCGGAGAATCGACCCGCCCTGGCTCTGAAGCCGTCAGCGCCCGGGAGGAACTTTCACGCATATTGCCGGTAATCGAGGGGATCGCGACAAAGACAGAGGTGCCGATATCGGTTGACACAACAAAGGCAGAAGTAGCCCGTGAAGCGATAAAGGCGGGCGCCGCCATCATTAACGATATCAGCGGGCTTAACTTTGAGCCTGACCTTGCCAAAGTTGCCGCCGATACCGGTGCGCCGCTTATATTGATGCACATGCGCGGCAAGCCGAGGACCATGCAGTCAGATACAACCTACCGGGACCTCGTGGGGGAGATTTATCGCCTTCTCGCGGATGCCGTGAAGCTGGCTCTTGATGCGGGAGTTGAGAGAGAACGCATCATCATCGACCCCGGCATAGGTTTCGGTAAATCGGCGGAGGGAAACCTCGCCCTAGTAAAGCGTATATCAGAGTTCAACTCGATGGGTCTTCCCGTATTGGTTGGCGCCAGCAGGAAGTCCTTCATAGGGAGCACCCTCGGCATCGAAGACCCCAAGGACCGCCTTGAGGGCGGACTGGCGGTAGCGGCGCTCGCAGTCAACGCCGGCGCAAAGATCATAAGGACTCACGACGTAATGGCGACCCGCCGGGCGGTTGACCTCGCCTGGGCAGTGGCAAAAGCTTAAAAGGAGCGGTCTCTTGTTCGACCTCCCCCTCGCGATTAGATTACAGGATGTGCTCGATATTCTGCTGGTGACCTTCCTCATCTACAGAATACTCCTGCTAATTAAGGGAACGCGCGCTTTTCAGGTGCTTCTGGGGCTGATCCTTATATTTGTCGCCTACGTGGGTAGCCAGATACTTGAGCTGGTGGCCTTGAACTGGATCCTAAACGCCTTCCTCTCCTCCTTTATTCTCGTTGTCGTAATACTATTTCAGAACGATATAAGGAGGGCACTTGCACACATGGGCCGCCACCCCTTATGGTCCTCATCCCTCTCAAGGGAGGGGGTAGCTGAAGCGATTGAGGAGCTTGTTCGCGCCTCCGTTGGGCTGGCGAATAAGAAGGTTGGAGCGATAATTGTCCTTGAGCGTGAGACACAGCTGAAAAACTTTGTCGAAGGGGGCGTCGAGATGAAGGCGCTTCTAAGCAGGGAGCTAATCCAGACGATCTTCATGCCCTATTCGCCCCTTCACGATGGCGCGGTGCTGGTGCGCGGCAACACGATAGCATGGGCGGCTACTTTCCTTCCCCTGACCACCAGGGTCGATTTGGAGAAGGAGCTTGGCACGAGGCATCGAGCAGCGATGGGTATAACGGAGGAGACCGACGCGGTCGCGATAGTTGTGAGCGAGGAGCGTGGCGCCATATCAGTTGTAATTAATGGCCGGATAACGCGCGATCTGGACGGTACGGCGCTTAGAAGGGTCCTGACCAACCTCTTTCCAAAGCCAGGCGATAAGCTGCGCAAAAGCAAGAGCAAAAAAGCGCGCGCAAAGGAGGGGCAGCGATGACGAGTGATTGGATACGCCGTGCCTTCCTTGAAAATTGGGGTCTAAAGACGATCAGCTTTTTTATCGCTGTTTTGCTATGGCTTTTCGTCGTGGGGGAGAAACAGTCGGATGTTCATATGTCGCTGCCGCTCGTCCTCGACAACCTGCCCAAGTCGATGATCGTAACCTCCAACGTCCCCAACGAGGTCTCCGTACGCGTTACGGGTCCGAGGACGATTATCGCCACGATGAAGCCAAGCCAGTACAGGGTCTCCCTTGACCTTCAGGGCATAAAGCCCGGGACATCCTCTTACGAACTGCTGGCATCCCGCTTCGGTTTTCCGCGAGGTGTAAGGGTGTCCGATATCTCGCCCTCCGTAGTCACTATCGTCGCGGATAGCGCGGGGGTCAAAGAGTTGCCTGTGAAGCCTCGCCTGAAAGGTCTCCCGGCGGATGGATATGAAGTTTCCCGCATCGAGGTCGTACCGGAGACGGTAAACGTCATCGGTCCGGAAAAGGCCCTGAAATTGGTTCGAGAACTCCCGACGGAAGTTATCGATATCACAGGCGCCGATGGCGGCATCACCCGAGAGGTGGAGCCGCTCTTCCCCGGCCCCTCCTTCAAATTTGAGAAGCGAACGCCGATAACCCTCAAAATAACGTTAGCGAAGATAAAAGCGCAGCGTGAGTTTATCGGCCTGCCCATTATGAAGCCCCCAGAGGGGTGGAGCGTTAGCCCCTCCACTGTAACGGTTCGCCTGACGGGCGAGGTTGAAGTTATCTCCCAGATAACGGCCAAGGATATAACCGTTGGGCTATCCTGGCCGCTGCCAGCCGGCCGGGGAGGAGAAGTGGTCCCGGTTAAGGTGCTTTTGCCCGCTGGCGCGGAGCTCGTTGATGTTTTACCGGAAAGCGTCTTTGTCAAACCCACGAATTAGGGGTTCAAAGCGAGTGGAGATACTATGAATAACGGTCGCCGCCTCTTTGGTACCGATGGAATAAGAGGCCAGGCAAACGTCGAGCCGATGACCTCGGAGACGATCGTAAGGGTTGGCCGCGCAATGGCGCATATCTGCAAAGAGCGCCGCGCCTCATCCAGGCACCGCATCGTTATCGGTAAAGACACCCGCCTCTCCGGCTATATGCTTGAGACCGCGCTGGCTTCCGGAATATGTTCAATGGGGGTTGATATCCTCTTGGTTGGGCCGCTGCCCACACCGGGCATTGCTTTTATCACCTCCTCCATGCGCGCTGACGCAGGGGTCGTACTCTCCGCCTCCCACAATCCATTTCAGGATAACGGGATCAAGTTCTTCGACCATGAGGGCTTTAAATTCCCGGACGATGTAGAGTTGCAAATCGAAGAGCACGTCTTCGGCGACCTGATAGAATCCATACGCCCCACCGCCACCGAGGTCGGAAAGGCGCTCCGAATAACGGATGCGCAGGGGCGGTATGTTGTACACCTCAAGGCGAAGTTTCCCTCACACCTCTCCCTTGAGGGGCTAAAGATTGTCCTCGATTGCGCACACGGCGCTGCGTATCAGACCGCGCCTTGTGTCTTTGAAGAGCTAGGCGCCGAGGTAGTTAAGACAGGCGTTTCACCGGATGGACTAAACATAAACAGGGAGTGCGGCAGCCTCTATCCAGAACGGGTGGGAAAGCTGGTAAAGGAGCACTCGGCGCACATCGGCCTTGCGCTGGATGGCGACGCCGACAGGCTGATCGTCGTCGATGAACATGGTGATGAGGTGGATGGCGACCAGATAATGGCTATCTGCGCCAGAAGGCTTAAGGGCACAGGCAAGCTGGCAAATAACACCGTGGTCGCAACGGTCATGTCTAACATGGGGCTTGACATATCCTTGAAAGAGGCGGGTATCTCTTTGGAGCGTACCCAGGTTGGCGACAGGTACGTTGTAGAGCGCATGCGCTCCGGTGGCTTCAATTTCGGCGGAGAACAATCGGGCCACCTTGTCTTCCTCGACCACGGCACTACCGGTGACGGTACCCTTGCGGCGCTTCAGCTCCTCTCGGTAATGGTCTCCGAGGGCAAGCCTCTCTCGGAGCTCGCCCGAGTGATGACGCGTTACCCACAGGTTTTAAAAGGGCTGATGGTGCGTGAGAAGC
>PKTU01000044.1:18405-40076 GCA_002869005.1 Deltaproteobacteria bacterium
CGTGAGAAGCTGCCGGTCAAAGAGATCCCGGCATTGGCGCTTGCGATAAAGAGCGCCGAGGAGGAGCTGGGTGATAGGGGCCGCGTACTCGTGAGATACTCCGGCACGGAAAATAAACTCCGGGTGATGGTGGAGGGCGACTCCCTAGAAAAGATAAACTCACTCGCCGACGAGATGATCTCAGCCGCCGATGAAGCCATTGGAGCATAGAGGAGAATGACGTGATCCGTTTAGGCGTCAACATCGACCACGTTGCCACGGTCAGGCAAGCGAGGATGATAGATGAACCAGACCCTGTGTGGGCGGTGGTTCTGGCTGAGCTCGGAGGAGCTGACCAGATCACGATCCACCTTAGGGAGGACCGCCGCCACATTCAGGACCGTGACCTCGACAATGTACTTGAGGCGGCGCAGGTGCCGGTGAATCTTGAGCTGGCGGTCACAGCGGAGATGGTGGATATCGCCGGAGCCAAAAAACCATACGCGGTCTGCATGGTCCCTGAAAAACGAGAAGAGGTCACTACCGAGGGAGGTCTTGACGTTATCGGCCACTTTGACGCGGTAAAGGCGGCGAATGAGCGGCTGTCGGGAGAGGGGATACGGGTATCTTTATTCATAGACCCCGAGGCCGATCAGGTTGAAGCCTCCTTTCGAGCGGGAGTAAAGGCGGTTGAGCTTCACACAGGGGCCTATGCGGAGAGCTTCGGGACAAGGTTCGCCGAGCGAGAGCTGGCGCGGCTAATTGCCGCCGCCGAGAGGGCGCATGAAGCAGGACTGGCAGTACACGCAGGCCATGGCCTCAATGTAAGGAATCTCCCCCCCATAGTAGCGCTACCGCATTTAGAAGAGTTGAACATCGGCCATGCCCTTATCGGAAGGGCGATATTTATTGGATTAAAAGCGGCGGTTGAGGAGTATAAGGGGATAATTGCTCGCGCGGAGGGGGTAAGATGATCTGCGGTGTCGGGCTTGATATTGTTACCGTAGAGCGCATCGAGCGGATTGTGGAGACTCGAAAAGAGAGGTTTTTATACCGGGTCTATACGGATCGCGAGTGCGCCTCCTCCCTGGAAGGCGGACACGCCGCGAAATCTCTTTCGGGTCGTTTCGCGGCAAAAGAAGCGGCCATGAAGGCCCTTGGTACCGGCTGGGGAGACGGCGTGCGCTGGAGAGACTTTGAGGTGGTCACCGGGTCTGGCGGAAAGCCTGAACTTTTTCTCCACGGCAAAGCTCTCTCGATTGCCGAAGCTAGGGGCATAACCGCTTCACACGTATCGATCTCTCACGACGCTGGTATAGCCTCGGCTGTGGTCATTATGGAGAAAGTCTGAAGAATGGAACCCCTTCTCGACGCCTCGCGAATGCAGAACCTCGATCGTTATATGATCGAGGTGGTCGGCATACCGGGCGCGGTGCTGATGGAGACCGCAGGGCGGGGGGTTGTAGCGAGGCTATTGGAGAGGTATGGAGCCTTAATGGGAACGGGCCGCATACTTGTTCTTTGCGGAACCGGAAACAATGGCGGCGATGGCTTTGTAATAGCTCGCGTCCTAATGAACATGGGCTTTGATGTTACAACGGCTTTGGTGGGAGACAGCGAGCGGGTAAAGGGAGACGCCAGGGTACATTTTGACGCGCTTATGAACTCCGGCGGCGACATCCTCGCGTTGACTAAAGGCCTCTCCTCCGAGTGCCCTTGCGGTGATTGTGCGCTTATAGTTGACGCCCTCTTCGGAACTGGCCTTGCCCGGGAGGTGGAGGGTCTCCATGCCAAATGCATTGATGAGGTGAATGATACCCCGGTGCCCGTTGTCAGCGTTGATATGCCGTCAGGGGTATCCTCCGATACGGGACAGGTGATGGGCAGAGCCGTGAGCGCCGATATGACGGTGACCTTCGCCCATTTTAAAAAGGGGCACTTTCTCTATCCGGGCAGGGCGCTCTCCGGCGAGGTCTTTATCGTCGATATCGGAATATTGCCGGGTCTTTTCGTTAAGGAAGAGCCGGACCTCTTCCTTCTGGAGCCAGCCGATCTCGAAGGGGCTTTCCTAAGGGGAGAGGATAGCCACAAAGGTCATTTCGGCCATGTCGCTGTAATCGCCGGCTCCACCGGAAAGATGGGCGCGGCTCACCTTGCCGCCGCCGCTGTGCTAAAGGCTGGCGCGGGGCTGGTCACGGCCGTCTATCCGGGCGGCTGCGCAGCGCAAGTGAACTTTCCGCCGGAGGTCATGACTCTGCCGATTGGCGATGAGCTTAGGTGGAGCGCCGAGATGATTGGCAAATTAAAGCCCCTCCTCCCAAACGTTGACGCCGTTGTCGTCGGACCCGGCCTGGGCCTCGACGAGGAGACGGGGGAATTTCTTGAGGAGCTTCTTGCCCTGGATGAATTCCCTCCAGCTGTTTTTGATGCCGACGCGCTGACGCTTTTTGCCGGAGGCGGAAAATTCCTCATCGAAAATATCGACAATGCCGTCTTTACGCCACATCCAGGCGAGGCCGCGCGTCTGCTGAAATCGACTGGCGACAGCGTTCAGAACGCGAGGGAGACTGCGCTGCATGAGCTCACCGGCAACTTGCCTGGCGCGGTGATCCTTAAGGGAGCCTCGACGCTCATCGGCATAAAAGGGGAGCCCTCCATCATCATCGGTAGGGGGAACCCCGGCATGGCGACGGCCGGGAGCGGAGACCTGCTCGCCGGCATCGTAGGTGCGCTGCTCTCGCGGGGCAATCCGCCTTTTCACGCTGCCTCGGCGGGCGCGCTAATACATGGCATTGCCGGTGACATTGCTGCCGGACTGTCTGGTGTAGAAGGTATGACGGCCTCTGATATACTTGGGTCCATACCGAAAGCGTTTTTAGAAGTGGAGGGGTTAAATATCCCCGGAGAGGTCGATTGATATGAAGAAGGTCAGAGAGTTCATGACCGGTAAAGTGATCACCGTCACTCCATCTACGCCGGTTGGCGAATTGGCAAAACTATTCCTAGACACAGGCGTGAGCGGCTTCCCTGTAGTTGACGAGGATAATGGACTCGTTGGGGTAGTTAGTGAGAGAGACCTCATCCATCGGGACCAGAAGCTCCATATACCTACTTTTTTTACAATCTTCGATTCCGTTTTTTCCTTTGGCGCAAACAAGAAGCTGGAGGAGGAGATGAAGGTTGTCGCAGCCTCGACTGTGAGAGACATAATGAGGGAGGCCGTTACGGTCTCTCCTGACGCTACCCATTCCGATGTCGCAACGCTTATGGGCGATACCGGGGCTTACACCCTGCCTGTACTTGATGATGAAGGCGAGATCGTTGGGATAGTTGGCAAGCGGGATATAATCAAGGCGATGGGTGATGCCATTTGAGGTAAGGGTAAAGAACCTTGAAGGAACCTTGGCATTAGGCGAACTTATCGGAGAGGCCGCTGAGGATGGGTTGGTTGTTTTGCTACGTGGGGATCTGGGGGCCGGCAAAACGCACCTTACCAAAGGAATCGCAAAAGGGCTTGGAGTCCCGAGGCCGGAGTACGTCTCCAGCCCCACCTTCACGATACACAAATGTTATGAAGGGAGACTTTCCCTCAACCATCTTGATTTCTATCGACTTGATGAGGGGTCGGACCCTCACGAGCTTGGCCTTGAGGAAGTATTGGGCCGAGTGGGTGTAAGCGTGGTAGAATGGCCTGATGATTTTCTCCAGCACCTGGGAGAGGATCGCCTCCTCATCACCATAGGGATACTGGAGGGTGAGGGGCGTGTTTTTATTTTTGACCCTAAGGGCGAGCTTTCGACGAAAGTTGCGTCACATGTAGGGTCTGCTTTTTCTACGAGGGAGTAGAGCCGTGGTCTATGATGTCGCTATTCTCGGCGGTGGTCCGGGAGGATACGTTGGTGCTATCCGTGGGGGTCAGCTGGGGCTTAAGGTTTGCCTCGTCGAGATGGGGGAGCTTGGCGGCGCCTGCCTGAACAGGGGGTGCATCCCATCAAAGGCTTTTTATGCGAGCGCGGAGCGGATGAAAATGTTCGCCGACGCTGAAGAGTTCGGCATTAATGCCGGGCCGCCTACCTTTGATCTTGCCAGGTGCGTTGACCGCAAAAACGAAGTCGTTGACGAGTTGGTTGGCGGAGTGGCCCAGCTCCTCAAGGCAAATGGCGTTGAGGTCGTAAAGGGCAAGGGCGTTCTGGACGGGCCGGAAGAGATTGTTGTTGAGACGGAGTCGGGCAAAAAACGTATTGAAGCCCGCTCAATAATCATCGCCACCGGCTCAACGCCCATACACATTCCATCAATACCGGTAGATGGCGAGAAGATTGTCACTACCGATGACATCTGGGCTCTTTCAGACCTCCCCGAGCGGCTTGTTATAGTGGGCGGCGGGGTGATCGGTTGCGAGCTTGCTCACATCTTCTCCGCCTTCGGTTCGAAAGTGACCGTCGTCGAGATGCTCGACAGGATTCTCTCTACAGAGGACAAGGAAGCGTCTCGCACTGTCCAAAAATCCCTCGCAAAGCGCGGCGTTGAGATTATGACTGGCGTGAAAGTTGCCTCAGCTGTCAGAAAAGATGACACCGTAACCGTTACCATTGAAGGTGGCGAGGAGATCGTCTGCGATCGGGTGGTGGTTTCCATCGGCAGAAAGCCCGTATCCTCCGGCCTCGGACTTAAGAATGCGGGGATAAAGACTGATAAACGCGGCTTCATCGAGGTCAGCGATGCGATGGAGACCTCGGTACCCGGCGTATATGCCGTTGGAGACGTCGTAGGTAAATACATGCTGGCCCACGTCGCGACAAACGAAGCGCTGGTGGCTATGCACAACACCATCGGCAAAAAATACTGGATGGATTATACGACTACTCCACGCGCGACCTTCACCTCGCCGGAGGTCTCCTCGGTCGGCATTGATGAATCCCAGTTGAAGGCGGCGGGTACTCCATACAAGGTTGGCCGCTTCGCCTTTGCCGCAAGCGGTAAAGCGGTTTGTATGGGTGAGAAGGAGGGCTTCGTCAAGCTCCTCTCTAGCGCCGAAAGCGGACGGATCCTGGGCGGCACCATCGCGGGCGTTGGGGCGGCGGAGCTTATAGCTGAGCTGGCGCTTGCAATTCGTGTCGAGGCATCACCCGGCGATATCGTTACTACAATCCACGCTCACCCGACCCTGGGTGAAATTATCCTCGAAGCGAGTGAGGATACGATGGGTCTGGCGATACACAAGGCAGGGCGGAAGCGCCGCGAAAAGAAGGACCAGTAAATGGCATTGGTAGTTCAGAAATACGGCGGCACCTCCGTTGGAGACGTTGAAAGAATTTCGAACGTTGCCCGCCGGGTGGCTAAACGCCATACCGAAGGCGACAACGTTGTCGTAGTTGTCTCTGCGATGTCAGGGCATACGGACAACCTTATAAGCATGGCAAACTCGATTACCGAGCGCCCCGAACCTCGCGAGATGGACGTGCTTATGTCCACGGGTGAGCAGGTAACGATAGCGCTCCTTGCCATAACGCTCCGGAGCATGGGGATACCCGCGCGCTCCTTCACGGGGTCGCAGATAAAGGTGATGACCGATTCCGCGCACACTCGCGCCCGCATATCCGACGTCGAGACAGGCGGGATAAAGGGCGCGCTCGCCAACGGCGAGGTCGTTGTGGTGGCTGGATTTCAGGGGGTTGACCCAAACGGCAATATTACAACCCTTGGCAGGGGGGGCTCGGATACAAGCGCGGTGGCTATTGCCGCGGCGCTGGATGCCGACTCCTGTGAGATTTACACGGATGTAGACGGTGTCTATACCACCGACCCAAACCTCTGCCCCAAGGCGCGGAAGCTGGACAAAATTTCCTATGATGAGATGCTGGAGTTGGCAAGCGTTGGCGCCAAGGTGCTCCAGATTCGCTCCGTTGAATTCGCAAAGAAGTATGGTGTTCCGATTCACGTACGCTCCTCCTTTAACGAAAACGAGGGAACGTGGGTCGTCGAGGAGGACGACAGTATGGAACAGGTAATAGTCGCTGGTATCGCTTACGATCGCAAAGAGGCGAAGGTCTCGGTAAAGGGAGTTCCCGACAAGCCCGGTATCGTCGCAAAGATATTCGGCGCCCTCTCCGAGGAAAATATAGTCGTGGATGTTATAGTTCAGGACATAGGCGACGGAGGCAAGGCCTCACTCACCTTTACCGTCCCGCAAACAGACCTTTCAAAGACGCTGGATGTTATAAAGCCGGTTGCGGACGAGCTGGAGGCCGAGGAGATATCGGCAAATAAGGAGATCGCAAAGATTTCAATTGTGGGCGTGGGGATGCGAAGCCATGCCGGAGTCGCGGCGAAGATGTTCAAGGTACTCGCCGCCGAGGGGGTGAATATCCTCATGATCTCCACTTCGGAGATAAAAGTTTCCTGTGTTATTGAGGAAAAATACACTGAACTCGCGGTGCGGGTACTTCATGATGCCTTTGGGCTCGAAGGGCCTACCCCGAAGGTTGATTAGCGACAAAGCGGTAATTAAATGATTGTTAAACTCTATGATACCACCCTGAGGGATGGTACCCAGGCGGAGGATATCTCTTTCTCCGCTGAAGACAAGGTGCGCATCGCTCTAAGACTCGATGAGCTGGGCGTTCACTATATTGAGGGCGGTTGGCCGGGCTCAAACCCCAAAGACATAATGTTTTTCGAGATGGCGGCAAAGGAAAGCTTCTCGAATGCCAAGCTCTGTGCTTTTGGCTCCACCTGCCGCGCCGACCTTACCCCTGAGGAGGACCCCAACGTACAGCGCCTCCTCTTCGCCGGAACGCCGGTTTGCACTATTTTCGGCAAAACATGGGACCTGCATGTTACCGAGGCGCTTCGTATACCCCTTGAAAAAAACCTCGAGATTATTGAGAAGACGGTTAAGTACCTTTCATCAAGGGCGGATGAGGTGATCTATGACGCGGAGCACTTCTTTGATGGCTTCAAGGCAAATCCCGAGTATTCGATAGCGACTTTGCAGGCGGCGGCCCGTGGAGGAGCCAAGGTCATAGTGCTATGTGACACAAATGGCGGCAGCCTCCCCTGGGAGGTCAGGGATATGGTCAAAAGCGTCCGCGGGGTGGTGGACTTGCCGCTGGGAATTCATTGCCACAACGATGGGGAGCTTGCTGTCGCGAATACCCTTATGGGAGTTGATGCGGGGGTTACGCACGTTCAGGGTACTTTTAACGGATATGGCGAGCGTTGCGGCAACGCCAACCTCGTTTCAATTATCCCTACGCTTATGCTAAAGCAGGGTCATCAGTGTCTGCCTGAGGGAAAGCTTGGCGAGCTTAGGGAAGCCTCCCGCTTCGTCGATGAGCTTGCGAATCTGCCGCACGATAAGCACCAGCCGTTCGTCGGCGACTCCGCCTTTGCCCACAAGGGCGGCGTCCATGTCTCGGGAGTTATTCGCAATCCGCTTACATACGAGCATATCGACCCCGCCGCCGTGGGTAATCGTCAGCGCATCCTCCTATCAGACCTCGCCGGTAAGTCCAGCGTTCTTTCAAAAGCCGAGAAGATTGGAATCTCCATAAATCCGGACGACCCGGCGGCTGCTGACGTTTTGGAGGAGCTAAAGCGCCTCGAAGGCGAAGGGTACATGTACGAGGGCGCCGAGGCTTCCTTTGAGATGCTCCTTAAAAAGCGCTTGGGTATGCACAGGACTTTCTTCGATCTCGTCGGCTTTCGCGTGATTGACGAGAAGCGGTCCGCCGACGAAATACCGATATCGGAAGCTGCGATAATGGTGAGTGTAGGCGGAGAGGTGGAGCACACCGCTTCTTTGGGCAACGGCCCGGTAAACGCACTTGACTGTGCGCTTAGAAAAGCCTTGGAGAAATTCTACCCCTCCATTAAAGAGGTGAGGCTGGTCGACTTCAAGGTCCGGGTACTTGAGGGCGATGATGGCACAGGCGCACGAGTCAGGGTACTTATTGAGTCAAGCGATGGTAAAAAACGGTGGGGCACTGTCGGGGTGAGCCAGAATATCATACAGGCATCCTACCTGGCCCTGGTGGATTCCATCGAGTATAAGCTGCTCCGTGAAGAGAGTGTTGAAGAGGGGTAAAAATTTCAGAGCGCCTGTGGGGCTTGGCCTTGCCGCTACGGGTGCTATCTCTATTCTGCTTGCGGTCACGGCCACATTGCCAATTGCGCCTGCCTCGCAAGATAGAGACTGCGGCACTCCTTCGATCGAAGGGTGGCGAGGCTTGCTTTTGGGTCAGCCGCTCGATTTGAGCCGCGCAAAATATGTCGATCTTCTCTCCCTGCCCGCTGTGGGGCCAAGAACGGCCTCATCTCTAATAAAAAATAGAGAGATGGTGGCTAGTGAACCGGAACGCCTGACAGAGGTGCCGGGCATCGGCAAAGTGAAATATCTAAAGCTCAGGGGCTGGTTCGCGAGCTCCCGTTAGCTGGATTTTTGGAGGTAGCAAAGTGAGTGGATTTGCTGAAGAGCTTACCGGGGCCATTGGCAAGACCCCTATGGTCAAAATACAGCACCTTTGCGAGAACCCTAAGGTAACGATTCTGGCAAAGCTTGAGGGCAGCTGCGTCGGTGGTTCCGTCAAAGACCGCGCTGCGTGGGTAATGGTGCGAGAGGCTGAAAAGTCCGGCGAGCTGACCCGTGACAAAGTGATCCTGGAGGCTACTTCCGGCAACACCGGTATAGCCCTAGCGATGATTGGAGCGGCGAGGGGTTACAAGGTGAAACTGGTAATGCCCGCCTGTGTCTCAATGGAGCGGCGCGCCATCCTTGAGGGCTACGGCGCCGAGTTGGTCCTCTCTCCCGCGTGCGATGCCACCGATGGCGCGATAAGGCAGGCTCGCCGTATAATTGCCGATGACCCCGACACTTACTTCCTTCCAAATCAGTTTGAAAACCCGGCCAACGTGCTCTCCCATTATGAGACAACCGGTCCGGAAATATGGGAGCAGACGGGCGGCAAACTTGATGCTTTCGTTGCCGGGCTAGGGACTTCCGGAACGATCATGGGAGCCGGGCGTTTCCTGAAAGAAAAAAATCCGGAGATTAAGATCGTAGCAGCGGAGCCGCTTCCCGGGCACAGAATCCAGGGGCTCAAGAACATGGAAGAGTCGATTGTCCCGGGCATATACGACCCAACCAAGATAGACATCAATCTCCCCATACAGGATGAGGATGCGTTCGAAGCGGCTCGTTTGCTCGCCTCCAAAGAGGGCTTGTTTGTCGGAATGTCAAGCGGCGCCGCTCTGGTAGGGGCACTCAAAATGGCGGATATTCTGGGAGAGGGAACGATCGTTACGATCTTCCCCGACAGGGGAGACCGCTACCTCTCCACGAATCTCTTTCGTTCCGTCTGCGGTGAGTGTCCGCCCTAAGGTGACGCTTTTTGCCGTGTTAACGAATGACCCCCCAAAAATGGCGAGTTTAAGCGGCCATAAAACTCTGATTAGTGCCCAGGATTGAGGATGACCTCCGACATTTCGGCAGAATCAAATGACGCGATTTTAATGGAAAGGGGGAGCGCGCCATCGCATCTGTCAAGAAATGTCATATACCTCCTTTTCGCCCTCCTTTTTACCTTTCATGTCGGGACAGCCCTAATTGGGGCCGATTATGGAACGCATTGGGACGAGCACTTCATGCAGGAGTTGCTTGAAGAGAGCGTAAACGACCTCTCGGCATGGCCAAGTAAATATTTCTACGGTTCCTTTTACTCTACGTTGGGCTACGTGGGGGTCATGCCGGAGTGGCTTGATGCGCTGCCGGAGCTCACTTCAGAGGCTTTTAAGGTAGGTCAGTACAGCGGGAGAATTAGCCCCACTCCTGAAATTAAAGAGATTCAGCGGGGTCTTATAGCCACTATTAAATCCAATGACTTCCTGGTAAGGCTTCGTTATCTATTTATTTTAGTAGCATCCGCAGGACTCTTATTTCAATTTTTGGCGGGGAGGAATATAGGGAGCTCGCCGTTATCGGGGTTGTTTTCGGCTGCCGTAATAGCCCTTAGCTGGGAGATAAACACTCACAGCAGGCATGTCGCAATTGATTCAACCCTTATCATGATGACTGCCCTCTTTTTTGCCGTGCTTACATCATATACGAAGGGAGCCTCAGATAAACGGCCAACACTCCTTTATCTCTCTGCCTTCATCGCAGGGCTCGCCACCGGAACCAAGTTTACAGCGCTGGCGCTTCTCATACCCGTTATCGTCGTGGTTTTTTTGCAATGGGGCAAAGTGGGCAGCATTGAGACTGCCAAGCGGTTGGCAATCTCAATTGCCCTCTCGCTGGCGGCGCTTGTAATAGTCAATCCGGGATTAATTCTGGATACTGTCAATGTAGCGAATGATTGGGGGTATACAAGCCGGGATTATACCCGCCAAACCTCGGCACTCCTTGATTCATACCGTACTTCAGGGAGGTTCGACCACCTGGCGAGGGCCTTTGGCTATCTCACGACCAGCGCGCTTTCTCCTAATCTTTATATTGCGCTTATCATCGACCTCTTTGCATTAATCGGCTGCTACATAACTTATAAAAAAGATCGCTCCTTCGCCATTTCAGCGGCGGTGTTTTTTGTCGCCTATCTTTTGATCATCACAAGCAGCGGCCTTGCCATTGTGCGAAACTATCTACCCCTTGTCGTACCGTTGGCCCTCTTTTCTGGAGCAGGCATCAGTTTTACGATAAGAAGAAGTTTAGGCAGGAGAAGTATGTATGCAGTGCTGGCCCTCCTCCTGCTTTGGGTCGGAATAAACGGTGGACATATCATGTCAGCCGCTTGGAGCGTTGCGGCACCCTCCTCCTCCGGGGAGCGTGCTACGGAGCTTATAGATTACATTTCCGATAATCCGGAGGATATATTTCTGGTTACACCATCCGTTGATATTTTGGCCCGTGCCGAAGGTGTCAAATTGTCCGGCTTGGACAACGTCAGGGTATTGACGTCAAAGAGAGAGAGACCTGCCTATGACCATCTGGTTTACCTCCTCGCGGACTATTATATACAAGCCCCCGGCGCGTCGCGCCGCGGTTATTTCGACAGGGTCATAGGGACACGGGAGGTCAACTATGATTATTATCCGGATTGGATTGGCAGAAACCCTCTTACGAGGATATATGTCATAGGTCGCGATAAGGCTGAAATCCTCTACACGAAACTTGGATTTTGATTATGGGGGGCTTTAAGGGCACTCTAACACCTATAATTATTCCGGCCTTCGCGCCATCCCGCGACGTTCTCCTCGGTCTTGTGCGCGGCCTTGAAGCTTTGGGGTTCCACGAGTTTGTAATCGTCGATGACGGCAGCGGACCAAAGTATGAAGAGACATTTTCGGCGTTGGCGGAAAACCCCAGAGTCACCCTTTTACGCCATGCCGTTAACCTCGGTAAAGGTGCAGCTCTTAAGGCGGCTTTCAATGAAGTCTTAAATCGTGGCGGCGAAGTAGCAGTTACTGTAGACGCCGATGGGCAACATCACCCCGAAGACGTATTTAAAGTAGCTAAGGCAGCCCTTGGCAATCCCGGTCAGCTTGTCCTGGGTAGGCGTAGCGGAGAGGCGGATCAGCCGCTCCGGTCAAAAATTGGCAATAAATTAACGGCGCTTATTTTTAAGGCGATAACATGCGCGGAGATCCACGATACGCAAACCGGCCTGAGGGCATGGCCCGGCGCACTAATGCGAAGGAGCCTTACCTCAAAGAGAAATGGCTATGACTTTGAGACTGAAGCGCTATTGGAGGCTCTGCACGACGGCATATCATTGCTTGAGGTGCCAATCCGTAAAATCTATTTCGATGACAACGCCTCCTCCCACTTCAACCCTCTACGCGACTCCTTTTTAATCTACTGGGTCCTGGTGCGTTTCAGCTTTGCCTCGATTGCGGGCTCACTAATTGATTACGTCCTCTTCACCTTTGCCTTTTGGGTGCTTGAGGATATACCTGAAAGTATTATCGTCAGCCGTGTCGGGGCAACATTGTTTTATTTTGTGATGGCTAGAAATATGGTCTTCAGGCAGAAACGGAAGCGCGCGCTTATTCAATTTGCCCAGTACATAGCTTTGGTGGCGGTGCTTGGAGCCGTGAGCGCCATTGCGATAAGCTTCATGCATGATAATTGGAGTGTTCCCGTGCTTCTTGCAAAGGCGATCTCAGAGGGGTTGCTCTTGTTTGTAAGCTTCGGGGTTCAGAGGCATGTAATATTTTTCGAAAAATGCAGGGCTTAGCCGCAAGAGTTTTTAGCGTCATGCACAATTTATCGAGCCTTTAGCGTGCTTTGCTCCCGTCGAACTCAAAGAAAATTTACGGTTGGTTAATTTGAAAGCGAAAACATATAAGCCGGCTATTAACCTCTCCCTCCTAGCAGTGTGCCTGCTTGCCTCCGTCTTTCTCTTTAACATCCATAAAATAGCCTCCTTTGATTATTGGACACACCTTGCCATGGGACGGGAGTTCATAAATCAGGGCAAAATATCAATCGCCGAGCCTTTTCTTGCGGGGCTGAAGGGACAGCCAGCCGATATTACCGAGTGGCCCTTTCAGCTGCTCATCTACGCGATAAATCAAGTTGGGGGCGCTGTTTTGGTATCAGTATTCGTTGCCTTTATAGCAGTGCTTACCGCAATTGCTTACTTGCCGCTACTTTCCAAAGAACCTACAAAAAAAATACTGGGGGCACTCTTCGTCGGTGCGGTATTTTTCATCGCACGCGAGCGTTATGCGCCAAGGCCGGAGGTGCTGGTCTACCTCCTCTTTGCGATAGCGCTCACTTTGGCGGAGCGGTGGAGGGGTAAACCTGACTTTGGAAAATTGGCCGCAATTGTATCCATATTCGTCTGTTGGGCCGCTCTCCATGTCAGCTGGCCGCTGGGGGTCGGCGCGGTGATGCTCACATTGCTTGCCTCCCCCAACATCCCCTTTTGGCGGAGCGCCATAACGACCGGCCGAGGAATCTTTTTAAGTGTCGTCTTCGGCGTGCTTTCTCTTATAGGGGCGTTATATATAGCAAAGTTCGCTTATTCTATTTTCGCCGGAATGGCAGCGGGCGGCAACCTGGCCTTCATAAGCGAGATGCAGCCAGTATGGGAGTTCCCGGAGGTAGCAGCCAAGTATGCCTTCGGTGCCTTCTTTGCCTTGGCCCTGGCTTGGGGACCGAGTGCCGGGCGGCTCTGGCGTATCTTGAGGTGGGTCGCTTTCCTCCTCCTTGGCGCTCTTGCGGCGCGAAATTACGGGATGGCCCTCCTAATAATGATACCTGTAGCCCTTGAAGGGCTAAATAACTCCAGCTTTTCAAGCAGCGCTAAAACTAATCGCCTTTTTAAGGGGTTGGCAGTAGCTCTCTTCGCTTTGATGGTAGGCGTTTGCTCTTTGGACAGGGATCCGGAGTGGGGCTTTGGGGTTCATGATGAGCTTTTCCCCTTAAAGGCGGCAGCCTTTGTACAGGACAAAGAGCTGACCCCGCCGATTTTCAACAGCTTTGATATAGGCGGGAGCCTCAACTGGGCGTGGAGGGGTGACCCACCCACTTACATCGATCCGCGTTCCTTGGGCGGGAAGGCGCACATTGACCTCTACGAATTGATAATGGTGGGCGGCAGCTCGCTGTCGAAGCTAGACAGCGAGGGCATAAATACCATCCTTATAAGGTCGGTATTTCAGAACTCGGGACGTATATATCCTCTTGTTCATATTTTGAGGGTTGCTAAAAACTGGCGTCTTCTCGATGCCTCCGACGCGCTTGTTTTCACACGAGCAACGCTTAGCCCCGAGGTTGAAACCATAGATGGAAGCCGCCTATGGAGCTTTGTCGAGAGGGAGAGCCGGATGATAACGGGGTTAGGGCGTGAGGCCCCCCACGCCGGATACAGCCGTGCGGTAGCGCTTTTAATGCTCGGCAATATCGAGGAGAGTCGCTTGCTTTTTAAAGAGGCGATGGAGAAGGCGCCGCTCCTCAAGCCTTACTATTACCGCTATATTGCCGAGGTCGGACTTAAACCTTGAAAGATAGGTCTTGACGGTTTTAGCGGCGGCACAAAATAAGAGGGCGGAACCCGCCGAGGGATTCCGCCCTTAAAAAGATACCGGCTGCTTCGCCGGGAGTTTGCTGGAGGCACCACCCGGATTCGAACCGGGGAATAAAGGTTTTGCAGACCTCTGCCTTACCACTTGGCCATGGTGCCTTGGGACGATAGAGACTACCCGTAACGGGCGCGCGTTGTCAAGAACTCCATGACCATATCCGCACCCAAAAATCAGCTCCCTTAAACCCCCTTTACATTGCAGCCAAAATAAAAAAAGAGGGCCCCATAGGGGAGCCCTCTTTTTTGTCTTGAAGTTGCGCTTTGCTATTTGTCTGAGAGCGCTGCCAGCTTCTGGTAGAGGTTGAAGTGCCGTTCGTTTACAGCCTTCGCCTCCTCCATCAGCTTCGCCGCTCGCTCCGGGTCCATCTGTTTTAGCATGCGGTAGCGTGTCTCTGAGTAAGCGTACTCCGCAAGGTCGGTTTTGATCTCCTTGGTGTCGAGCAGAAGGGGATTTTCACCAGCCGCTGCGCGGCGCGGGTCGAAGCGGTAGAGGGGCCAGTGGCCCGACTCGACGGCCATCTTCTGGTGGTTGTTGCCCTCCACGAGGTCGAAGCCGTGGGCTATGCAGTGGCTGTAGCCGAGTACGATGGATGCCCCCTCGTAACTGTCGGCCTCCTCGAAGGCGCGGATCGTCTGGAGCTCTTTGTAGCCCAGGGCAGTCTGCGCGACATAGATATTGCCGTAAGTCATCGAGATGAGGCCGAGGTCCTTTTTGGGGCTTGCCTTGCCGGCCGAGGCGAATTTGGCTGATGCACCGTAGGGGGTCGCCTTGGACTGCTGTCCTCCGGTGTTGGAGTAAACCTCGGTGTCCATTACGAGGACGTTGACGTTTCTGCCGGTGGCGAGGACGTGGTCGAGGCCGCCGTAGCCGATGTCGTAGGCCCAGCCGTCGCCGCCGAGTATCCATACGGATTTCATGACCAGATAGTCGGCTATATCGGTGAGGCGCTTGGCCTCCTCCGATCCTATCGTTGAGAGCTTGGTTTTAAGGTCCGCGATGCGTTCGCGCTGCTCGTCGATACCAGCCTCGGAGGACTGGTCCGCGCCAATGATAGCCTCAACAAGACCTTCTCCGACCTTTGCGCCCAAGCCGCTCAGGAGCTCTTTGGCGTAACCCTCATGTTTGTCGATTGAGAGGCGGAAGCCCAGACCGAACTCAGCGTTGTCCTCGAAGAGTGAGTTGGACCACGCTGGGCCGCGCCCATCTCTGTTCATACCGTAGGGGGTCGTGGGCAGGTTGCCGCCGTAAATGGAGGAGCAGCCTGTAGCGTTGGCTATGAGGAGCCTGTCACCGAAGAGCTGGGTGAGAAGCTTGACGTAAGGGGTTTCGCCGCAACCGGCGCAGGAGCCTGAGAACTCGAAGAGGGGCTCTCTTAGCTGCGTGCCCTTGATGTCGGTCTTGAGGGACTTCCTGTCGGGTAGGGGGAGGCCCAGGAAGAAGGCAAAGTTCTCTCGCTCCGCGTCAACGTGGTCGGCCTGAAGCTCCATGTTGATAGCGTGGATATCTTTGTTCTCCTTATCCTTCGCAGGACAGGTTTTAACGCAAAGACCGCAGCCGGTGCAGTCCTCAGCGGCTACCTGAACCGTCCACTTTTTGCCTTCGAACTCCTTGCCCTTGGCGTCGATGGACTTAAAGGTCTCGGGGGCTCCATCCAAAAGCGCCGGATCGTAAGCGTTGACTCGAATCGCCGCGTGGGGACATGTGATGGAGCATTTGGCGCACTGGATGCAGAGTTCCGGCTTCCACACCGGGATCATCCTGGCAATATTGCGCTTCTCCCAGCGTGTCGTATGCGTGGGCCACGTGCCGTCCGGTGCGAATGCCGAGACGGGCAGATCATCACCCTTGCCCGCTATCATAACCGCCGTGATGTTCTTTACGAAGTCGGGGGCCTCCGCGGGAACTATCGCGGGGAGCTCACGGTCGGTGGTCACGGAAGCCGGTATCTCTACCTCAAAGAGGTTGGCAAGGGTCTGGTCAACCGCCTCGAAGTTCTTGGCGACGATCTCCGGGCCCTTCTTGCCGTAGGTCTTCTCAATCGCACCCTTGATTTTGGCAATCGCCTCATCGCGCGGGAGCACGCCGGAGATGGCGAAAAAGCAGGTCTGCATTATTGTGTTTATGCGCCCGCCCATTCCTGTTTTGGCCGCGACCTCGGAGGCGTCGATGACAAAGAATTTAATCTTCTTGTCAATGAGCGCCTGCTGTACCGGGCGCGGGAGCACCTCCCAGACCTCATCCGCGGAATAGGGGGTATTCAGCAGGAATGTAGCTCCTTCGCTGGCGAAATCGAGCATGTCGTACTTGTCGAGGAAGCCGTGCAGGTGGCAGGCGACGAAGGATGCCTTATTGATCTGGTATGGGGCGCGGATGAAGCGGGGCCCGAACCTCAGGTGCGAGATTGTGGTGCCGCCGGACTTTTTGGAGTCGTAGACAAAGTAGCCCTGCGCGTAGTTGTCGGTTTCCTCTCCGATGATCTTGATGGAGTTTTTGTTCGCGCCGACAGTGCCGTCAGCGCCCAGCCCGAAGAATACCGCGCGCACCACATCGTCAGGTTCGATGTCGAAGCTGTCATCGTAATCGAGGGAGAGCTTTGTAACGTCATCATTGATGCCTATGGTGAAATGGCGCTTGGCGTCGCTCTTCTCCATCTCTTCGTAAATCGCCTTGACCATCGCCGGGTTGAACTCCTTGGAGGAGAGGCCGTAGCGACCGCCGATGATTGTCGGCTCCGTGGAGAAGGTCGTGGATCCGGAGACGCGCGCTTCCGCGAGGGCGGTGACGACATCCATGTATAAGGGCTCGCCGAGAGCGCCTGACTCCTTGGTCCTGTCCATAACGGCTATATGCCTGGTAGTCGCGGGAAGCACATCGAGTAGCGCCGCTGTGGAGAAGGGGCGGAAGAGCCTGACCTTCACAACGCCGACTTTCTCACCCTTCTCAACCAGATACTCTACGGTGTCGTGTACCGCCTCGGCGCCGGAGCCCATTATCACGATGACTTTGTCAGCCTCGGGGTGCCCGACGTAATCGAAGAGGTTATAGCTGCGCCCTGTTAGCTTGGAGAATTTATCCATCGCCGCCTGAACCTTGCCGGGGGTAGCCATGTAGAAATGGTTGGCGGATTCGCGGGTCTGGAAGTAGGTGTCGGGATTTTGTGCGCTGCCCCTTAGGACCGGGTGGTCGGGGGTCAGGGCGCGGCCACGGTGTTCGCTTATCGCCTCCTCGTTTACCATGGAGGAGAGGTCTGCGTCGGTGAGCTCCTCAATTTTTGACACCTCGTGGGAGGTGCGAAAACCATCGAAAAAATGGAGGAAGGGGACGCGAGATTCCAGCGTCGCCGAATGCGCTACGCAAGCCAGATCGTGCGCTTCCTGAGGAGAGCCTGAAGCGAGCATCGCGAAGCCGGTCTGACGGCACGCCATTACGTCTGAGTGGTCACCGAAGATGGAGAGTGACTGCACAGCCAGAGACCGAGCTGAAACGTGCATGGTGAATGGTGTCAACTCACCGGCTATTTTGTACATGTTGGGGATCATGAGCAGGAGCCCCTGCGAGGCGGTGAAGGTCGTTACCAGCGAACCTGCCTGTGCTGCGCCGTGCATTGCACCGGCGGCGCCTCCCTCGGACTGCATCTCCATCACGTGGGGTATCGTGCCCCAGATGTTTTTCATCCCCTTTGCGGCCCATTCGTCGGTGTGCTCGCCCATGGGCGATGAGGGTGTAATGGGGTAGATTACCGAGACCTCCGAGAGGCGGTGGGCGACCGAGGCTACCGCCTCGTTACCGTCTACAGTTAATTTGCGGCGTTGCGACATCTTGTGAACTCCTTCTCAGCGTAACTTCATTTTCCGGCTTGCCGGAGATTTGATTAATCTATTGTCCAATATCCTTTATCAGTCACGTCCGCGACCGAATATTCTCAACATGTATAAAAACAGGTTAACGAAATCGAGATAAAGCGCCAGCGCTCCCAAGATCGCCTGCTTTGAGAGGGCCTCCATGCCGAGCTCTGCGGCGCGGTAGCCTATTCTCTGAATCTTCTGTGAATCGTAGGCGGCTAGCAGGGTGAACAGTAGCGCTCCGCCGTAGGTCAGCGCCCAGTCGAGCCACGCGGATGCGGTGAAGATATTTATCACCGTTGCCACGATGAGGCCGATGAGGGCCATGAAGAGGTAGCTTCCCCAGCCGGTAAGGTCTCTTTTTGTGTAGGTGCCGTATATTGCCGCCGCTCCAAAGATGGAGCTGGCTACTACAAACGATTGGAAAATGGATACCGGCGTATAGCGGAGCAGGACGACCGATAGGGTCGCTCCCGTAAGTATCGAGTATATAATGAAGAGCCACCCCGCAGTAGAGGCGGATATCTTGTTTATCCCAAAGGATATGGCGAAGACGAGCGCAAGTTCGGTGAAGAGAAGCGCCATGAACCATGTCTTGTCCATGACAAAATTCACCATCAAAAAGTCGCTTTTGACCACTGCGAGAGCCGCGATGGCAGACAAGGCGAGGCCACCGGCCATCCAGCTGTAAACGTTCTTTATAAACGCGGTTTTTATCGCTTCTCTTGTGGCTTGGTCAGCGTGTGCGCCGATTGCGTTGTTGTGGCTGGTAATCATTATTTCTCTTTATTTTCAAGCGCTTATAGGGTAAACAGTGGTTTATGTAGAGCCCGCTTTATATAGTCCCGGAACAAAACGTGAACCTCCAATATATATCGCTCGCAGTATTTCTTCAATAGTTTACCCATCTTTTGGCGTCGCCAAACAAAGTGTGGCGTGGCAGAAAAATGCTCTTTTAGGGAGGGGCAACTTCCTGCACGGGATAGAGCCGTATGTTCATTTAGAGTAAAAAACATTAACTAAAAGTAAAATACATCTTAATTCCAGCTGAGCAAATAAAATATTTCAAATTTTGCTGATGATGTTTCGCCATGCCCTGTGGGGGATAATCGGAATTAATGATGATTATGGAGTTTTCGGCGGACTTGACTCCTGGTCGGCCACTACTTACACTTTTACTGTAGCTAATCCACAGGAAAGGAGGTGGCGAATATGAAAAGGTTCATGGTTCCCCGTACCGCTCATTGTAGCGAGGGCTGCATAGGCTAGTCCTGGGCATGACCCAAAACTGCCCTCAACTTACCTGTACCCCGCGTGGCGCTTAAAGTGCGCCACGCGGGATAACCCTCCAAAGTTACTCCATCAAGGCCGGATGAAAACCTTTTCACGCGAGGCTTGATGTTCTCACCCTCTATAACACAGATTGCTTCCTGGACTATTCCTCCGCTTTTTGGCGCGGCGATTGGTTATATGACCAATGCCATAGCCGTTAAGATGCTCTTCCGTCCCCATGAACCCATTAAGCTGGGTCCATTTGCCTTTCAGGGCATGATACCAAGGAGGAGAGATGAGATAGCCCGGGCCGTGGCTGATCTCATCAGCAGTAAGCTTCTCAGGGAGGAGCGCTTGGCCTCCCGCCTTGTAGATGAGCGTTTTCGTAGAGAGCTCAAAAGCCTGATAGAGGAGCAGCTAAAGAGAAAATTTCAGGGAGAACCCGGCTCGCTTGAGGAGCTTCTGGGGGGTGAGCGTGCAGGGGCACTCCAAAAAACGCTTGCCGAGTTCTTTGTCGGGGTCGCCTCACGTATTGAAGGGTGGGCTTTGACGAAAGAGGGGGATGAGGTCCTGGCAAGGTGGAGCGCTAAGCTGTCAGCCGTAACCCCGGCCAATATCCTAGGCGCAGAGGTGGAGCGTTTTGCCGAGTCGGCGGCTGAGATGGCGGCGAAATATCTTCACACGGCGGCTGCGAGGGAAAGGGTTGAGCGGTTTCTAGCGCGTGGAGCGGTGAAGCTGGCTTCCAATGAAACCCCGATGGTAGAACTTCTCCCCGGGCCTCTCGTCGATCTCATTGAGGAGGTGGTGGCGAAGAGCGCGCCCGCTCTTATACAGCGCGTCGAGGAGGAGATGCTTACCGGCAGCGGCGCCGAGCGGATTAAAGCCGCTGCGCGGGAAGCTGTAGATCGGTACCTGCTCTCTACGGACGGGGGCCCAATTAAAAATATTGCCCGCCGTGTGGCAATAATGGGGCGGGAACGGATACTCGAAGAGGTTGACAAGCTCGTAGAGGGCAATATGCCAACTCTTCGCAGAAGGCTCCTCGGCGAGGAGAACCGCGATCGCTTGAAGGATGCCCTCTCTGGCGGAGTGAGGGATTTCCTCAAAAAGAGTCCCTCCGAGCTCCTGGCCGACCTCTCCAGTGAGAAGCTGGATGAGGGTTACGGTGCGTTGGCAAAGTATATAATGGATGAACTTTCCAGCCCTTTGGCTGCGGAAAAGCTTAAGGAGGGAGTGAAGAGGTCGCTCTCCTCCCTTTCGGAAAAACCTTTGGGCCAATGGCTGGAGAGCCCTGAAAGAGGCGCCGATAAAGCGCTGTTGGGTCTTTTCGTGAGCTTTGCGGGTGCAGGGGGCATAAAGAGCGCGGTTGAGGGTGAAGCTGATGCTTTTGCGGGCCAGTTGGTCCGGATGCCCTTTGGGAGCTTCGCCACTTTCCTCTCGGGAGCGCTCGGCGACGAACTCCTGAACGCCGCATTGGATAGGCTTTTGCCCCACCTCTCCAGGCGGGTTCCAGAGCTTTTAGGTCTCATTGGGGTGGAGGATATTATTGAACGGGAGGTCGCCTCATTCTCTTCGGAGAAGTTGGAGGAGTTGGTTCTCTCCGTGGCCTCTCGGGAGCTGGGCGCCATAACGCGTTGGGGTGGTTACCTTGGCGGTATGATAGGAATAGGCCAAGCGGCGTTGTCGCACTTTCTCCACTAAATTTTGAGCGTCTTTTCACCCACCATTTTTTGTGGTAGTTAGGGGACTCTAAAAGGGACTCCTCTTGACTTTGTTTAGATTGACTTTCCTTGCGCTGGAATATTTACAGGCGTGTTTTTTACGCTCTTTCGGGTGTCCGTGAATGATTGCATCAACCTCTACTACATGCTATCTTAGCGAGCCCTGGCAAAATGAGGCGA
Source organism: Deltaproteobacteria bacterium (assembly GCA_002869005.1). GTDB lineage: Bacteria > Desulfobacterota > Deferrisomatia > Deferrisomatales > BM512 > BM512. The sequence continues at coordinate 39,488 of PKTU01000044.1, forward strand.
TGGGAGTCGCCCTCGCAGAGGCGAGGCTAGCGGCCAAGATGGGCGAGGTTCCTGTAGGCGCCGCGCTCTATATCTCGGGTGAGCTCATAAGCCGGGCGCATAACGTGCGCGAGGCGGACAATAACCCATTGGGCCACGCCGAGTGCCTAGTCATTAAGGAAGCGGCTGAAAAGGTCGGCAGCTGGCGGCTGGAGGATGCCGCGCTCGTCGTGACATTGGAGCCTTGCACAATGTGTATGGGGGCCATGATTCAGGCGAGGGTGCCGCTCCTCATATATGGAGCCGACGATATGCGGGCCGGGGCGGCGGGAAGCCTCTATGACCTCGCTGACGACCCAAGGCTTAACCACAGGATTGAGGTCATCCGTGGAGTACGCCGGGAGGAAGCAGCGGCGCTTCTCAAGGGGTTCTTTTCGGAGCGCCGTGGGTGACAAAAAAATACTTTGCGGAGAGGTGGCCGAGTGGTCGAAGGCGGTTGATTCGAAATCAATTGTACCTCACGGTACCGGGGGTTCGACTCCCTCCCTCTCCGCCATTTTATTTCAGGCATCCTCCCGAGCATTGAGGCGGGTCCTGGAGATGGCTGGGC
>PKTU01000163.1 GCA_002869005.1 Deltaproteobacteria bacterium
CACGGCGGGCTCCGCAGGTTTAACTCCCTCTTCGAGCGCCATGTTTCTAAGGGCGTCCATAAGCTGAGAGATGTAGATATCGTTGGGGCAGCGGGTGCCGCAGGTTTCGCAGCCTACGCACATCCATATCGCGTGCGATTTCAAAAGCTCGTCCTTGGCGCCAAGCTGAATCTTTCTTATAACGCCGTGGTTGGGCCAGTCGAACCACTCCACCGAGGGGCATCCGGCGGAGCACTTGCCGCACTGGTAGCAGCGGCTGAGGTCCTGTCCGCTACGCTCTGAAATCTCTTTGGCAAAAGCGTTCATCGTATCTCCACTGCCCCGCTATGCGGCGGGCTCCTCCTTGCCGAGGAAGGTGTGAATCTGGCTTAGCACCTGCATGGGGGTGTCATTTTTCAGCATGCATGCTTTGTTCGGGCAGATCGCGACGCATGCGCCGCAACCCTGGCAAAGCGCCTCGTTCACGCGGCTGAAGCGCGCCCGCTCGTCCACCTCGCGCGCCCCGTAGGGGCAGATTGGTACGCAGAGGCCGCATGCCGCGCAGACCTCGGGGTTAACCAGGGCGACAAGGGGATCCTGGTGAAGCTCGTCGGAGGCGAACATCGACTGCACCTTGGAGGCCGTCGCCAGCGCCTGTGAGACGGAGTCCGTTATATCCTTGGGGTACTGCGCCGCGCCTGCAAGGTATACGCCCATCGTTGAGGATTCCACGGGGCGCAGCTTTATGTGGCTCTCCTGCAAGAACCCGTTTGTATCCACTGCTGCGCGGAACATCTTGGAGATATCGTCTCCACCCACCGAGGGCTCAATTGCCATCGCGAGCACTACCAGATCGGCGTCGATTTGAAGCTTCTCGCCGGACAGGGTGTCGGCGGTCCAGACCCTCACGGCGTCGCCCTCACGGTAGAGCCTCGATACGCGGCCACGTATGTAGACGAGGCCCTTCTCCTCGATGTTGCTCTGGCAGTATTCTTCGGTCAGTTTGCAGTCGGTCCTTATGTCCATGTAGGAGATGAGGGCCTTGGCGCCGGGATTCTGCTGGGTGAGCAGGGTCGCCTGTTTGTTTGTGTAAAGGCAGCATACGCGGGAGCAGTATGGCTTATGGTGCTCCGGGTCGCGGGAGCCGGAGCACTGTATGAAGACCACGCTCTCGACCTCTTTGCCGTCGGAGGGACGCTTGACCGGCGTGCCTGTGGCGAGAGACTCCTTTAAAAGCTCCTCGAACTCAAGGCCATCGACAACGTCGGGAACCTTGCCGCCGCCATACTCGCTCATCGCTGAGACAGGGTACAGGTCGTAGCCCGTCGCGAGCACTATGCCCCCGATCTCCTCCGTCGCCACCTCGGGAGCGCCATTCTCTCCCTCGGCTGGGCGCGTCTCGATCGACACCACAAAGTTGCCGACGTACCCGCTTACCTCTGTAACCTCGCTTCGCAGATATAGCTTGATGTTCTCGTGCGCCTTCAGCTCCTCAATCTTGGCGGCGATCACCTCGGAGGCGTCCTCATGGTAAGGGAAGGTGCGCGAAAGGCGGCGCATCTTGCCGCCGAGGATATCGTCCCGCTCGACGAGGGCGGTGTAGTAGCCCGCTTCAGCGAGCTCCAAGGCGGCGGTCATACCCGCGATGCCTCCGCCGACCACAAGGGCGCGGCGCGTTATCGGCACGCGAATGGTCTCAAGAGGGTTGTTGGCCTTAGCCTTGGAGATGGTGGACATGATGATGTTGAAGGCTTTACGCGTAGCCGCTTCCTTGTCTCCCTGGTGTACCCAGGAGCACTGCTCGCGGACGTTGGCGATCTCTACCATGTAGGGGTTCATCCCCTCAAGGGAGGCAGCCTTACGGAAGGTCTTCTCGTGCATGCGCGGCGAGCAGGATGCGACCACCACGTTGGTGAGATTCTTCTCCCTTATAGCCTTCTTTATAAGCTCCTGACCTGGGTCGGAGCACATATACATATAGTTTTCGGCATGGGCGACGCCGTTTACGTCACGTAGCCACTCCACCACCTGATGTACATCGACGGTTGAGGCGATGTTGGCGCCGCACCAGCAGAGGAATACGCCTATACGTTCCATTACGCGGCGCTCCTTCTCAGGCGCGCCAAGAACGCCTGGGCTCTGGATGCGGCGGCGGAACCGTGGGCTACGGAGTCTGCGATATCACGCGCCCCCTGGGCACAGCCCGCGATGAATATCCCCTTGGAGACGGTATCGATGGGGCCGGTTTTATAATGGGCTTCTTTTAGGAAGCCGTGTTCATCCGTCTCGATGCCGAGGGTCTCGGCGAGCGCCTTTTGCTCCGGGTTCGGGACTATGGCTGTAGCTAGAACGACCATATCGGCATCGATTCTAAGCGCCTCGCCGGAGATTGTGTCAGCGCCCCAGACCACTATTTTGTCACCCTCTCTGTATATACGTGAGACGCGGCCGCGAAGGTAGATTAGCCCCTCCTCCTCGGTGGACTGCTGGATGAACTCCTCGTAGCCCTTGCCCGTGGAGCGGATATCCATGTAGAGGAGAAACGCCTTGCCGTCATGAACCTTGTGTTTGTAAAGGCGCGCGTGCTTCGCCGTGTACATGCAACAAACGCGTGAGCAGTATGGCTTGTGGTGCTCCGGGTCGCGGGAGCCGACGCACTGGATAAAGACTATCGACTGCGGCACCTTGCCGTCGGAGGGACGCCTGACCTCACCGGCGGTCGGCCCGGAGGCCGAGCACATACGCTCCATTGCGAGGCCGTCGATAACGTCCGGCACCTTGCCATACCCATACTCGCCCATCGCCTCAATCGGGTAGAGGTCAAACCCGGTTGCCACTACTATCGCGGCGACTTCCTCCTCGACGTAGTAATCTTCCTGGTCGTAGCGGATGGCCCCGACGGGGCATATCTTCGAGCAGACGCCGCACTTGCCCTCTGTGAGGTAGCGGCAGTTCTCCACGTCGATAACGGGTTTATTTGGAATTGCCTGCGGCGAGAGGGTATAGATGGCTTTTTTGGTACCCACGCTCCGCTCAAAAAAGTTGGTGGTTACGAGCTTGGGGCATTTTTCCTGGCACGCGCCGCAGCCTGTGCAGTCGTCCCAATTCACTTTGGGTGCTTTTCTTTTGATCTTTACGCGGAAGTTGCCGGGCTCCCCATGCATCTCGACCACCTCTGAATAGGTGAGAAGCTTGATATTGGGGTGCTGCCCCGTCTCGACGGTGCGCGGCGTCAATGTGCACTGCGCGCAGTCGAGGGTTGGGAAGGTCTCGGAGAGCTGCAACATCCTGCCCCCCACGGAGGGAAGCCGCTCCACCATCACGACCTCTGTTCCGGCGTCGGCGAGGTCGAGGGCCGCTGAGATCCCCGAAATACCCCCGCCAATAACCATCACGCGGTTTGAAGTTGGTTGCATCCTTTAAAACC
>PKTU01000186.1 GCA_002869005.1 Deltaproteobacteria bacterium
AGGTCATCTTGACGAGGTCGCTGGGGGTGTTGATCATCTTGAAGCGGAAGCGCTGGTCCACCGCGAAGGTCTCTACGTCACTCGTGGAGCCGAAGGGGGTCTCCAGGGTGGGGCACAAGTAGAGGAAGCCGCTGAAGGTGGTGTCAGCGAGTGCAGGGGCGGCCATGCCAAGGGCGAGCGCGCCGGTGAGAGCGATAGTCAGTTTCTTGTTCATTACTGTGTCCTCCTTTTAATAGTTGACACAAATTTTCGCACCCTGAGGTGCACATTTTTTTGACCAGATAAATTCTGCCAAATGCTGCTTGCCTAATACACAAAAATTTTCGAGCCTTCGACCTCCTTCTCAGGGTTTACACTAGCCGTTTACTTTAACGGCACCTTGTGGCCCCTAAGGCCAGCCTTTCAAATATCGCCCGCAGCGATGAAAGCTCGTATGATGTGAAGCCTAGCAATGCACAAAAGCCCGTGTCAAGACCTTGTGCACACATTACCCCGTACACCCAGCGCCCAATCAGGTGCTAAAGCCGGAGTCTCTTGTGATTTTCGGGGATTATACTCGCCCTCAAAATACCCCGCAAGGTTTTTTTGCATCAGAGAGCTAAAAGTAAAATAGATATTCAAACAATAACTCCGATTAGATATATTCATGCCGTTCAAATAACGTATTCAATATCTATATCAATACGTTTTTGGCGGTGGTTAAAGAAGAAATCGAAGAGCTCCTTCTCAGGTCCGGTGGTGTATTAGTAAAAAAATTCCCAATAGGAAATTTAAGGTAATTGTCGGATTTGAATTCATCCACAAACTAATTTTGCGAAAAAATTTAAATACTGATCTTGCTATTCTTTTGTACATGATCAGATGCTTTAGCCGCCTTGAGGAGAATTCACGGCAGGTGTAACATTGAGGCCGGAGGTAAAGAGCACGACATGACGAAAATACACCTATTGCCTGAGGACCTCTCCAACAAGATTGCAGCCGGCGAGGTGGTAGAGCGGCCTGCAAGCGTAGTGAAGGAGCTGGTGGAGAACTCCATAGACGCCGGCGCCACGCATATAAAGGTCGGGTTAAAAGGCTCAGGCAAGGCTGAAATATTGGTTGAAGACGACGGTGAGGGCATGTCCCGCGAGGATGCTCTCCTCTCGCTAAAACGGCATGCGACCTCGAAGATATCAAAAGCCGACGACCTTGACCGGATTTCTACGCTGGGGTTTCGAGGTGAAGCGCTCCCCTCCATAGCGGCAGTCGGCCGTATGGAGTTGGTGACAAAAGAGGAGGGGGCGGAGGTCGCCACTCGTATACTCTTTGAGGGAGGAGAGGTTAAGGACCTCTCCGAGGTGGCGGCGCCGAGGGGTACGCGCGTGACCATTTCGGAGCTGTTTTACAATATCCCCGCGCGCCGCAAGTTCTTGAAGACGGATGCTACCGAGCTTAGAAACGTGGTCGAAATGATGACGCACCTCGCGCTCATCCATAATGCCATAGGCTTTGAGCTAAACACTGAAAGCCGCTCCATACTCTCTCTGCCCAGAGGACAGTCACTCTTCGAGAGAGCTGATGAAGTATCGGGGGTCAAGGGTGGACTCTATTGGCGCAAAGGTGAGCGCGGCGGCGTCAAGCTAAATTTCGCTTTCGCCGCTCCGCACGAGGGGCGCGGGCATCGCCGCGGCGTCAACCTCTTTGTCAATCGCCGCGCGGTGAATGACAAGATACTCTTTCGCGCGGTGATGGAGGGCTACCGCGGCCTTATGGAATCAAACCGCTATCCGGTGGCGCTGCTCTGGTTGGAGGTTTCTCCCGATGAGGTGGATGTGAATGTGCATCCGGCGAAGCGTGAGGTACGTTTCGCCGATGAGGGGAAGATTTTCAGAGCGGTCTCTTTGCACGTAGCGGAATCCCTGTCAGAGTCGCCCTGGGCGATTGAGAGCGAAGCCCCGCCCTCTTATGAGGGATACCGTAGCGAGGTGGATGGCGGCGCCGGACGGGTGGAGGACGCGCTTGAGGGGTACGCCGCCAAGATTGCCCGCGGTGGAGGGAGAGGCTTCGGAGGGCCCGCCGGCGGCTACGGTGGCGGATATCGCTCTCTAAAAGGCCCTTCATACAAGGATTTTGACAGAGAGCCTAAGGGGCTGCCCTTTGAGGGCGGACACATTTCAACCGGCACAACAAGCCCCGTTTCAGGCAGGGAGATGGAGTCCCCCTATGGGAGGCTTGTTTACCTGGGGGCCTTTGACGCTACATACCTGCTATTTGAGGCGCCGGCCAAGCGGGAGTTGGTCATATTCGACCAGCACGCCGCGCATGAACGTGTAATGTATGAGAAGTTTTTGGAGGGCTACGCCTCCTCCCCCGGCGCTTCGCTGCTGGTGCCCATAGTAATGGAGTGCTCCCCTGCCGAACTCTCCGCGTTGGATGAGCTGCGGGTGTTTTTGGAAAACCTCGGGATAAAGGTGGAGCGCTTTGGAGGAAACTCGATATCAATAGTCGAGGCTCCATCGTCTCTAAAGACAGCCGAGGTGGAGCTGATTGTCAGGAATCTACTCGGAGGCGAACCGCCTCAGACAACAGGCGACCCCGTGAAGGATATCGCGGAGCCTCTATGCGCAAGAGCCGCCTGCGCCGCCGCCGTGAAGGCGCGCCGCGTGTTGGACGAGTCAGAGGTGCGCGAGCTTATGGCAAGGCTCTCCACCCTTAAAAACCCGACACACTGCCCGCACGGGCGTCCTCTCCTCGTAAAGCTGTCAAGAGAGCGGGTCGAGGGCCTATTTCACAGAAGGTAGGGGCGTGGGTAAACCTAAAGTCATCGTAGTCACCGGCCCCACTGCTTCGGGCAAGAGCGGCTTGGCCTTGGAGCTTGCCCGCCAATTGGAGGGTGAGCTGGTATCCGCCGACTCTATGCAGATTTACCGGGGGTTTGACATCGGCACGGCGAAGCCCGACGCCGAGGAGCTCGCGGAGGTCCCACACCATCTGGTAGATGTTGCAGACCCAAAAAGCAGCTATAGCGCGGGAGAGTTCAGGCGCGATGCGCTCTCGGCGATTTTAGATATCTCCCGGCGGGGTAAGTTGCCCATAGTGGTTGGAGGCACCGGCCTCTATATAAAGGTGCTTCTCGAAGGGCTCGTCAAGGGGGCGCCAAAAGATGAAGAGCTGAGAAAGGCGCTCTCCGAAAGGTGGGACGCTGGGGGGGCGGAAGAGCTCTTGGCGGAGCTGGAGAAGGTTGACCCGCTGCTTGCGAAAAGACTCCACTCCAACGATAAAAAGAGGGTGCTGCGCGGCCTTGAGGTGTGGCGGCTGACGGGCGTGCCCCTATCGAAGGTCCAGGAAGAGCACGCCTTCGCCGAGCGTGAGGTGGACGCCAAGGTCTATATAATGGAGGTCGAGCGGGCGGAGCTTTACGAGAGGATAAACCGCCGTGTTGATGCGATGATAAGCGCTGGCTGGGTAGATGAGGTGCGTTCGCTCCTTTCCTCCGGGCTGTCTCCCGAAATTGAGCCCATGCGCGCTATAGGCTATAAAGAGCTCTCTTCTTTTATCGCTGGCGAGGGCTCGCTTGAGGGGGCTATCAGCGCGATCAAGCAGTCCACGCGCAGGTTTGCCAAGCGCCAGATTACCTGGTACAGGCGCATGGAGGGTACGCGGATACAGTTGGGCGAGACGGAGCGGGTTATTTCTGAAACTATAAATTTCTTGCAAAACAAGTAGATACGGATACAATTACCTACTCATCCATTACATTCTCTTCAGAGGCTTGCGTGCCTCCCAAAGGGGGAGCAAATGGTCAAAACAAAGATAAATATTCAGGATCAGTACCTCAATAACGTTCGCCGCGAAAAAGCTCAGGTCTCCGTCAGGCTCGTCTCGGGAGTCGACCTTGAGGGGTCTTTAAAAGCTTTCGACAATTTTTGCGTCGTAATAAAATCCGGCGATACCTATCACCTGCTCTACAAACATGCCATCGAATCGGTGCGCCCTTTCACCCCCCTGAAAAAATTTGAGGCAATCTACGAAAATTTCTAGGGCGCTCTCCCTAGCGCTATTAGCTCTACTCCTGCTCTTGCCGGCCTTCGCGGCGGCGAGCGCCGTCGTCGCTGAAGTTGGCGTCGAAATAGAGGTGGGCGACCGCGCAAAGGCGAGGAGCAAGGCTATCCAAGGGGTTCTCTCAGAGGCGGTCTCCACGGTGGTGCACCGGCATGTAGATGCTGCCGTGTATAGCTCCCGCCGAAGGGAGATAGCCCGAGCTTTTTTTGCCAACCCCAACAGGTATATATCACGTTTCGTGGTGCTCTCTGAGGAGGCGCGAAGAGGGCGGCTTAAGCTCTCCGTGGAAGCGGAAGTTGACGACCTCAGGGTGCAATCGGAGCTGGAGAGGATGGGCGTCGCTTTTAGCGCTCTTTACGCCAATCCGCGCCTCTGCCTCTTCACAATGGATGGCGCCAGAAGCAGCGCCGCCTCGGAGAGGGTGGTTAAACGTTTTCGGCAAGAGGGTTTTAGGGTCTTAACGGGTTCGAGCCCAGTGGATCCATACCTTATATTCCTGCCATCCGGTGATGAGGGTGGCGGCCAGAGCGCCGGAAAACTGCCCCTTGCGACCAAACACGAAGTCGTTAAGGACCCCGATAGTGGAGGTTCAATCATCAAGTTTGAGTTTGTCGAGCCCTTTAAAGGCGCCGATGAGCTTGATGGCCCCCTTACTGTCATAAGGGAAGAGGCCAGGTCGAAAGGCTCCAATATTATTGTACTGCTGGCGGCAGACCCAGCCGGTGTTGATGATGAGCTCTCCCCTGAGGAGGCTGAAGGCGGTAGCGGAGCCGGCGCAGAGGGTCAAGAGGCTACAGACAAAGATTCGGAGGAGAAGCCATTCGGCTTTTCGTGGAGTTTTGAAAAGAAAAAAGATTCGGATAAAGAAGACGCGAATGCTCCGCGCCTAAAAGAGTTCTCCCTTGGTGATGCCTCCTTCCAAGAGATAATGGAGGAGATTGAAGCCGGCCCGACCTATGAGGCTCTGGTCGAGGGACACATTTGGCTGGTCGACGTTGTCTCCGGCGCGCTTATTGGTGAAGGGGACGTTGGCTATACCGGAGAGGCGTCCGCACCGGATATTGCCGAGGCAAAGGGCGCCGAGGGGGTAGGCGAGCGCCTTTTCCAAGAGGGGCTTTCGCTTCTCACAAAATCAGGATGGATGCCCGGACCTTATAAATATGAACTGTTGATCAACCTCTCGGGCATCAACTCCCCCCTGCTCATAGAGCGTGTTGAAGCTGAATTTGCCGCACTTGCCGAGTTCGTAAAAGTATCCCTTAGCGTTGTTGAAACGGGCGGCGCTACCTGGTTCGTTGAGGCCCTGGATTCAGGTTTGCCGTTGGCACCAATTCTCTCCTCCCTGGAGCTGCCGGGCGGAGAGATATCCTGGCGTCAAGCTGGGCGAGAGATTCCCTCATCCGCTCGCCCGGAGGAGGAGCAAGCCGCCGTCCTTGAGGTTTCGGGGGTATGGTCTCCCCGTTAGGAGAGGGTGCCGCCCTCTCTCTAAGGGGGCTAAAGGTAGATCCCCCTCTATTTAATGCACCCATGGCCGGTCTCTCACACACGGCGCTCCGTCAAATCTTCCTGACCTTCGGCGGGGTAGGCTGTTTTTTCACGGAGATGCTGGCGGCAAAGAGGCTCCCCTCAGAGAATCCAAAGAGATCCGCGCTTGTAAAACGCACAGAGGCGGAGCGGCCCCTTGCCTATCAACTCCTCGCCGCAACTCCGGAGGAACTTCTACCGGCGATAAAGGTGGTAGAGGGCGCAAACGGCGAAGTCATCGATATAAATTTCGGCTGCCCCGCTCCCCCTATACGCAGGATGGGCGGCGGCTCCAAGCTGATGGAGTCCCTGGAGAATGCCTCCCGGCTCTTTAGATCAGCCCGCAAGGCGACAGAGCTTGCGCTTACTGCGAAAATCAGGTTGGGCGAAGAGCTTGATGAGGTGCACCTTAAAGAGTTCGTATCCATGCTTGAGAGTTCCGGAGCAGACCTTATAACCGTTCACGGAAGACTTCGCACAGAGGGTTATGGCCGTCCTCCCCGTTGGGACTGGATTGGCAAGGTTAAAAGCTGGGTAAAGATTCCTGTCATCGGCAACGGGTCGATATTTTCGGTGGATGATGGACGGCGGGCTTTGGATGTCTCGGGTTGCGACGGCTTGATGGTGGGTCGCGGCGCCATTACCCGCCCATGGCTCTTCAGCGAGTTGGCAAATGAACTTTACGGCAAGAATTACGAAAGGGTAGCCCCCAATCTGCCCGGCCTCTATAGACGCTACGCCGATCTTCTTGTGGAGTCCTTCAAGGAGCAACAACGGCTAATAAGGCTGAAGGCCTTCACACAGTATTTCTCAAAAAATTTCCCTTTCGGGCACAATATGGCGATGAGCGTGGGCGGCGCGAAGAGCTGGGACGAGGCGATGAAGCGGGCGGGAGATTTTTTCTTAAGCGCGGACCCGTCCTTCAAGGGTTGGGCTTTAGACACGGTGGGAGAGGACTGATGAAGCCATTGATTCTTGCGTCAACCAGCGTATACAGGAGTGAACTTTTACAGAGGCTCGGGCTACCCTTCGATATGGTGCCGCCAAACTATGAGGAAAAGCCCGACAAGGCCCTTGCCCCCTCTGCCCTTGCCCTCAAGCACGCGCTGGGAAAGGCGCGCGAGGTCGCCTTTAAAAATCCTGACCGCATTGTAATCGGTTCGGACCAGGTCGCCGAGGTGGAGGGTGAAATTCTTGGCAAGCCGTATACAGTTGATAACGCCGTGGCCCAGCTTGAGATGATGAGCGGCAGGGCGGTCAACTTTCACACCGGGGTCGCGTTGGTGGTAAATGAGCGTGAGGCGGCGGCTGTCGATACCTTTACGGCGAAGTTAAGGGTTCTTTCAAAAGGTGAGATTGAGTCCTACGTTATGAGAGAGTCGCCCCTTGACTGCGCCGGTTCTTTCAAGGTTGAAGGGCTCGGCATTGCCTTGATGGAGGAGCTTGCGGGGCGGGACTTCACCTCGCTGGTCGGCTTGCCGCTCATAACATTGAACAAGCTCCTTATCTCCTTTGGCGTCAACCCACTAACCGGCGTTTGAGCAATCTAGCCGTCATCTTCGATTAGCTGCCACGCTGCGAACCCTTCTTTAGCCGATTCAGGTGTACCACCGCGTAGGGTCAGGGAGGTAGCTGTGGGGTGTGTCTTTACATGGATGTATGCCCGCACTATCGCAGCTACGGTTGCCTCCTGAAGAGAAATTTTCTCTCCGTCCGCCAGGGTTATTGTGGTGCGGAGGTGCTTGTGGCCCTCCGGAATTCTTGCCTCTACGCCTATGACGTCGCTTGTTTTTAAAACTCGTTCAGCCATTAAAAGCGCTCAATCATCTTCTCGATGAGATAACTCGATTCGCGAATAGCCTGGTCGCTGAAGGGGCCGAACCACTCCGCTACCTTAGCGAACTCCTCCATGAAAGTGTCGATGTCCCCCTCTTTAAGCATTCGGATATTCTCCTCCAATGACTCGACGTAACCACGCAAAAGCTCAAGGCGTTCAGGGGTGGAGAAGATGATGTCGGCGTATAGGGTGGGGTCCTGAGCGAAGAGCCGCCCGACCATGTCCAGCTCAAGGCGGTAGATGGGGCTTGAAAATTCCAAGGTTCGCTGTAGGGATATCTTTCGCTTTGAGAGGAATTGCCCGAAGGCGAATGTGGCGAAGTGGCGCAGCCCCTGAACCACATCCATAACCTCGTCATGCTCCTTTGCCGTAGCTGCTACAGTGACCGCCCCCCATGCCGCCAGCTGTTCAACTACCCACTTGCAGCCCTCGGGGTTCCGGCCCGGAGAAACCACCACAATCTGCTTGTCCAGTGAGTCGGTGGTTGGGCCGAACATGGGGTGCAGCCCAAGAACCGGGCCGGGGTGTGCCCTCAGCATCCGCTCCATTGGTTCACTCTTCGTCGAGGTTATGTCCGCCAGGATTGCATCGGGGGAAAGGTGCGGGGAGAGGCGCTCGGCTACCTCGCCTGTAATGTGAATCGGTACTGAGAGTATCGCTAAATCAACGCCCTCGGCTTTCTCCCCAACATTGCCCCAATCATCTGTTTCAAGTATGCGCGCGTCATACCCTGCCGCGGAAAACCACCCGTAGATGAGCCGCCCCATAGAACCGGCGCCCCCAACTACAAGAATTTTTGCACCCGGTCTCACGCTTTTTTGAGCCATGGTTTTGGTCTGTTTGATACGGGAGGCGCGCATGACTGTGCGAAAGATATCCTCAACCATCTCCGGTGATAAGGATAGCTTGTCCGCCTCTTTACGCCTATTGTAGATCAGGTCCTCCTCCCTCGCCGGGTGAAAGACGGGCAGATTGTGGGCTTTCTTTACCTCACCCACACGCGCCACAACCTTTGCCCTGCGTTCGAGGAGCTTTAGAATTTCATCGTCGATTGAATCTATTTCACTCCTCGCCTCGCCGAGCAACTCGTCGAGCAGGGCGTCATCGCTCATAGTCGGTCTCCGAAAAAAGCCGAAAGCACGGCTGGTTTTGTTTGTGGGCGTCCATTGGCGTAAATTGGCCGCAGCGTGCTAGACAAGCTCAGTTACCGTAAAGGACTCCGGCTCCTCAAGGCAGGGCAATAGCTCCATATCGAGCTGTTGGCGCTCCTCAGAATCCAGCCACTGATGCCAGTGACCCAATGATTTCCAGGTAGAGATAATAATGTAATGGTGGTGGTTTTCCACGTCCCGGAGTGTTTCTCCTCCAAGATAACCATCCATTGCTATTGCGCCGATGCGCGCCCTCTTAGTGGCTTGGTGGAAGGCGAGCTCCATCGCCGAGGCGACCTTCCTCTCAATGATGACCCTTATCATAATCTACCTCCTGTAGCGTTAAATAATGTTTAGAAGAATATCTCCGGCGGCTTCACGCTGCCACCCCTTGAGAGAGATATCAAGGAGCTCTTTCGCCTCATCGCCGCTTAAGCGTGCAAGGTTCTCAAGGGTAGCGGAGTTGATTATTAGCCCGCCCCCGATGCCAAGTTCCTCAGAGATCTTGTTTCGCGCCTCCTTCATCGCCGCCAGCCGCTTTTTTTCTTCGGCGGTCAACGGGGCGCGTCGCTCATATTGCGGTCTTTTGGGTAGCCGGTCAGCGGGTAGAGACTCCGCGCTTTTTATGGATTCCAATAATTCATCGGCGAGTTTGGCAAGGATTCCTCTCGACGCGCCTTTGGTTTCGATGACCTCTCTACGGTTTTTTGGGGGCCGCTGCGCCCATTCCATGAAAACTTTATTGGAGATGACTTTAAAGGGCGGGCGGTCCCATTCGGAGGCGACTCTGTCGCGGACTTCGAGGAGCCCTTGCAAAATTGCATGTTGCCTCGGGGTGAATTTGCCCGCGCCTTTTACGTCATAGCTGCTCACCCCTTTTTGAGGGGGCGGTTCGGCCTCCTCCATCAGCGAGAACTCCTCCTCCGCCCATGAGAGGCGGCCCTTTTCTTTAAGCTCGGCTGAAAGTATCCCGGCGAGTTCAATAAGATTGGATACGTCCAGCGCTGCGTATTCGAGCATCTCTTTTGAGAGGGGACGTTCCGACCAATTTGCCTTCTGAAATTTCTTGTCTGTCTTAATTCCGAAATATTCATCAAGGAGCGCACCGAGCCCTATCGCCTCTTTTCCGAGTAACTGTGAGGCTACCATCGTGTCGAAAATTTCAACGGTTCTTATTTCGAGGTCGCGTTTTAATAGACGGATGTCGTAATCGCCGCCATGAAAGACCTTTAAGACTCCACGGTCCTCCAGTAGGGCCTTGAAGCCGGAGAGCGCGTCTGCGCCCTTTAGCGGATCTACGATGGTTATACCGGCCCTGCCAGCAAGCTGAATCAAGCAGACTTTGTCACGGTAACTGAAGAGGCCGTCCGCCTCCAGATCTACCGCAACCCTTTCATCCTCCGCGAAATTTTTAAATGCTTTTTCAATATCGTTTGGTTTTTCGACAAGCGTGTAGCGAGGTGTAGTCATCATGGTCCTTTTTTATGGTTCGAAATCATCGGTTTTTATCATATTTCATGCGCGCCAAAAGGTGTACCCCCTAATGACTGATTGACTATGAACCGATAATTCTTGTTAGGTTAAGGTTAAGTGGGTATATTCAAGACCGTAACAAGTGATTTATTTTGCATATACGCAGGAGAGGGATAGTGTCTTACCGCCGCAACCTCGTCGCCGCGCTTATCTGCGCGGCGTTAGTAATGTTTTTGGCTCTTTCGGCCAACGCTAACTATGGTGGACTGAAAGGCTACGCCGGCAGTGGCACCTGCGGCGAGTGCCACGAGGATATATACAAGCAGTGGAGGCGCACACCCCACTCCAAAATGCTCGTGGACGCCAAAAAAGACCCTTCGGCGATCTTGGCAACGGAGTTCACCGATGCAATACCCTTCACCACGGATGAGATAGTCTTCACCGTGGGCAACCACTGGGTGCAAAAATACATAACGGAGATAGATGGCACCCTCTATGTCCTCCCCAAATACTGGAACGTGCCAAAGCGCGCCTGGGAACCATACTCTATCTGGAACTGGCGCCAGGAGCCATATAACGTCCACTGCGACGGTTGCCACACTGTCGGGTTCGACCCTGAAACGGAGACCTTCTTTGAGCCCGGCATCGGTTGTGAATCATGCCATGGGCCCGGGGAGAAGCATGTCGAGTCCGATGGCGACCCCGGGCTAATAGTGAATCCCCTCAACCTGGATAAGACTACCGCTCAGATGGTCTGCATGGCATGCCATACAGACGGCACGGACACTACATACAACAAGTACCCCTTCCCGGTTGGCTTTGTCCCCGGCGAAGACCTCTCCAAATACTCAAGTGATTTTTTCATGCCCAAGCCCAAAAGCAAGAAGTGGTATTGGGGGACCATGGACACAATGGAGAGGAAGCGGATGTACTACTTCTTCCAATCCAAATTCTACTCAACGAACCGCGCCTGCGAGGTCTGTGGGTTTGACCGCGGCGCGACTGAATCCAAAGAGCGTTACATGAGCCGCAGCGAATATTGCGGCACCTGCCACAAGGATCGGTGGGAAAATCTTGAGAAGCACTCCGGACACACAGAGGAACAGGCAGGGTGCACGGATTGCCATAATCCTCAAGTCGTGGAGGAGTGGGGGACCTACTCCATACATGACCACCGCTTCGACTTTTCCAAGCCTAAATTGCCCTGCTCCGAGTGCCATGATCAGGAGGACCCCGAGGACTTCGCCGTTGAGGCAATAGCGGAGGACGGCAAAGTAACCTGGGCAGCCGAGCCTGAAAACCACGAGTTCCACTTCAAGCCCGTCCCCAACCTTAAGCCGCTCTCCGAGGAGGAAGCGTGTTTGAGCTGCCACGAAAAAGAGGACAAGGAGTGGGCGAAAAAGACAATACCGGAGAAAATTGTGGTTGAGGGGCGTATAGCGGACTGACCCCCCCTTATTTTAAAAGTGACGGAGCCGCCCCAAGGGCGGCTCTTTTTTCTTAAAGGTAAATAACAGTCGGCGGGAGTTTGGCATAGTCAAAAGCCCTCTACTTTATCATCAATTTTTGAAAAAACACTTTGTTGTAAGTGTGATTTTTTGTAATAACCTATTCTTCCGAATTTTATACTGGGGGTACACTTCCCATTGAGTAACTGGCGGCAGCACAATTGGCCGCCGAAGGAGAATTAGAATGTCCAGAAATTACAACCTCGCCATTTTGCCCGGCGACGGCACCGGCCCCGAGGTCGTGAAGGAGGGGATGAGGGTTATCTCCGCCGCCGCCGATAAGTTCGGCTTTAAGTACGACGAAACCCCCTACGATTTCGGCGGCGATCGTTATCTCGCAACGGGTGAGGTGCTCCCGGAGAGCGCAGTCGGCGACCTCAGCCAGCATGACGCGATATTTCTGGGTGCTATAGGCCATCCTGACGTCAAGCCGGGCATACTGGAGAAGGGCATACTCTTAAGGCTGCGCTTTGAGCTTGATCAGTACATCAACCTCAGGCCCGTAAAGCTCTTCCCGGGCGTATACACCCCGGTGAAGGACAAGACCCCTGAGGATATCGACTTCGTAGTCGTTCGTGAAAACACCGAGGGGCTCTACGCCGGCGCCGGAGGCTTCCTCCGCAAGGGCACACCCTACGAGGTGGCGGTGCAGGAATCCGTCAACACCCGCATGGGGGTTGAACGGTGCCTCAAGTACGCTTTCGAGTACACTAAAAAGCGCAATAAAGACAACAAACTGACCCTCTGCGGAAAAACTAATGTTCTAACGTACGCCTTTGACCTTTGGGAGCGCACCTTCAATGAGCTTGGCGAGCGTGATTACCCGGGGATTGAGCGAGACTACGCGCACGTCGACGCAACCTGCATGTGGATGGTGAAGAACCCGGAATGGTTTGACGTCATTGTCACGGATAACATGTTTGGAGATATCATCACCGACCTTGGAGCGATGATTCAGGGTGGAATGGGCATAGCCGCCGGTGGCAACATCAACCCCGAAGGGGTATCGATGTTTGAGCCCATAGGCGGCTCCGCTCCAAAGTACACCGGCATGAACGTCATCAACCCCCTCGCGGCGATTTGCGCTGGCGCAATGATGTTGGACCACCTCGGTGAGGAGGAGGCGGCCAGGGCGATTGAGGATGCGGTAATGTGGGTCACCGGCAACAAGCTTGAATCTCTCGCGGCAGGCAAGATGGGCTACTCCACAACAGAAGTAGCGGACCTCGTCATAGAGAAGATGATCGGCTAGGTATAATTACCGGCGTAAAAAAAGGCCGCCAACTTGGGCGGCCTTTTTTATGTCGTTCTATACTCTTGAAGCTAAAAGCGATAGCCACCTGCTTTTTGTCTGCGAGACCCGGCATAAAGGTGCCCCAGAAGGTAGCCGACGAGGAGAACGAGCGCCCCTGAGAGGCCCCAGTATACGGTCCTGCGCGCTTTTAGCTGGCGGTTCTCCATGCGAAGTTCTTCGAGCTCCTTCCGCTCGGCCTCAGTGGATTCACGCAGGCTGTCGTAATCCTCCTGAAGTTTTACGACCCCTGCGGAGACCTCCTTCCATTTGGTGAACTCCTTTTCAAGGGAGGAGAGTTCGGCGGCGGTCTTTTTCTTCTCCGACGAGAGCGAGGAGGCGTCCCGCTCCGCGGCTTTAAGTTCGCTGCCAAGCTTTTCCTTCTCCTCTTTTAGCTTCTCGACATCTTCAAGGGCTTTTGCCAGAAGAGGTCTTGCGGGAGGAGTCTGGGTAATATAACGGCTTATGACCCAACCCTCTTTCCCGCTGGAAGTTGTTACCCTAGACCACCCCTCGCGCTCCTCCTTCACATCTACGAAGGTGCCGGAGGCGAGCATGTCGGTTATGCGGAACTCGGTGGAAGGGCCGCTTCGCAAGGTTATTTCCAGCTTGTCGGTTATGTATCCGGACGCGATTGACGGCGCGGCGCTAAGCAAAAAGAAGGTAGCGGCGACGAACAACCAATTGAAAGCTCTTATCTTCATATTGTAACCCTCGTCAGTCTCAAGTCTCGTGCTCCTGCTTACCATCGTGGGGAGTATGCGTCAAGGTGCTCCAATACGCGCTTTTCATCAGGTGCCCTGTTCTGTTACTTTTAAAGGTTACAGGGCAACCCCTTTCGACGATTTTAAACGAGCAGGTGAAAGCCGCTTGCGGCTGGCTGTATTTTACCAAGGAGCAGATATGGCAGGTCATAGTAAATGGGCAAATATTAAACATAAAAAAGGCCGTGAGGATGCAAAGCGCGGCAAGATTTTTTCCAAGCTCGCCAAAGAAATAGCCGTAGCTGCCCGTATGGGCGGCGGCGACCCCGACATGAATCCGAGGCTCCGCCTAGCGGTGGACAAGGCGCGTGGGCAGAACATGCCAAAGGATAATATCCAGCGCGCTATCGCCAAGGGCACCGGAGAGGGGGGCGGGGCCAACTATGAGCAGTTCTTTTACGAGGGATATGGCCCAGGAGGCGTCGCGGTATATCTTGAGGTGCTAACGGATAACAAAAACAGGGTTGTCGCGGAGATACGACATGCATTCTCAAAAAACAACGGCAACCTTGGTGAGACAGGGTGTGTCGGTTGGCTCTTTGAGAGTAAAGGATTTTTTATGATTCCACTTGAAGCCGCTGACGAGGATACTTTGATGAACGTAGCCCTTGAAGCTGGCGCCGAGGATTTTGCCGCCGCAGGGGATATCTGGGAGGTAACAACTGCTCCAGGCGATTTCGGCGCGGTACGCGATGCCTTCGAGGCCGCAGGAATAACCCCGGAATCCGCGGACCTCACTATGATTCCACAGAATACCGTAAAGATAGAGGGCAAGCAGGTGGATCAGATGCTCCGCCTCATGGAGATGCTTGAGGATAACGATGACGTCCAGAATGTATACGCCAACTTCGATATCTCCGATGAGGAGATGGAGAGGATCGCCAACTCCTGATGCTCCGGGTGCTCGGGATTGACCCCGGCTCGCGGGTGACAGGCTACGGAATCGTGGGGTTAAAGGGGAATAGGCTCGTTCACGTAGAGCATGGGACTATTAACGCCAAGCCCGGCGAAGAGCTCTCCTCCCGTCTAAAAAGAATCCACGACGGCCTGCTTGAGGTTGTTGAGAAAAATGAAGTGCACGAGGCCGGCGTAGAGATGATCTTCAACGCCAGGAACGCCCAGTCGGCGCTAAAGCTGGGGCACGCAAGGGGGGTAATCCTGCTAGCTTTGGAGGAGTCGGCGCTGCCCATTACCGAGTACACCCCCATGCAGGTAAAGAGCGCGGTCGTGGGTTACGGTAAAGCGACAAAGGAGCAGGTGCAGGAGATGGTAAAAAGATTGTTGGCGCTCCCCAAAAGGGCTTCATCCGATGCCTCTGACGCCTTGGCCGTTGCAATCTGCCACGGCCGCTCTCGCTCCACCGCCCATGCCCTCATGCGTGGAGCCCTAAAGGTGCGAAGATGATCGCGGCACTGACCGGCAAGGTCATACGTTCAGCGCCTGGCGAGGTGGTTGTTGACGTGGGCGGAGTGGGTTATAGGGTGCACACCTCCCTTGCGACCTTCTCTCGTATACCGGGAATTGGCGGCGAGGTGTCGCTGAGGATATCAACGGTTGTCCGTGAGGATGAGATAAGCCTTTACGGCTTCGCCGCCGAGGAGGAGGAGTGGTTTTTCACGCTCCTTCAAGGTGTCAGCGGGGTAGGGCCCAAGCTCGCCCTCAAGATACTCTCCGGTATTGAGCTGGCTCGCTTGCGTGATGGTTTGTCTTCGGGGGATACGAAGCTGTTGACGACTATCTCCGGCGTCGGAAAGAAGATGGCGGAGCGCATGGTGGTCGAGCTTAGAGATAAGGTGGGCGCCGAGATGTCGGTAAGCTCACTGTCGGTCGTCGGCCACTCGGTAGGGGGAGTCTCCGAAGCGGTGGACGCACTACTTTCGCTTGGTTACCAGCAGAAGGTCGCGCGGCAGGCCGTCGAGACGGTAGCCGCTTCTGAAGAGGGGCCGTTCCCGGTGGAAGAGATGGTAAGAAGGGCTTTGAAGACGCTTGCGCCGAAAAGGTAATCGTAAATGGAAGATGAACGCCTCCTTACTCCTGAGCTGATAAACGATGAAGCGGCATTGGGCAACGTCCTCAGGCCGGTCACCGTGGATGAGTACATAGGTCAGGAGAGGATAAAAGAGAATTTAAAGGTCTTTATAGCCGCCGCCAAGAGGCGTGGAGAGCCGCTTGATCACGTACTCTTTTCCGGCCCTCCCGGGCTTGGGAAGACCACCCTCGCCAATATCATCGCCAACGAGATGGGCGTCGGCATCGAGACCACCTCCGGCCCCGTTATTGAAAAGCCCGGAGACCTTGCTGCAATCCTGACCAACTTAGCTGAGGGGGACGTTCTTTTTATTGATGAGATACACCGCCTCTCCCCGGTGGTAGAGGAAATACTATACCCCGCGATGGAGGATTTCCAGCTGGACATCCTCATCGGCCAAGGCCCCTCGGCTCGTTCGATAAAGATAGACCTCCCCCGCTTCACCCTCGTCGGCGCGACGACTCGCTCCGGCCTTCTTACAGCCCCACTGAGGGACCGCTTTGGCGTAATGAGCCACTTGGAGTTTTACAAGCCCGAAGAGCTCAAAACCATAGTAACCCGCTCCTCCGGGATAATGGCGGTGGAGATAACCGAGGAGGGGGCATGGGAGATCGCAAGGCGCTCACGCGGTACACCGCGGATTGCCAACAGGCTTCTTCGCCGGGTTCGGGATTTCGCTGAAGTCGAGCATGACGGCGTAATCGACCGGGAGGTCGCGGACAAAGCACTCGGCGCTCTCGACGTCGACTGTAAGGGCTTTGACAAGATGGATTGCCGCATTCTAACGACGATAATAAATCTATTCGGCGGCGGTCCTGTCGGGGTGGATACAATAGCGGCGGCCATAGGGGAACAAAAAGACACCTTGGAGGATGTTTATGAGCCCTACCTTATCCAGCAAGGGTACCTCGCCCGCACCGCGCGTGGGCGCATAGCCACCGATGCTGCCTATTCCCACTTCGGCGTCGAACGCAAGGGGCAGGGAGCGCTCCTTTGATAAACCGTCGTAAAACAAGGCGAATAAACGTCGGTAAGGTGCCAATTGGAGATGGCGCGCCCATCTCCGTGCAGTCCATGACCAACACCGATACCCGCGACGTTGGGGCAACCCTCTCGCAGATAAGCGCCCTCGCGGCGGCCGGCTGCGAGATTGTACGAGTTGCCGTCCCTGACGACGACGCTGCAACCGCCCTCTCAGAAATTATGCAGCGGTCTCTGCTGCCGGTCATAGCCGACATTCATTTTCACCACAAGCTTGCGCTTGCCTCCCTGGAAGCGGGGGTTGACGGGCTAAGAATAAACCCCGGCAATATAGGCGCGAGGTGGAAGGTTGAGGAGGTAGTCCGCGTGGCGGCGGAGCGCAGTGTGCCGATCCGCATAGGGGTCAACGCGGGGAGTCTGGAGCGCGATCTGCTATTAAAGCATGGCGGGCCAACCCCCGATGCCCTCGTCGAGTCTGCTCTTGGGCATATAAAAATCCTTGAGGATCTGGATTTCGACCTCATTAAAGTATCCATCAAAGGCTCACATGTGCTACAGACCGTCGAGGCTTGCGAGAAGTTCTCCGCTGCTCGTGACTACCCGCTGCACATAGGCATAACTGAAGCCGGTACGCTCCATCGAGGCTCAGTCAAGTCGGCGGTGGGGATGGGGATACTCCTTTATGAAGGGCTCGGCGACACTATGCGGGTCAGCTTAACCGGGGACCCGGTGAGAGAGGTTGAAACTGCTTGGTGGATACTCTCCGCGCTCGGCCTGCGGAGTAGGGGGGTGGAGGTGATAAGTTGCCCCACCTGTGCCCGCACACGGCTCTCAATAGAGTCGATGGCTCTTGAAATTGAAAAGCGCCTCTCCGACCTTGATGTGCCTTTGACGGTGGCCGTGATGGGCTGCGAGGTCAACGGGCCGGGGGAAGCCAGGGAGGCGGATGTGGGGGTAGCCTCCGGGAAGGGCGTGGGGATACTCTTTCGCAAAGGCGAGGTGGTGGACAAGGTGCCAGCCGAAAAGCTCCTCGACGCGCTGGAGCGAGAGGCGCGTAAAGTCGCCGCCGACCATGATGATAACGAATAACGCTTTCTATAATTTTCCGAAAGGAATCCGATGCAATACTCCAGACTGCTCCTCCCGACCCTCAAAGAAGACCCGGCAGAGGCGGAGGTTATCAGCCACAAGCTGATGTTCCGCGCGGGCTGTATCAGGAAACTCTCTATGGGCATCTATACATGGATGCCCGCCGGCCTCAGATCCCTCCAGAAGATTGAGCGTATTATAAGGGAGGAGATGAACCGCGCCGGGGCGCAGGAGGTCCTAATGTCCGCAGTGCAGCCAGCCGAGCTCTGGGAGGAATCTGGGCGCTGGGATTACTACGGCAAGGAGCTCTTGCGCTTTCAGGACCGGCACGGCCGCGACTGCTGCATGGGGCCCACCCATGAGGAGGTTATCACGGACCTTGTAAGGCGAGAGGTTCACTCCTACAGGCAGATGCCAATAAATCTATACCAGATACAGACCAAGTTTCGCGATGAGATACGCCCGCGCTTCGGTGTCATGCGCTCACGTGAGTTCATAATGAAGGACGCCTACTCATTCGACGTGGACGACACCATGGCGGGTGAGGCCTACAGGATTATGCATGAGGCCTACAATAAGGTTTTCGAGCGGTGCGGTCTGAAGTTCGTTGCGGTCGAGGCTGACTCCGGCGCTATCGGGGGCTCTTTCTCGCATGAGTTCATGGTGCTGGCTAGCTCCGGCGAGGATGAGGTCGCCGCATGCGACTGTGGCTATGGCGCCAATGTCGAGAAGGCCGAGGTGCGTTACACCGGCGGCGAAGCCGACTCCACTGCGGTGCCTCCGGTAGAGATGGTTGAGACTCCACAGCAACGGACCATCGAAGAGATAACCGCTTTCATGAAGGTCTCCCCGCAAGAGGTTGCCAAAACCCTGGTTTTTGAAACAGATAAGGGTTTGGTGGTCGTCTGCGTTCGGGCGGACCACGACGCCAACCCCGCCAAAGTAAAAAATCTCCTCGGCGCGAACTACGCGGAGCTTGCCACTGATGAAGATGTTGTGAAGGTCACCGGAGCGCCGGTAGGTTTTGCTGGGCCTATGGGTATAAAAGAGGCTCCCGTCTACCTGGATAACGCGCTGAAGGGGCTATCCTCTTTTGTATCCGGAGCGAACAAGGCTGATGCCCATTACAAAAATATGGTACCCGGAAGAGATTTTGTTCCGACCGGCTGGGCTGACCTCCGCACCATACGGCAGGGAGACCCGTGCCCGCGTTGCGATGGTGCCGTAACCGTGGCTCGCGGGATCGAGGTCGGCCACATCTTCAAGCTGGGAACAAAGTACTCCGAGGCGATGAAAGCCACATACCTGGATGCTGACGGCAAAGAAAAACCGATTGTCATGGGCTGCTATGGTATCGGCGTTGGCCGCACCCTTGCAGCCGCCATCGAGCAGAACCACGACGAGAACGGTATCTGCTGGCCTGTTCCATTGGCTCCGTGGGAGGTGACCATCCTGCCCCTCAAAGTCAAGGATGCTGAGACGATGAAGGTGGCGAATGATATTGAGACAAAGCTGGAGGCGGCTGGCGTGGAGGTGCTTTTGGACGACCGCGACGAGCGCCCCGGCGTAAAATTCAAGGACGCGGACCTCCTTGGTGTGCCCCTCAGGATAACCCTTGGCGCGCGCGGGCTCGCCGAGGGAATCGCCGAGGTCAAGGAGCGGGCCTCCGGCGCAGAGTCAAAAGTTTCTCTGGATGAGCTCGTGACGTATGTTGCCAAGTGGGTGGAGGAGCGGCGTAAATGATTTTCCCCCGCGAGAGGATAATATTCGCCCTCGATGTCTCCGACAGGGTTAGCGCCCTTGAATGGGTCGACCGGCTCTCCGGCCATGTGGGTTTATTCAAGGTGGGGCTGGAGCTTTTTGTCTCGGAGGGCCCATCTTTAGTCGAGGAGATATCGGCTCGGGGCGAGCGGGTGTTCCTCGACCTTAAATTTCACGACATACCAAATACAGTGGCCGGCGCGGTGCGCGCAGCCGCAGCGTGCGGTCCCCATATAATGAACCTCCACGCCCTTGCAGGGAGCGAGGCCATGAGGCGCGCCGCCGAAGCTGCCTCCGATGGAGCCGCGCGCGGGGGTGTCGATAGGGCGAAGCTTATCGCCGTCACAGTCCTTACCAGCCACACGAGCGACACGCTTGGCGAACTCGGTATCGCGGGAAGTCCGGCGGAAGCAGTTCAGCGCTTTGCCCAGTTGGCGAAGGATTCCGGTATCGATGGTGTCGTAGCCTCTCCCATGGAGGCGGCGCAGATTCGCGCAGCTTGGCCCGGCGGACTCATCGTTACCCCGGGGGTTCGTCCGGCGGGTACCTCTCTTGACGATCAGAGCCGTGTAGCGACACCCTCCGGGGCGGTAAAGAGCGGGGCGGATTATATAGTCGTCGGGCGCCCAATAAGAAATGCAAAGGATCCGGTTTCAGCAGCGGACGCCATCACCGCCGAGCTTTCCGAGGCGTTAGGATGAAGGAGTGGCTCTACGGACGCCGTACAGTGGCGGAGCATCTTAAATCCTTGCCGGAAACTTGCGAGCGGCTGCTAGTTGCAAAGGGGGCGAGGCTGGATGAAGCTATCCTCATCGCTGCCGAAGAGGCCGGGGTTTCCGTCGAGCAGGTAGAGCGTTCCAAACTCGACTCCCTCTCAGCAGGAGGTAACCATCAGGGAATTTGTCTCCGTGTTGGCGGGTGGAAATATGCGGATATGGAAGAGCTGACCGCCGGGCTATTTAACGCGGATGGTTTCCCGGCGATCTTCGTCCTTGACTCAATTCAGGACCCACGTAACCTCGGCGCGGTCATACGCGTCGCCGACGGCGTAGGCGCTGCCGGTGTCGTCATAGCAAAGGACCGCTCCGCGGCGCTCTCCGCCTCAGTGGCGCGCTCCGCCGCCGGTGCATTGGCAAATGTAAAGGTGGCGCAGGTGGTAAACATCTCCCGCACGCTTGTGGAGCTAAAACGTGAAGGTATCTTTGTGGCGGGTACGGCTATGGAGGGCGAGCTTGTTTACAGCGCCCCCTTGACCTTCCCGCTGGCCTTGGTGTTGGGAGCCGAGGGCAAGGGGCTGCGGCCCAACGTTGCTTCTAAGTGCGACATACTCCTCTCGTTGCCTATGGAGGGAGGGGTCCAGTCTCTCAATGTAAGCGTCGCAGCCGGGGTTTTCGGATATGAAAGTTGGAGACGTTTCAAAGGGCTTTAGACCTCCATTTTACCCTTGACACTCACGCTTCGCTGGGATAGCATCCCGGCTCCCTCTTATGGAGGGGTGGCACTGTAGCGCCGTCGTGCCGGAAAAATACGCTGGCGTAGCTCAATCGGTAGAGCAGCTGATTTGTAATCAGCAGGTTGCGGGTTCAAGTCCCTTCGCCAGCTCCAGCGCATAAAAAGCAGTTTAAATAAGTGGTGGGGTTCCCGAGCGGCCAAAGGGAGCAGACTGTAAATCTGCCGGCTCAGCCTTCGGAGGTTCGAATCCTCCCCCCACCACCATAAAGAATACGCGGGAGTAGCTCAGTCGGCTAGAGCATCAGCCTTCCAAGCTGAGGGTCGCGGGTTCGAGACCCGTCTCCCGCTCCATATTTTAGGCTTCATCTTGGGCCCACATAGCTCAGCAGGTAGAGCACATCCTTGGTAAGGATGAGGTCATCGGTTCAAGTCCGATTGTGGGCTCCATTTACTTCCTCCATG
>PKTU01000114.1 GCA_002869005.1 Deltaproteobacteria bacterium
AGCTTCTTTCTTCTTGGTCATCTAAACCTCCCAGAGGGGACACACTGATACCGTGAGCGCCATTAGTCAAGGTTTTTGGTTACGGAGACCAGGCTCAAGGGGTCAACCTTTACGCCGCCCACATAGACCCCCCAGTGAAGATGCGGCCCCGTGGAACGCCCCGTGGAACCTACCTTGCCGAGCAGCTCGCCAAGCCCGACCATTTCACCCTCTTTCACCGCGACCGACTCCATGTGAAAGTAGGCGGTGTAAAGACCGAGGCCGTGGTCTATGAAGACCGTGTTTCCCGTGTAGAAGTAATCCCCCACAAGCGCAACCCGCCCCTCGGAGGCAGAGCTTATCTCTGCCCCCTTTGCAGCGGCTATATCGAGCCCGCTGTGGTAGCTGCCCTTCTCTCCGTTGTAGTAGCGTTGCAGCCCGAACGGGCTTGAGTAGCGCCCCTTTATGGGTACGATGAAGGAGCTATCCCATAAACGCTTATCAGTCGTCTTGGCAAGCACAGCTCGTATTTCGCGGTTTTCCCTGTTGGCGCGCTCCCTGTCCTCGTCGGACAGAAAAACCTTGGAGTCGTCTACGGTGATGTGCTGCTCCCGAAAAACTCTGGGTAGGATATTCAAAGGGACCTCTTCAGCATATTTCTCCCCGCCGGAGAGGGTGTGAGTGATTGTGAGGGGCGCGGGTCCCTCGGCAGCCTCCAGGTCAACCCCCAGGAGCGCGCTCCACTTGCCGCTGCCATCAGGCATCAAGGGCAGAGTGACGCCGTTAAAGGATATTGTCGCCGACTTGGTCCCGGCGGGAAAAGTCTCCTCAATGGAGAAAATATCCCCCACCCTGACCCCCGTCGTCCTTATAGTTACCGCCCCCATTGCGGCAGAAGCCGCCATGAAAAGCGCCGTTATCAGCGTTAAAAACTTTATGCTTCTCATATACCTAGTCCTTATAACCTTCCTTGATGTACTTTTGGAGAATCTGCCGCACGAAGGCGATCTCCCCTATCTGAGTAACCTTGCCCCCCGTAACCCGCTCTACATAAAACGAGTCGTCGGCGCGTACCAGTGTGGTCGCTATCCTCGCGAGGCGGATGGTGAGCCCCGCGCTTGAAAAGCCACGGGAGATGTCATAGAGGAGGCCGAGCCTGTCCCGCGCTTCTATATCGACGACGGTGAAGCGGGTTGACGCCTCATTGTCAAAACGGATTTTTGGCGGCGGTATGCGGTGCGGCTTCTTGCCGCGGTAAATCTTATCCATTTGACGGTTTGGGACGATCTCGTCTTCGCGTTCGTCGCCGAGATAGGAGAGAAGGTTCTTTCTCCATCGCGCCACCTTACGCTCATCCTCAAGCCGCTCCCCACCCGGCCCAGTGACATGCAGAATATCCAGCGCCCAGCCGTCACGCCTCGTCGTCAGGTTGGCGGAGATAATGTTGACGCCGCTGGCGGCTGTTACACCGGCGATCTCTGCAAAGAGCCCCGGGTGATCCTTTGAAAGGATCATCGCTATAGAGTGGTTCTCCCCCTCCACGCGTCGAACCTGCATAAGCGGCGCGGAATCTTTTCTGGCAAAGAGGGCCAGATGCTCCATGAGATCCGTCGCGGGATAGGTCAAGAGATAACGTGGGTGGTCTACACCTGTGATGAACTCATCCACGAAATCGCCAAGGCCCTCATCCACGGCGATTGAGGCTAGCCGCTCTTTTACCATGCCGGCGCGTTTGTCGATGCTAGGAGGTTTGACCGACTCGCGCAGGATGTTGCCGCGCACCTTATGGTAGAGCTCCGCGATGAGGCTCATCTTCCAATCGTTCAAAACGCCCTCGCCCACCGCTGATATATCCGCGAAGGTAAGGAGGAAGAGGAGGTCCAGCATCTCTTCGGAGCCGATGAACTCCGAGACGCGCCCTATAAGTTCATCGTCGGCCAGATCCCTGCCCTGTGCGGTGGATGATATCAGAAGGTGATTTCTAACCAGGAAGACAAGAACCTCAAGCTCTTCGCCGGCAAGGCCCATCCTCCCGCCGACACCAAGGGCGATCTGCGCCCCATGCTCCGGGTGGTTTCCGGAGCCGTCCTTCCCCACGTCATGCAAAAGCGCCGCTAGATATAGAATGTCGTGTCGCTTCACCTTCTCCATGACGCTCGTCACAAGCGGGAAGCTATTCCGGTACTCGCCCCTTGCCAGGCGCCTCAGGTAAGTCACCGTGAAAAGAGAGTGAACGTCAACCGTGTATATGTGGTTGAGTTCGTGCGTCACGCGGCAAAAGAGCGGCGCGAATTCAGGTATCAGCGCATCTAAAAAGCGTACATCGTGCATCCACAAAAGAGTAGTCGCGACGCGGCGCGGGTGTTTCAATATTTTTAGGAATGACTCGACGACGCGGTTATCGCGGCGGAACCGTTCATCGATTAGCCCCCTGTTGGCGCGGACGACCTCAAGGGCCTGCGGGGCAAGGGGTGCGTCCAGACTCTGCGCCTCTTCGAAGACCTTTATGAGGCAATAGGGATTTTCTTTAACCATCTCCGGCGAAAGCAGAAGCTCACCGCCCTTGAAGGTGATTCCGTAACCGAGACGGCGCTCTCCACTCGGTTTGCCGGGCCTAAGGTTGATTATCCCGTGACAGGAGCGGCGTATAACCACATCGGCGAAATGTTTGACTCGGGAGGTGTGCCGGTAAAAATCCATCATGAATTTAGCGGCGGCGGACTGCCTCTTGGAGTCTTCATAGCCGAAAAAGCGGGCGGCATCCTCCTGGCTCTCCTCACCAAGACGATCTTCGCGCCTCCCTGAGGAGAAGTGCAGAAAGTTGCGGACGCGTATGAGAAAATCCCTGGACTCCTCTAGCGCCCTTATCTCCTCTGGCGGGATGAGCTCGCCAGAGCCGAACATCTCATCCACCGTAGAGACTTTTAGGCGCAGCTTTGCCGCCCAGAAGGCCATCTGTATATCACGAAGTCCGCCCTGCCCATCTTTTAGGTTGGGCTGGGTTATGTACAGGGTGTCTCCGAAGCGGGAGTGGCGAGCATCCATCTCGTCAAGTTTGGCGCGCAAAAAACGCTTGACCCCCTTGCCGAAGATTTCACCCTCTACCACCCGGCGGAAAAAATCTGCGGACAAATCCTTGTCGCCGAAGATTAGGCGCGCTTCGAGGAGGCTGGATCTGCTTCTGATATCCTCCCTGCTTACCGAGATGTTCTCCTTTACCGTGCGGGTAACCGACTGCACGTCAAAGCCCGCGTCCCATAGCGGATAGAGGAAATCCTCGGAGAAGGCTCCAAGGTTGACCTTCTCCCCGTGCAATAAAAGCAGGTCGAGGTCGGAGTATGGTGAGAGCTCGCGCCTACCGTAACCGCCCATAGCCAGAAGGCATATCGGCTCCTTTTCAAGGGGGCCTCCATCTACGAGCGCCGTGAAGAGAGATGCGACTATCTGGTCGGTAATTGCCGTGAGTAGGGCTGTGACGCGGCGGCCCTTGGAGGAGACCTCATTTAGCTCGCGCACACGTGCACGCATCGCCGTGGCGACCTCCCGGACTCTCGCGGAGCGTTTTTCAGGGTCGCGGAAATATTCGACCAGCCCCTTGTCAGGCAGCGGCGTCTTCTCGTCGATGGATTTTATATCAAAGGAGTCTTTACTCATCTGGCAGCTTTTCTCTCCGGTAAAGCGCATCGGCTACTGTGTAAGGTACTTCTCCACCGCTTGGGTTATAGCCTGGGCGATTGTCCCGCCGTACTTTGAAGAAGATAACCACTTTTCCTCAGTCGGGTTCGAGATAAAGGCCGTTTCTACTAAAATCGAAGGCATAACCGCCCCGGTGAGGACATAAAACGGGGCCCTTTTAACCCCTAAGTCCCGCACGTTTCCGTGGTTGATGGTGACGTAGTTAATAAGCTCGCTCTGCACCGCTTCGGCAAGACGTTTCGACTCCGGGGTCTTCATCCCCAGGAGTACGTCCGCCAGGATATGCTCGGTCTCGGCGACGGAATCAACGGTGTTTTTGTTTTCCATTGCGGCAACTTGCCTGGCAGAGCGGTCTGAGGAACGGTCAAGGTAATAGGTCTCGATTCCCCTAGCCTTCTTTGATCGCGATGCGTTTGCGTGAAGCGAGATAAAGAGGTCCGCCCCGAATCCGTTTGCTATTGCCGTACGCTCAGAGAGCGAGAGGGTGGTATCTTTTGTGCGCGTCAACTTTATATCACAATCCAGCCGTTTCTTTAGGCTATCTGCTAGCGCCTTAGCCATCCTCAGCGTCACCGTTTTCTCGTAGAGCCCTCCCCTCCCCACCGCGCCGGGGTCGCTTCCGCCGTGGCCCGGGTCGATGACTATGCGGTATCTTTTCTCGCCGAACGGGGCAGTTTTGGTTGAGGCGCCCGAGGGAGACTCTGTGCGCAAGGGCTTCTTGGCGGGCTTGTTTGCGCCGCTTATAAGGCGGGTGACGATATCCTCCTCGCCGGTTGAGCCGAGTTTTCCAGTGCCGTCGCCCTCGCTTCTAAAAACGTCTATAACGACCCGGTATGGTTCCAACAGGGGGAAGACGCGATACTCCGAGTCGGCGTCAAGGTCCAGAACGGCGCGCATCTTTGTCGGTGTATGCTGTCCGAGCCTGACGCGTGTGACGAGACCGTCCAGGATCGAGAGTTCATCGCCGCTGACTCCGCGCATTACCACACCGTCGAGATCTATAAATATCCTGCTCGGCCGTTTTACCTCAATATTTGGCGGTAGTGATTGGGAAGCGTACTCAGCGCGGTCGGAAAGTTCGAT
This sequence comes from Deltaproteobacteria bacterium, assembly GCA_002869005.1. Taxonomy (GTDB): domain Bacteria; phylum Desulfobacterota; class Deferrisomatia; order Deferrisomatales; family BM512; genus BM512. The sequence goes on from PKTU01000114.1 coordinate 4,759, forward strand.
TACGACTCGAGTATAGGTAGGGGCGGAAAAATAACGGGCTTCTTTGAAATATATACGCTTCGGGCGTTTTTTCAGACTCTTTCTGGCAGTGCCCGCCATATCTCCATCCGGCATCTCTTCAACGATGCGTCTCCAGAGGGCCTTGGCGCGCTCCGTATCTCCAACCCCCTCGAACATCGCTCCGGCGCGAAAGAGACCGTCATCGGCAAGGTTTGATTTAGGGTAGCTGTCGGCCAGCTTGATATAGTACTCGGTAGAGCGTGAAAAATCCGCCTCGTTTCGAGCTATGGCGTATGCGCGTTCATAACAGAATGCCGACATGTAAAGTGCGTCGGCGGGCCGGTCACCCTGAAGCTCCGCTCCGGCGAAGAGCCCCGCTACAGCTCGCCACTCGATAGGGTTTGCGTTACGCGCTCCATCCGCGCGAAGGTCGTAATAGGCGTTCCTGCCGCGATCGTAATCAGCGATTGCGGGCAGAGCGGCGAAGATGGCGGCCAGGGCAATTAAAATTAGTGAGAGCTTGCCCCTTACCATCTGAACTTACCCAGTCTGTTAAGCCCGGCCAGCGTGACCGTAGCGTAGTAGCGGTAATCTATTCTATCCTCATCAGCCATATAGACGCGGGAATAGGTCAAAGTGACCTCCCAGCAGGGGTGGCTGAACTTTAGCCCCGCCTCATCCTCCAACCTGATATCGTCTTTCAAGGAGAAGCGGTTTCTATATGACGCCGAAACGCTTTCATTGAAGGGTATGATCAAACCGCCGTCCAGGTAATCCGCCTCTCCCCGTATGTAGTTCCGCTCAAAACGCAGTTCATCGCCGCGCCTGTCCTTCGCCGTCAAGAGCCCCGTCCATCTGTTGAAGCGCCCTCCATCGTCGTCGGCGTATTCTCCGTCGAGGCGAAGCTTCACATCGGCAAATGGGGATATTTCCATCACCGCTCTGTAGTTCTCCCAATCTACCGAGGCGAACCCCTGCCGGGTAAGGTGTCTGACCCCAACCTCCCGGCCGAACTCAAGCAAGAAGAGCTCCCGCAAGTTCTCTGTGTTCAAGATGCGGTTGGTGAGTCCGAGAAATATTGTTGAGGAGTCCTTGAAGATATCCTCCTCGTCGAAATACTCCACCTCATCATCCCTGTTTTGCTCCTCCCAGCGCCAATTTATGTTGGGCTCCACTATGTGAAGCGCCTCCCCCCATTCACGGCCCAGCGCGACGCGTCCGTCCGCCTCTAGCCATGGGCCGCTCTTTTCAGAGGTTTCAGAGTTGAGGTCATAATAGTTGTAACGGTAACCTGCCCCCAGACGCACCCCGCCGGAGTTGTCGCCAAAGCCTTTCGTCAAACCCTGATTCACCCTGAAACGGTCACCGTCGACGCCCTCGTCACGTTTAAAACGGGTTGCCTCCACCTCGGTGAAAGAGTTGACGCCGTAGACTACGGGGGTTTCGACACCATAAAAGCCCAGGCGGGGTAATTGTTGCAGAGTGTCGCCCTGCGGTTCCAGGAGGGCCTGTGTCCAGCGGCCAAGGAGGAAGAGGGTACCCGGCTCCATCGTGTGCGCCCCGTAGACGCGGCTCTCCTTGCGCACTATCCCCCGAAGCTCAAGGGTCTCGGAATCTTCCCGGTAATCACTGGCGTCGGATACGTAATCCACCTTTAAATCGAGAAGATCATCCCGGCCAAAGCGGGAGAGGTGCTCCCCTTTGACCTCGGCTTCATTGTCATCCTCCTCCTTGTCGTGTAGCACCTTCACCTTGAAGTTGCCCTCATGGCCCTCGGCAAGTATGTAGCGAAGGTCGAAGGTCTCTCCTAGACCGAGGCGCGACTTGTAGTCGGTGGTCATTGTGATGTCGGCGTTATCCGCGAAGGCCCAGTAAAAGGGGATCTTGAGTTCCGTCCCGCCGCGCGTGGTCCAGCCCGCCTTGGGCGGCAAAAATCCGGAGGTGCGCTGAGTCTTCGCCGGGTATATAAGCCAGGGTGTATAGAGGACGGGTACTTCTTCGATGCGGAAGACGGCGTTGCCGCCTGTCAGGAACTCCTCAATTCGTACTTTGAGCCAATCTGCATCGAAACGCCACGATGGCGAGGAGCCGTCACAGGCGGTGAAGCTGGCGTCTGTCGCCTCGTAGGTGAGCTCACCGGTACGCCGCAGGGATTTCGCGCTGATCCTGTAGCCGGAGTCCGAGAGGTAGAGGTTGCCTTCCGTGATCTCCCCCTCCAGCGTCTCCATATTGAGGGAGACCGATTCACACTCCACCCGGTTTCCATCCGTATCTATCAGGACCACGTCGCCCTTGGCGACAACGTTTCCCCCCACACGCTCGTAACGTGCATGGTCGGCAGTGAGCACCTTGCCGTCCCACGCAATTGTCACATTGCCCTCCGCGACTATCGTCTCCCCGTCCACATCAAGGGAATCGGCGTTGAAGGTGAGTCTTCTCGGACTCTCCCTCAATGCCAGAGTTTCCGCGCGGGACAGGTGCGGGGTAGTGAGCAGCGATAAAATAAAGAGCGCTGCTAAAAGGAGGAATCTCAACTTCAACCTAGGAGCCCTTCGCTTCTTAAAATAGCGCGCGCCTGCCCCGCCATAGTCAGCGAACCCGTAATGAGGATCAGATCCTCCGGTAAGGCCAGAGCTCTAGCTTCCTCAAGGGCCTCCTTTAGCCCGGCCTTTACTATGGAGTGCTTTGCCCGCCCATGGGTCATCGCCTCGAACTCTTCAGGCGAAAGCGAACGCCTCGAATCGGAGCGCGTGTAGATAACTTCATCGGCAAGAGGGGCGAGCTCATCCACTATCGACGCAGCATCCTTATCGTCCAAAACTCCCAAGATCAGGATTAGACGCTCACGCTCTTCGGCGCAGGCTTTAAGCGCTTCGGCAAGCGCCTTTGCCGCATGGGGGTTGTGCGCCCCGTCGAGCATAATCTTCGGCCCTTTACCGAAGAGCTCCATTCTGCCGGGCCAGCGGACATTTAGACACCCCGCCCTCACCGCCTCATCATCTATATCGAACTTCTCGCGGCAACACTCGACGAGGGCCAGCGCAATGGCAAGGTTGTCCACCTGGAAGGTGCCGCCGAGCGCCAGCTTAATGCCATCTATATCGTCATTTATTCCGCGGTACGTGTAACCATTCGCCCCCATTGCCGCATCAAAATCAACGCCCTTTACGAAGAGCGGAGCCCCTGTCTCCGTCGCGCGGTTCTTTATGGCTTCCAGCCCGGCGCCCGAAGCGCCGGTAACGAGCGGGACCCCGGGCTTTGCGATGCCCGCCTTCTCGACGCCCACACGGTAAAGGGTGCCGCCGAGGTGAGCCATATGCTCCCCTGCTATATTTGTAATGGCGGTTGCTATGGGGTCGATCACGTTGGTTGAGTCGAGACGGCCGCCTAAGCCGACCTCAACGACGGCCGCATCGACCTTCTCACGCTCGAAGTATAAAAAAGCGATCGCCGTGATGACCTCGAACTGGGTCATCTCTTTTAACATGGGGAAACGTTCCGCCGCGGCTAGTACTCGGGTCAGGAGCGGAGGCAGACTGTCATCGGGCATCAGCTCGCCGTTTATGCGCATCCTCTCTCCAAAGAACTCAAGGGGCGGCGAGGTGTAAAAGCCGGTACGAACCCCTGCCTCCTTAAGGATGGAGGCAACGATCGCCGAGGTTGAGCCTTTGCCGTTGGTGCCCGCAACATGTATCGAGGGGTATGCCCGCTGAGGGTTGCCCAAGAGTTCCAGGACGCACCACATACGTTCAAGGCCGAGGTTAATACCAAACTTGTCCAGTTCAGCTATGTATTTGAGCGCTTCTTTTGGTGTCATTAGCGGGTCTCATTAACTCCCGTTTTTCAAATTATGAGGTACAGTTAAAACAGTTAACTAAATTGGCGTGTTTTTGTCCAGACGACCTTGACGTTACGACATTATTATAAATCTCCGATTTCTAGTTTTTTTTATTGACATGGAGAGGCTTTCTCCATAGAATTCGCTCCCTTTCCAGNCCAGCCAGAGGCTGAAAAACTCTGAAAGTTAAGACAAAACTTAGGAAAATATAAATAGAGGACGCTCCCGAAGAGGGGGTGAACAGGTATGGAAAAATGATTGAAGACATCTCCAGGATCAGGAACATCGGCATTTCGGCCCACATCGACTCGGGCAAGACGACGCTCTCGGAGCGCATCTTGTTTTACACCGCCCGTATCCACGCCATTCATGAAGTACGCGGCAAGGACGGCGCCGGGGCGACGATGGACCATATGGAGCTCGAAAAGGAGCGCGGCATCACCATAACGTCAGCCGCGACTCACTGCGAGTGGGACAACCACTTCGTAAATATTATCGACACTCCCGGACACGTCGACTTCACCATCGAGGTCGAGCGCGCGCTTAGGGTTCTTGACGGCGCGGTGCTCGTGCTCTGCTCCGTCGGCGGCGTCCAGTCCCAGTCGATCACTGTAGACAGGCAGATGAACCGCTACAAGGTTCCGCGCATCGCCTTCATCAACAAATGCGACCGCACAGGCGCCAACCCCATCAGGGTCACCGAGCAGCTGCGCGACAAGCTCCAGCAGAACGCTGTCCTTATGCAGATTCCGATAGGTCTTGAGGCGGAGCTTAAGGGCGTGGTTGACCTGGTCTCCATGAAGGCGCTCTACTTCGACGGAGATAGCGGTGAGAAGGTCCGCGTTGAAGAGATCCCCGCAGAGCTTGCCGATGAAGCCGCGACCCGCCGTGAAGAGCTGCTTGACGCCGCGTCGATGTTCTCCGATGAGCTTATGGAGCAGATACTCGAAGATGCGGTTACCGAAGAGACCCTTATAGCGGCGGTCAGGAAGGGTACCCTTACCCTTGGCATGACCCCTGTGTTCATGGGCTCCGCATATAAGAACAAGGGCGTACAGCCCCTCCTTGACGCGGTCGTGAACTACCTGCCATGCCCCAAGGACGTTGAGAACCGCGCCCTCGACCTTGAAAAGGATGAGGCCGAGGTAATAGTCTCGCCCGACCCCGACAAAGAGCTCGTGGCCCTCGCCTTCAAATTGGAGGATGGCCGCTACGGGCAGCTCTCATACGTCAGGGTATATCAGGGCGCTCTTTCCAAGGGCGACACCATCGTCAACTCCCGCACCGGCAAGAAGCACAAGGTAGGCCGTCTGGTCAGGATGCACTCCGCCGAGATGGAGGAGATAGACAAATCCTACTCAGGCGACATCGTCGCTATGTTCGGCATTGACTGCGCCTCTGGCGACACCTTCTGCGGCGGCGACGCAAGGCTTACCATGACCTCCATGCACGTTCCGGAGCCAGTCATCAGCCTCTCAATCACCCCCAAGGACAACAAGGCCCAGGTCAACATGTCCAAGGCGCTCGGCCGTTTCACCAAGGAGGACCCCACATTCCGCACCTTTATCGACGCGGAGAGCGGTGAGACGATCATTCAGGGCATGGGCGAGCTTCACCTCGACGTCTACGTCGAGCGCATGAAGCGCGAATACTCAGCGGAGGTCACCGTGGGCCAGCCCCAGGTCGCCTACCGCGAAACGGTCACCAAAGAGACCCACTTCGATTACATCCACAAGAAACAGACCGGCGGCTCGGGTCAGTACGGACGCGTCATGGGCTTCCTCTCTCCCCTTGAAGAGGGCGAGTACGAGTTCGTCGACTCCATCGTCGGCGGCGTCATCCCGCGCGAATTCATCTCCTCCTGCGACAAGGGCTTTCAGGCTTGTCTCAAGAAGGGTTCGCTCATCGGCGCCCCCGTCACCGGGGTAAAGCTGGAGATAAACGATGGTAACTCCCACTCCGTAGACTCCTCCGACATGGCGTTCCAGCAGGCTGCCATCGGCGCTTTCCGTCAGGCTTACCCCAAGGCCGACCCGCAGATTCTGGAGCCCATAATGAAGGTTGTCGTCGAGACCCCTTCGGAGTTCCAGGGCTCTGTGCTGGCGACGATAAACCAGCGCCGAGGCATCATCGCGGGTACCAGCGAGGACGGCAACTACTCCGTTATCGAGTCTGAGGTTCCCCTCTCCGAGATGTTCGGCTACTCCACGATTCTCCGCTCCTCAACGCAGGGCAAAGCCGAGTTCACGATGGAGTTCGCACGTTACCGTCCCGTACCGAAGTCGGTCTCCGAAGAGCTCATTAAGAAGTATCAGGAAGAGCTCAAAAAACAGAGTGCCGCTTAACGGCGGATGCGGATAACAGGACAGGTCATACGACTGTGTGACAGGAGCTATATTATGCTGAAGAGCGAACTCGTTTCCAAAAACCCCTTGAGGGCCTTCGACCAGAACCACGAAGGAGGCCTCGCCCCCGGACAGACCGGCCTCATCGCCGCGCGCGCCGGCACCGGCAAGACCGCGATGCTTATACAGATCGCGCTTGACAACCTCTTTCGCGGCAACACTGTCCTCCACGTCTCCATCGGCGAGACGGTTAGCCACGTTCAGGCATGGTATGAGGAGATCTACAGAGACCTCGCCCTCGGCTATGACCTTGAGATGGCGAGAAGCGTCTGGGAGGAGGCGGTAACCAACCGCCTGATACTAACCTTCCGCAACAACGTATTCTCCGTAGATACTTTAAAAGAGCGCCTTAGCGACCTCATAGAGCAGAATATTTTCTCACCCCGGGTAGTCCTGATAGATGGCGTGGACCTGCACAAACAGTCACGCGAGCTCTTGGACAGTTTACGCACATACACCCGCGAGTCCGGCCTTAAGACCTGGGTAGCCACAAGGACCCACCGTGAGGACGGAGAGCTAAACGAGATGGTCGCTCCGATTGAGGACCTTTTCGACGTGATAGTCGCAATTGAGCCCAACGCGGATGGTCTCAGCCTCAGCGCCTATAAAAACCCGACCGCAGCCGAAGGCGAAGAGGTCAGCGTCATTCTAGACCCGAAGACTCTTTTGCTTTCATCGAAGTAATCCCGTCGGCCAACGGGGGCGTCAAACCCTCGAAGGCGGCGTTTGGCTGACCACAAACCATTGACATAACTGGGTTTGAGGTGTTAAAAAGCCATTTCCCTCCGCTTGTGGAGGGCACAAAAATCTAAAAGAGAGGAGGTGGATTAGTCTTGGCATACGAAGACCGCAAACGCGAAGGTCGTCCAAGCGACCCGCGCCGTGACTTCGAGCGTGAAGTCCGTAAGCTGAAAAAGGACTTCCAGAAGAACGTGCTGCCGGCCGTAAAGCGTCACTCGTTCTACGTATCGAAGAGCGAGATGCGCCGCATCAAAGAGCGTAAGGCTGCCCGCAGGCGCCGCCGCCAGATGCGCAAACTCGGCTACTAACCCACCTTCACCCCTCCCCAGCCGGGAGGGGTGATACTTTTTTTAGGGTATACTATCCAAGTAACCGCTCTCCTTTGCTGGAGAGCTTCTCCTTTCAGGGGGAGCGATGCCGAAAACTAGCGTGGGAATAAGGATCAATTCCTCTCGCGCCACCGTGGTGAGGCTTAAGGGTGGCTTTAGATCCACCGTCGTAGATGTAGTGGAGACACTCACCGCTTCCCCCTCTGAAGATTTACTAAGTGGCTGGGCGCCGCCCGCCTGCGACACCGTAGTAACCTCCCTTGGCGCCGATGCCATATTTCTCCGCGTTGTCGAGGTCCCCTTTACCGACAAACGAAGAGCGCTCCAAACAGCCCCCCTCGAAGCCGAGGACACGCTGCCGATTACCCTTGAAAACCTCCTTACGGCATCGCAATATCTTTACAAGACCCCGAAGGGCGCTAAGGTCCTTGTCGCAGCCACAAGGGATGAGAGGGTCTCCTCGCTAAAGGACCGGCTTACCCTCAAGGGCGCAGCCCCCGCGATAATCGAAAGCGACCCCACTGCGCTTATGACCCTGCACGCTGCAATCCATCCGGAGGGTGGAAACCATCTTATAATCGAGGTGGACGAAGAGCTATCCCAGGGTGTGCTCCTTACAAAGGAGGAGGGCTACAAGGAACAACTTGTCCTCCCAGGAGTCAAGGAGGACCTGTCGGAGTTTGTCGGCGAGCTTTCAAGAGCACTAACGCTGTGGTCCGCATCAGGGTTTAGACCAGACAATATTTTCCTTTCTGGTCCCGGTAGTTTATCTCTTGATATTAATGTAATTTCTGACGGCGTTGACTGCCCGGTTTCACTCCTTCCGCTTCCGCCAATGGTTGAGGTCGGCAGCGATAAGTTCCGGGCAAGCTGGCCCTCCTGGTCGATACCTCTCGGCCTGGCTCTAAGAGAGACGGGGATAAAGAACGGAAGTCAAATCAATCTCCTGACGGGCGACATGGCTCCGGCGGGCAGCACCTTACCCAAAAAACGCAACCTGATTACCGCCGGAGTATATGTAGCCTTGTTGGCGATACTTTGGGGCGCTACGGTTTGGATGGAGACCTCGGACAAAGAGAGTGAGCTCAAAAATCTAAACGGGCGAGTCAGAAGCGCATTCACCCAGGCGCTCCCAGAGGTGACCAATATTGTGGATGAAGTAAACCAGCTCTCGACGCGTGTCAAAGCGCTGGAGGAGCGTGCCGCAGCGCTCGGCTCCATACTGGATCGGGATCTGTCGCCGCTTTCGCTCCTAAAAGAGCTCTCGGCAAGGATTCCCCAGGATATCGAGGTTGAGCTTAGGGATTTCCAAGCTGAGCCCGGCAGGCTTCGCATTGAAGGCAGCACCGATTCCTTCGACTCAATCGACAAAGTAAAGGCGCAACTCGAAGGTTACGACCGCTTCACCTCCGTTGCTGTTACCGATGCGAAGGCGGGTGTAACCGCCGACGCAGTTATCTTCAAGATGACTATTCTCTATGAGGGAGGCGCTAAATGAGGCTCTCACGCAGAGAGATAATGATCATAACTGTCGGCGGCGTGCTTTTGTTTGTCGGAATAATATGGGCGCTCATCATAGACCCGGTAAACTCCAACCTTGAGCTTCTGGACAAAAAAATCCAGTACGAGACGGAACGCCTCTCAAAGGTAGAGGATCTTTCAGGCAGGTATATAGAGCTCGTCGACCGCCTCGCCGAGACCGAGGGGAAGATAACCGCCGACAGCAACTTCTCTCCCCTCTCCCATTTGGAGACCATAGCGTCCAACTTCGGCATCAAGAACAACATCACTCAGATGAAGCCGAAGCCCGGAGAAAATACCCGCCATTACCGCGAGGCGATCTCCGAGATGAAGCTGGACAAGATTAGGCTGCCCATGCTGGTACGCTTTTTACACGGCGTCGAAAACCCCTCTGGCCCCAACCCGGCGCTTCTCAGGATAAAAAAGCTGAGGATAAAGCCACGCTTCGACGATAAGGAGCTAATCGACGCGCAGATTGAGATCTCCTCCTACCAGCCGCCCTCCCGTGACTCCGAGTAGATAGATGAAATCTAGGAGAGCGAAACTTTTTAAGGTAATAGCGCTTACCGCCCTCGGGGTGGCTGTCTTTCTCTTCTCCCTTTACCGCCAGTTTCCCTACGAGCGCATAGCGCGCATGGCTGAGGACCGTTTATCGAGTGAGGGTGTAAGGGCGCGGATAGTCGGCCTAGGACCCGGCGGCCTTCTGGGGCTCTTTGCCGAGCGGGTTGAGATAACGGAGGTTGACAAGGTACCGTTAAACGTAACCGTTAGTGAGCTCACCGCAAGCCCTGTCATCGCGACACTTTTTTCCGGAGAGCCCTCCTTTTCGCTGGGCGGTATGATATTTGGAGGAGAGGTTTCTATGATGGCAAACCCTTACACAAAAGATGCCGAGGTTACTTTCAGGGAAATATCCCTGTCGAGGGCGGCAGACTCCATAGAGATTGAAGGGCTGCCGCCGGTGAGCGGTTCAGTAAGCGGACGAGCTACCCTTATCTCGGGAGACAACGGCCTGGATGGCGAACTCCTGGCGGACATCGCCTCCGTCAACGTAGGGCCGGGAAAAGCCTTCATACTAGATCTGCCCGCCATAGACCTAGGCATGGGGCGGATAAGGGCCAAGGCCAGCGGCAAACGCCTTGCCATTGAAAGTTGCGACCTCTCCGGCGGCGAAATAGAAGTTAGCGTTAAAGGAAACGGCAATGTTAACAGAATGCTAAGCCGCTCCGCCGTCGACCTCGATATTACCGTAAACTCGGCAAGCAGCGCCGCAGAACGAAAACTTCCCTTGATATTTGCCATGTTATCGCAGTACAAGATGCCCGACGGCAGCTATGGCATAAAATTGAAGGGGCCCGTCACGTCACTCAGACCGCGCAACAGATAGCTTTATTGTTCAAATCATTTCAGGAGATTTTCAAATGCTAAAACCCGACTTCGAGAAAGGCGGCGGACTTTTGCCCGCGATCGCCCAGGACGCGGATACAGGCGAAGTCCTCATGCTCGCATATATGAACGAGGAGGCGTTCAGGCGCACCCTCGAAAGCAAAAAGGCTTGGTACTACAGCCGCTCCAGAGACAAGTTCTGGATGAAGGGCGAGTCCAGCGGAAACGTGCAGGAGGTAAAAGAGGTCCTCCTCGACTGCGACGCCGACGCCATAGTCGTTAAGATAAAGCAGATCGGCGGGGCTGCCTGCCACACCGGGCATCGCACCTGCTTTTACCGCCGCTGGGACGGAAACGGCTGGGTTGAGGAGGGAGAGCTTCTCTTCGACCCGGAGGAGGTCTACAAAAAATGAGCGTCCTCAAAGTAGGTATTCCAAAGGGTAGCCTTGAAAAGTCAACGATAGAGCTCTTCGGCCGTGCCGGATGGAAGATACGCGCCTCTTCCCGCAACTACTTCCCATCCGTCGACGACAAAGACCTGCGGCTTTCCCTCGTTCGCGCGCAGGAGATGAGCCGTTATGTGGAGGGCGGCGTTCTCGACGCTGGGCTCACGGGCAAGGATTGGATACTTGAAAACAACTCTGACGTGGTAGAGGTTTGCGACCTCGTCTACTCGAAGGTCTCGACAAACCCCGCTCGTTGGGTTCTCGTGGTGCCCGGAGATTCGCCCTGCAATAAGCCTGAAGACCTTGAGGGCAAGAAAATCGCCACGGAGATGGTCGGCTTTACAAAGCGCTACTTTGCTGAGCGCGGAATAAACGTTGAGGTAGAGTTCTCATGGGGCGCTACGGAGGCCAAGGTGGTCGAAGGGCTCTGCGACGCCATAGTCGAAGTTACGGAGACCGGCTCAACCATAAAAGCCCACGGCCTCAAGATAATAGAGACGCTGCTGGTCACCAACACCAAATTCATCGCGTCAAAAGCGGCATATGCTGACCCGGAAAAACGCCGTAAAATCGACCAGATCGCCCTCCTCCTCAAAGCTGCGCTTCGCGCCGAGGATATGGTCGGGCTAAAGATGAACGTGCCAGATAAAGTGCTTGAGGAGATTGTTGAGCTTTTACCAAGCGTCCAGGCTCCTACGGTGGCAAATCTATTTCGCTCCGACTGGCTCTCCGTGGAGACGGTAGTGCCGGAAACGGTGGTAAGAGAGGTCGTGCCGGCGCTAATGGAGCTTGGCGCTACCGGAATAATCGAATACCCGCTAAACAAGATTATTTAGCGACATACAATTGGTAAAATAAAAAAGGCTGCCTTTAAAGAGGCAGCCTTTTTAAATGAGAAATATCAATTTATTTCTTTTTCTTCTTGCCTCTTGCAGCCCTTGCCTTAACAAGGCGCTCTGCAAGGTTCAGGGACTGGGCCATAGCTTTACGCTTCTCGGAGTAGTTCTTCGCTACCAGAGGCGTCCCGGATGGAATATTGTACTGTTTGCGGTACTGCCCCGGTTTCAGGTCATGGGCGGTTGAGAGGTGACGCTTCAAAGTCTTCATCCCCTTGCCGCAGACCATGCAAAAGACCTTGTCCGCTCCAAAAGCCGCTTCGAGCGGAACCGCGGGCTTACCCTCCTGGCTCTCTTCAACTTCATCAGCCTCAGTTAAATCGATGTTGATTTCTACGTTCTCACTTAAAGAGGCGAGCTTGGCGAATACCTGATCAATTTCTTTAAGCAAATCGTCTTTAGCAAGTTCATTCATCGAAGCGTGGGATGCAACGATATCGGCGGTCATCTGTAGTAAAGTTCTTTTGTCCATTTTTGCCTCCGCTGATCTAGAGGTGAAATAATTATACGTTAAAAATATCTATACCCAAACAATTAGTATGTTGCAACTTATTTTCTATTAAAATCATCATTTACTTTAAATATTGCTTTCTAATTTTAAGTTGTTAATTAATTAAGGGTGTGTTTTTTGACCTCTACTACCTCGGCAACAAAACAACATTTTGTATAAGCCCCCCCTACACCCTTCAATATATAGTGCTTTTTAGGGAAATTTTTAAAAAAAACCAACTTCTATACTAAAGAGGTTTCACTGGACAGTATTTTTGATTTCGAGTAAGAATTAATGGGAATTGTCTCTTGTTTCTATAAATACCAAGCCAGGAGTTAACCCTCATGCAGCAAATCAAATATCCTCTAAACGACATTGAAATTCCCCGGCAGTGGTACAACATAATTCCTGACTTGCCCAAAGGGATACTCCCTCCGCTGCATCCGGCAACCGGAAAGCCCGCAGGCCCCGACGACCTCGCCCCTCTATTTCCGATGGCCCTGATAGAGCAGGAGGTATCCCAGGACCGCTGGATTGATATCCCCGAAGAGGTTCTGGATATACTTGTAAAGTGGCGTCCCTCCCCTCTTATCCGCGCAACATCCCTGGAAAAGGCCCTTGGAACACCCGCCAAGATTTACTTTAAATATGAAGGTGTAAGCCCGGCAGGGAGCCATAAGCCAAACACCTCCATACCACAGGCTTATTTCAATATGAAGGAGGGTGTTAAACGGATAGCCACTGAAACCGGCGCCGGACAATGGGGCAGCGCGCTCTCCCTAGCCTGCAACTACTTCGGCATAGAGGCGAAGGTCTACATGGTTAAGATCTCCTATGAGCAAAAGCCTTACAGGAAGATCCTCATGGAGACATGGGGAGGATCCGTAACGCCAAGCCCCTCAAAAGAGACCGAAGCAGGCCGTAAAATTCTGGCGGAAAATCCCGACTCCAACGGCTCCCTTGGCATCGCCATATCGGAAGCGGTCGAGGACGCGGCAGGGCGCGAGGATACAAAGTACGCTCTCGGCTCTGTCCTAAACCACGTGCTTCTGCACCAGACCATAATCGGCCTTGAGACCAAGAAACAGTTTGCCCTCGCGGAAGACAAGCCCGATGTGGTAATCGGTTGCTGCGGAGGAGGTTCCAACTTCTTCGGCATCGCAGCGCCCTACGTTCTCGACAAAATCAATGGAGAGCAGATCGACATCCTCGGCTGCGAACCGGCGGCTTGTCCGACGATGACGCGCGGACACTTCCACTATGATTTTGGCGACTCCATCGGTATGACCCCGCTGCTGCCAATGCACACCCTCGGACACACCTTCATGCCGCCATCAATACACGCGGGCGGGCTGCGTTATCACGGAATGGCGCCACTCGTCTCCGAGATTCTGCGCGAAGGGCTCATGCGGGCCGAGGCCTTCGACCAGGTGGACTGCTTCAAAGCCGCGCTGCTCTTCGCCCGATGCGAGGGCATAGTCCCGGCTCCGGAATCATCACACGCGATCAGGGGCGCGATAAATGAAGCGCTCAAGGCAAAGGAGGAGGGGAAAGAAAAATCCATCCTCTTCCTGCTCTCCGGACACGGGCACTTCGATATGTCCGCCTACGACGCTTACCTCTCAAACAACCTAGTAGAGTTTGACCTCCCCGAATCGGAGATCGAGAGGGCCTGGAACGCCATAAAGGACCTCCCTGAAGCCGCTGAGTTTTAATAATTATAGATACTTATCAGTTATATATTATTAAATCAGGAGAGGCCGCTTTTTTGCGGCCTCTTTTTTGTTTAGAAAATATCTATCCTTTTTTAGATTTTTTCCTGTCACCCCATTGCATTTTGCGTGGGCTGGATTAGATTCAAAGTACGTGGTGGAAAATTTCGTCCACCCGTAATGTTCATGAGAAAGGGTATGTCATGGGCAGGAAGATGAATCCCTATTCTTCAAAGACGACCAGCAAGAAACCTTCGGCATCATCCGTGAGCGCCATCGGTCTCTATCTCAAGGAGATACGAAAGACCACCCTCCTTACCGCGGACGAGGAGAAAACGCTCGCCCGCAAGATAGCTAAAGGTGACGCAGCTGCGCGGGCAAGGATGATCGAGTCAAACCTTCGCCTTGTAGTAAAGATAGCAAAACGTTACGTCAACCGGGGCCTCCCATTCACCGACCTGATAGAAGAGGGCAACGTCGGCCTCATAAAGGCTGTCGAGCGCTTCAAGGCTGAAAAAGATTGCCGCTTCTCCACCTATGCGACATGGTGGATACGTCAGTCCATCGAGCGGGCGTTGACAAACCAGGTTCACACCATCCGCCTCCCCGTCCACGTATCCGATGACATTGAACGTATCCGCAGGCTAAAGGAGCGTATGCGCAGGGATGGGGTCGACTCCCCAACCATCGAAGACCTCTGCGAAGTTACCGGTTTCAAGCCCGCCTATGTGAAGAGGCTAATGGCGATTCGCCGCAAAGTCTTTTCAATCGATCAGACACTGAACACAGAGGGGGAGTTCACGTTACAGGACAAGCTTGAGGACCACAGCCTGGATGACCCGATTGAGACCCTGCATACGGATAAGCTTGTAGGGCACATGCACACACTCATCTCCACCCTCTCCGAACGCGAGAGGAAGATTCTCGCGTTGCGCTTCGGCCTTGATTCCGAGGAGCCGATGACCCTTGAGCGAATCGGAGACGAATTCGGCGTCACTAGAGAACGCATTAGGCAGATACAGATTGAAGCGCTGGACAAGATACGCACCGCTTTTGAGGAGGATGGTATGGAGCGCCCCAAAACCACCTGACTCCGAAAAAAATAGAGTTAAGGAGGGGAGCCCGGCGGCTCCCCTCTTTTTTTTAAATCCCTTTGCCATTTTTCGCAGGTAAAGGGGATAATCTCAAAATGGATAAAAGTAACCCTTACAGACAAAAGCCACGCTGGCTAAAGCGTCCTCTATCCAACTCCGCTGAATTTTCGAGAGTAAAACGCGCCCTCTCATCGCATGGCCTCAGCACCGTCTGTCAGGAGGCGCAGTGCCCCAATAGGGGTGAATGCTGGTCCACAGGCACCGCGACCTTCATAATATTGGGAGACACCTGCACCCGCGGGTGCGCCTTCTGCGCGGTAAAGAGGGCGGTGTCGGGCAAGACTCCGGAGGGTGAAGCCCGGCGTCTTGCAGCCGCGGCAACGGACCTTAATCTCGACTACGTAGTGCTGACCTCCGTAACCAGGGATGACCTGCCCGATGGCGGCGCATCTCATTACGCTGAAGCCGTGCGGTCTATTAAAGCGCTCTCCCCGCCACCGCTCGTAGAGGTATTGATACCAGACTATCTTGACGGGCCCCTCGATACTTTATTGGCATCCTCTCCCGATGTATTGGCGCACAACATCGAAACGGTGAGGAGGCTTTCGCCCTCCCTGCGTCACCCCGCCTTCTCCCATGACCGCTCCCTCAATGTTTTGAAAGAAGCGAAGCGGCTTTCCCCCGAGACCATCTTGAAATCATCGATCCTGCTCGGTATGGGGGAGGAGCGAAGCGAGGTGACAGAAGCTATGGTTGAACTATTCGAGGCAGGGGTGGAGATTCTGGTTTTGGGACAGTACCTTCGTCCCGGCCCCTCCAACCACCCTGTAGCCCGCTACCTCCCGCCGGAGGAGTTCGCTGAGCTGGCATCGGCCGGTGAGGAGATCGGCTTCTCATTTGTAGCCGGCGCCCCCTTCGCCCGCACCTCCTATAGAGCCGCAGAGGGCTACGTAAAGGCGAGGTCGGGTGGCTAGCTTCGACTTGATACCTCTCACGGGCCTCACCTCCTACCGGGAGGTTTGGACGCTGCAAAGAGAGCGCCTGGAGGGCGTCATAGCCGGTACGCTCCCGGAGGCGCTTGTTCTTTGCGAACATGCCCCGGTGGTCACATTGGGCAGGAACGCCTCATTAAGGGGGCTTCTCGTCGACGAGAGCACCCTTACAAGGCTGGGCGTGGAGCTCTTTCGCGTTGAGCGAGGCGGCGAAGCTACTATACATTTACCGGGGCAGCTTGTCGCCTACCCTATCCTCAAGGTCAGGGAGCGTGGCCTGCGCGTCCGCGAATATATTTACAACCTTGAAGAGGCGATGCTCAGCGTAGCGGCTGATTTTGGCACAGAGGGTTATCGGATTGAGGGTAAACCCGGCGTATATACCTCAGCCGGGAAAATCGGCGCTGTCGGGGTGGCGATATCCAGAGGGGTCAGCTACCACGGCGTCGCGCTCAACATTGCGCCTGACCTCTCATTATTTGACCTTATAGTGCCATGCGGCGACCCCGGAACACCTACGGCATCGATAGCCTCAATCACCGGCGATAAAGTAAGCATGGAAGAGGCGCGCGAAGTTTTTTTAAGCCGTTTTCAGAAAATTTTCGGCCTTTGTTGAAATTCAGCCCGAGACGAAGTCCAGCACCGACTCCGCTTTGAGGTCCGCAAGCCTGACGCACTTTGCGCCCATCTCCTCCGCCAGCGCCCGTGCATAGGGAAATGAATCTATCCAGGTAAAATCGGTATCGACCACCAGCGTTTTTATACCAAGACCCCTCACCCTCCGCGCCTCTTTTAGCGCCTCATCGAATGGGTCCAGCCCGGCCATCGAAATATTCGCCCTTCCATCTGTGAGGATTATGAAGAAAGGCACCCTTCCGGGATTTTTTCGCATCTCGCGGGCAAGCTCCTCCATGGATTTAGCCAGCGCAAGCGCCACAGGAGACTTGCCCCCGGTTGGGAGGGTAGCCAGCTTTTTTTGCGCCAGCTCGACGGAGGTAGTGAAGGGCAGCGCCACCTTCGCCTCCGTTCCCCTGAAAGTCACCAAACCAACTCTGTCGCGCTTTTGGTATGCGTCGGTTAGCAGGGAGAGCACCACGCTCTTTGCATGGCTGATAACCTCCTCGGAGCCCATGGAGCCTGAGCCGTCGACAGTGAAGAGTATCGAGGCCCCGGTGAGGCGGGAGAGAACTTTGTGCCTCAGGTCCGCTGGACGTATGGAGACGCCCCCCTCACCGGCAAGGCCGAGCTCACGGCGTAGGCGCTGCATTGGCGCGGCGGCTCTCAGGGTGGCGTCCAGCGCGACGGGAGCGGGCTCCGCGCCTGGTAGCCGCGCCTTCACATAACGGCCGGAGCCCGTTACGCCGGTGCGCCTTATTCGCCGTCCGCGAGAGGCGGGGCCACGGAACTTTAAAGTCTTCCTTAAATTCTTGACGAGATAACGGCGCTCAAGCGCCCCATAGACCTTGTCGTCGACGACTATTCTATCGGAGGACTTTTTTTCCGGGCTCAGATGGCTTTTTTTTTACCGTGACGGGTGGATTTCTTCTCTTTTAACTTCTCGCGGGAATTTTTGATGGAGGTTACAACCTCCTCTTCGGAGAGTATCCGCTCCTCAAGAGGGTTTTTCTTCATGCGGTGAGGATATACAAGCTCGGCGGCCTCGCGGATATCCTCATCCGTAACGTTTTGCCTACCTTTAAAGGCGGCGAGCGCGGAGACGGTCTTAACCATCGCCATATCGGCGCGGTGCCCGTCGGCGCCGAGGTCTATGCTCAGAGCGGCGATAACTTCAAGGGTCTCGTCATCTACGCTTATGTGTTTTAGGAGCTTCTCCGCATTGGCGATCTTGGCGCCCAGCTCCAAGTCACGCTCAGTCCACTCCTCACTGAAGCGCTGCGGATCGCGCTCGAAAGCCCGGCGGCGGCGCATCACCTCCACGCGCAGCTCAGGGTCTGAGATCCCCCGCACCTCCACGCAAAGCCCGAAGCGGTCTAGCAGCTGCGGGCGCAAGTCACCCTCCTCGGGGTTCATCGTCCCGACAAGCACGAACCGCGCAGGGTGAGAGTAGCTAACCCCCTCCCTTTCTATACGGTTTATGCCCATCGCCGCCGAGTCGAGGAGGACGTCTACTATGTGGTCCTCAAGGAGGTTAACCTCGTCTACGTAGAGGAAGCCGCCGTTTGCCTTCCCAAGAATTCCCGGGATGAACTCCATAGTACCGGTCTTAAGTGCGGCCTCTATGTCCAGCGCGCCCACGACGCGGTCCTCCGTGGAGCCCACCGGAAGGTCCACAACGCGCATCTTGCGCGTAACGGTCGGCAGTGCTCCCTTGGCCAGAAGAAGTTTTGTACATTCCGGGCAAAGCATCGACGCTTTAGCGGGCGAGCACCCTACCTGGCACCCCTCGACAACGACCCTCTCCGGAAGAAGCCTCGCCAGAGCGCGCACCGCGGTGGATTTGGCTGTGCCCCGCTCGCCGCGAATAAGTACCCCGTCTATGGTCGGGTCGATAACGTTGAGGATGAGCCCCAACTTCATCTTCTCCTGACCGACCAGGGCAGAGAATGGGAAAACTCCTGAGTGGTCCAATGCGTCCAACCTTCTTACGATGTTCGTACAATTAAAAAACGGAGAAATGGTACCATGTCATCCCCGCCCATGGAAGGGCGGGAGCTTTCGAAACAGCTAAAAATAAGGTAACCTCAAGGGCATGCATACTTTACGAAAAGAGATATCACTGGCGACGCTCCTCCTATTCGCGGCGACGATACTGCTTATGCCCTCCCCCGTGCTTGCGCTCACAAAAACTCTGGAACGCCAGCTGGGCGACCGCGCAGCCGCCCAGGTCGAAGCCACCTTCAAACTCTCCGACGACCCATACCTTGACCTTTACATAAACTCGATAGCGGCTGAACTGATGGATTCGATGGGTGAGCCGCCCTACCCCATTAAGGTGAGAGTCATAGCGGATACCTCGATAAACGCATTCGCCCTCCCGGGGGGCTACATCTACTTTACCTCGGGCATAATCCTCGCAATGACAAATGAGAATGAGCTTGCCGGAGTCCTCGCCCATGAGATGGCGCACATATACGGAAAACACATCTCAAGGAGGTTCGAGTCCAGCGAGCGCCTACAGATTCAAGCTGCGGCGGCGATGCTCGCGGGTGTACTCATATCGATGGCGGGGAGCCCGAACATGGGCGCGGCGGCGATGACCTTCGGCTCCGCTGCCACGCAGACGCAGGCCCTCTCCTACTCACGCGCCCACGAGGAGGAAGCCGACCGGTTGGCAATGAGGGCAATAAAAGCCTCCCGCTACAGCCCGTGGGGCCTCGTAACCATGATGGAGAAGCTGGGCGCAGGCTCCAACTTGCCGGAGGATTTTCCAGCGTACCTTTTGACCCACCCTGTCCCCGACTCGCGAGCAGATTACATGGCTGCGGAGCTCGCCGGCGTGGCTGAGATGAAAGCTCACCCATCCCCGGAATTTCTCTTATTGCAAGCGCGCGTTCTCACAATCGACAAGCGAAGCTGGGGCCCCGCCGAGGTTGTGATTCGAGCAAATGAAAACCCCGGCGACTATGAGGCCCAGATTGGCGCGGCGCGAGTGCTCTCCTCCATCGGCAAATATCCCGACGCAGAAAAAGCCATTGCCAACGCTAAGAGGCTGGCCCCCGAACGGAGGGAGCACGTCTATGAGGACGCTATGGTGAGGGTCTCCACCGGCCGCTCCGAGGGGCTTGTCGAGGAACTCTATGCCATGTGGGAAGGTGGTGAGGCCGACGAGGCGCTTAAGCGGACCCTCGCCCTACTCGCCGTCGAGAAGGGAAAACCGGAGATAGCAGTTAATGTGTTAAATGAACTTTCCGTTTCAAATAGCATATGGCGAAAGATTGACTACTATCGCGGCATGGCGTTTGGCGGCGTTGGAAGAAAGGCCGAAGGGTTTGCATATCTGGCCCTTTATTTGCGGTATATAAACCCGCGTCAATCCCTCGACTATGCCAGCAAGGCCATTTTGTCGCTACCCGCCGGAGATCTCAAAGAGCGGCTGGAACGCGAAATTGACGGACTCAAAAAGGACGTTAAGAGGATGGATGAAGAGGCGCGCAAAGGGTAGCGCCGAACTTTACTTTTTTCGCCCTTTCTGGTACTTTCCGCTCTCGGTCTTACCCACGTCCAATGCGCATTGACGTGGGCGTTTTAATTTAACCGGAGTAAGCGATGTCACTACGCATTTACAACACTCAGACGGGCAACAAAGAGCCGTTCAACCCCATAACCCCCGGCAAGGTTGGCATGTACGTCTGCGGGGTAACGGTTTATGACCTCTGTCATATAGGTCACGCTCGCTCGCAGGTGGTCTTCGACGTTATCTACAGATACCTGAGGTACGCGGGTTTCGACGTAACCTACGTGCGAAACTTCACCGATGTCGACGACAAGATAATAAATCGCGCCAACGAGCAGGGTATGACCTCCGCCGAGCTTGCGCAAAAATACATAGACGCCTTCTACGAAGATATGGACGCCCTCGGAATCCTCCACCCGGACGTGGAGCCACGGGCGACAGGTCACATACAGGAGATGATAGTCCATATCGAGCGGCTGATCGCCGCAGGAAACGCCTACGAGGTTGAGGGTGACGTCTACTTCTCGGTGGATTCCTTCAAAGAGTACGGACACCTCTCGGGGAGAAATCTGGAAGACCTCCTCTCAGGGGCCAGAATAGAGGTTGACGACAGGAAGAGGAACCCCCTCGACTTCGCCCTCTGGAAGGCGACAAAGCCCGGCGAACCCTTCTGGGAGAGCCCCTGGGGCAAAGGGCGGCCCGGCTGGCACATCGAGTGTACCGTGATGGGGCAAAAGTACCTCGGCGAAACCTTCGATATTCACGGAGGCGGAAAAGACCTGGTCTTCCCCCACCATGAGAATGAGTCGGCGCAGGCCGAGGCCGCCACCGGCAAACCTTTCGTCAAATACTGGATGCATAACGGCTTCGTAAATATAGACAAGGAGAAGATGTCAAAGTCCCTCGGCAACTTCTTCACCATTCGCGACGTCCTTGAAAAAGTGAACCATCAGGTTATGCGCTTCTTCCTGCTATCGCACCACTACCGCTCACCCATCGACTACTCCGACTCCTCCCTCAGGGAGGCGCGCGCCGGACTGGACCGCTTCTACACCCTCATAGGCCGCATCGAGGAAGCACTTGCCGGCAAGGAGGTAACCGCGCTAGACCCGGACCACCTCATCGGGCGTGACAAAGAGCTCTACAAAGGGCTACTTGAGATGTTTTTAAATTTCGACGCAGCGATGGATGACGATTTCAATACAGCCGGAGCTCTGGGCCATCTGCACAAATTCACCCGGCAGGCGGGCAACTACCTCCACGAAGGGTTCGAGGAGACGAAGGACACCCTCGCCCTGCTTGGCGCGATACTCGACGGTTACCACAAGGTCGGCTCGGTCCTCGGTCTCTTTGAGGAGCCGGCGAGCGATTACTTCGCCGAGCTTCGCGAAGAGGCGCTGGGCGCCCTGGATGTGGACCCCGAGTGGGTGGAGCAGATGATCATCGAGCGCAAAGAGGCCCGCGCCAATAAGGACTGGGGCCGCGCCGACGAGATCCGGGACCTCCTTACGGAGAAGAAGATAGTATTGGAAGACGGCCCGGAGGGAACCACCTGGAAGATCCAGGCGGATTAGCGGTGGCGGGGTGAGCGGCGACAGGTTCAAGCTCGTCACGGAGTACACCCCCAGCGAGGCGCAAGCCGCCGCGGTAAAAGCCCTGGCCGCAGGCGTTGAGGAGGGGGCGCCCGCGCAGGTGCTCCTCGGCGTCACCGGCTCAGGCAAGACCTTCACCATCGCAAATCTCGTGGAGCGGATCCAGCGCCCGACTCTGGTCCTTGCCCACAACAAGACGCTAGCGGCGCAGCTTTACGAGGAGTTCAAGGGGCTCTTTCCCGATAACGCGGTGGAGTATTTCGTAAGCTACTACGACTACTACCAACCGGAAGCATACCTCCCCCAGCAAGACCTCTATATCGAAAAAGACTCCTCGATAAACGAGCGCATCGACATGCTGCGCCACGCCGCCACCCACGCGCTCCTCTCGCGGCGCGACGTGCTCATCGTCTCCTCAGTCTCCTGCATCTACGGCCTCGGCGACCCTGAATCATACGAGGAGATGATCCTCTACCTGGAGGAGGGTATCGAGGTTGAGCGTGACGCTGTGCTAAGGAGGCTCGTAGAGCTTCAATACGAGCGCAACGACATCGACTTTCATCGCGGCACCTTTCGCGTGCGCGGCGACCTCGTGGAGATATTCCCCCCATACGAGGACGAACACGCGATAAGGCTTGAGTTCTTCGGCGACGAAATTGAGGGGATACACCTTGTCGACCCGCTTAGGGGCAAGCGCCTCGGCAAGATGAAATCGGTCATAATCCCTCCCGCTTCCCACTACGCCACCCCCAAAGAGGTCATCGAGCGGGCGATTGAAAGTATCCGCGCGGAGCTCGAGGAGGAGCTGCCGAAGCTTAAGGCGGCGAACAAGCTAGTCGAGGCGCAGCGCCTTGAGCAGCGGACGATGTTCGACTTAGAGATGATCGAGGAGATGGGGTACTGCACCGGCATCGAGAACTATTCGCGCCACCTTACAGGGCGCGCGCCCGGAGAAGCGCCGCCCACCCTCATCGACTACTTTCCCAAGGATTTTCTGCTCGTAGCCGATGAGAGCCACATCTCCATTCCGCAAGTCGGCGCTATGTACAAGGGCGACCGCTCCCGCAAGGAGACGCTTGTGGAGTTCGGCTTTCGCTTACCCTCGGCGCTCGACAACCGCCCACTCAAATTCACGGAGTTCGAGGAGAAGGTCAAGCAGGCGATCTACGTATCAGCGACTCCCGCGGTCTACGAGCGCAAACGCGGCGAGGGCCACATCGTAGAGCAGATAATCCGCCCCACCGGCTTGGTGGACCCGGAGATGATTATCCGGCCGGCTACAGGGCAGGTTGACGACCTCCTTGATGAGATACGTTCCGTCACCGAGCGGGGCGACCGCGTCCTCGTCACCACCCTCACCAAGCGGATGGCCGAGGACTTGACCCGTTACTACGCTGAGATGGGCGTAAAGACCTGCTATCTCCACTCCGACATCACCACCATAGACCGGGTGAAGATAATTCGCGAGCTGAGGCAGGGCGTACACGACGTCCTAATCGGGATAAACCTGCTTCGCGAGGGGCTCGACATACCGGAGGTATCCCTTGTTGCTGTGCTGGACGCCGACAAGGAGGGCTTCCTGCGCTCCGAGACGAGCCTCATTCAGACCTCCGGCCGCGCGGCGCGAAACGTGGATGGCCGGGTAATTCTCTATGCCGACGAAGTCACCGGCTCCATCGAGCGGGCTATAGCTGAGTGCGCCCGCCGCCGTGAGACGCAGGTTGCATACAATGAAGAGCATGGCATCACCCCCGAATCGGTTAAACGCAATATCGGCGAGGTGCTAAACTCCATCTACGAGATGGACTACGTAACCGTGGACAAGGGTGTAGAGCTTGAAGAGCAGCTTATCCCCACCGATATCGAAAAGGAGATAAAGAGGCTGCGCGAAGAGATGCGAATAGCCTCCGAAAACCTTGAATTCGAACGCGCGGCGGTTTGCCGCGACGAGATAAAAGAACTTGAAAAGCTGGAGATGAGCATTCTGTAAAACTAAGCCGGAGTCGTAAAAAGGAGCTTGCCAATGGATGCGCTGAATGCCCTGATGGAGTCCCTTGAAAGAAACGTTAGGCCCGCCACAAAGCCTGTTGGAGTCAAGCTGGCGAAGGCGGGGGAAACGCCTCCCGAAAAGGCTAAATCCCCACGCGCGACCTTTAAAAAGCGCTTCGCGGTCTGCCAGGGGATGACTCTGGCTCGCACCTTCGAGTGGACGATGGTCTTCACTGCCGATGACCACGCCTGCCCCTTCGGCTCAATCTTCATGGGCCACATCCAACCCGATGGCCTACTCTCCGGCTCAGTCTCCGGCTACTACCAGGATGACCCTGAGGTGGGCAAGCTGATGGAGTCTACCTACCCACGCCATCCTGAGGGCCAATATGATCAGGTTTGGCTGGCCCCCCTCACCCGCTGCGACTTTACCCCCGATCTGGTCGCCGTCTACGGAACCCCGGCGCAGATACTCACCCTCATTCACGGCGCCAACTTCGGGGTCGGAGCGGGAGTGAAATCCACCTCAACAGGCCGCTTCGGCTGCTCCGCGTGGCTAGCCGGCGTGCTTGCCTCAGGGGAGTGCACCTATCTGGTGCCCGGCCCCGGCGAGCGCATGTTCGCCGGCACTCAGGACCACGAGATGAGCTTCATCATACCTGCATCGAAGTTTAAAGCGGTGGCGGAAGGGCTGGATTACGTACGGTCAAAGGGCGCGTTCAGATATCCGATCCTCAACATGGGGCTGATGAGCGAACCGGCGCTGCCCGCAAATTATGTGGCGCTCTTTGGAGAGAGGGACAAATAGGCGCGACTCAGGCCGCCATCTTTGACGCGAGGGCATGGAGCTTTCGCATAGTGGCCTTAACGCGGTCTGCCGTCTTGCAGGTGCCGGAGGGGTTGGGTACGCAGTTTACAAGCGCCTCCATAACCACGTCGGCGACCTTCCACTGCTTCGCATCCTCCATAACGTCAAGGAATTGAGCCAGCTCCTTATAGAAGCGCTCGCAGTGAGAATAGTCGCAAGACGCCGTATCGTGAAGGGCGCAGAGCCTCTCCACCTCTTCAAAATCGGATTGATTCATAAAGATCCCCAAAGTCAGGTAGCTACCAACTTTGACGCGAAAGGGGCGAATTGGTTACAAAGGGATGATTAGATTGTGAGCTGCACTCTATTTAAAGGCGTTTTCTCTGCCGCTTTCAGCGGCCCGGACGACCTGCTTTCTTATCCAAGAAAGTAGGCAAAGAAGATAAGGCCTTCGGATGTTCGTCGCTCCGCGACCGTAAGCTTGTCGAAATTGAGCGCGGAAACTCGCTCACTCGCCCATCCTAATAGCCGAGGAAAAATCACTTGCTCAGGTCATTGCGGTAAAAAGCAAGTCAGGTTTCTATGCATAAACCGACGCAATATGCCGTCGTATTTTCGTTCCTTAACCCGACCTGTTTCTTACAACACTTAGACCTCATCTTCATCTTTCAGTGAGTCGAAATACACACCTGGCGAGCCAATGAGATTCATCGTCTCAAGGCGTTCTTTAACATCCTCGCGATCAATATACAAATGGTCCAACTCATCCATGACATAGGTTTTCGCTGCGTCAGAATGAAAGCATTCCAAGTAGTCCCCAGTTAGCTCAGGGTCAAACTCAAGGGGTTCAATAGACCGGAGGAAGTCCAAATAGCCAGAGGAAGAACTTGTGTTCATGAAGAAGACTAGGAGTTCCTTCCAAAGTATTTCCTCTGAGCTAAGGTCGGCCTCTCCTAGAAAGACTGTATACGC